>NZ_JAYRKD010000001.1:5000-379553 GCF_041905885.1 Dongia sp. | reverse complement strand
TTGACCGCCGGCCGGCTTTCCGGCGGGCAGCGGCAGATGCTGGCCGTCGCCCGCGCCCTGCTGGTCGAGCCCCAGGTGCTGATGCTGGACGAGCCCTCGGCCGGCCTCTCGCCGAAGGTCGCGGCGGAAGTCTTCGAGACCTTGAAACGGGTGCGCGAATCCGGCGTCGCCATCCTGCTGGTCGAGCAGAGCGTGCGCGCGGCCCTGGCGCTGGCCGACCGCGCTTATGTCCTGGCCGAGGGCCGCAACCGGCATGACGGGCCGGCGGCCGTCTTACGTGACGATCCGATCATCGCGCACCTCTATTTCGGCGGCGATCCGGTGTCGCCGGCGGGTGCGACGCCATGAGCCTGCAATTCCTGGCCGACGGGTTGCTGATCGGGGCGATGGTGGGATTGGGCGCCATCGGCGTCACCCTCACCTATTCCATTCTCGGCTTCGCCAATTTCGTGCATGGCGAGTTCATCGCCTGGGGCGCCTATGCCGCGCTGGTGATCGCCGGACTGATCGGTCTCGGCATCGGCCTGGAGCTGGCGCCGATCGGCCCCTTCTCGGTCGGCTGGGCGGTGCTGATCGCCGGCGTGATCGCCATGGGTTTCACCGGATGCCTCGCGCTGGCGCTGGACTGGCTGCTGTTCGCGAGGCTGCGCAAGCACGGCAATGCCATCGTGCTGGTGATGGCGAGCTTCGGCGCCTCGATGGCCCTGCGCGCGCTGCTCGAGTTCCTGTTTACCGCCGAGCCGCAATATTTCAGCCGCGAGCTGCAGATCGCCATACCGATCGGCTTCGGCATAAGGGTGACGCCAGACCAGCTCTTGATGTTGGTCCTCACGCTGATCCTGGTCGTCGGCATGCATCTCCTGATCACCCGGACGACCATCGGCCGCGCGATGCGTGCGGTCAGCGAGAACCCCAATCTCGCCGCGGTCGCCGGCATCGACGTCGCCGGCGTCATCCGCAAGACCTGGCTGATCGGTGGCGCGCTGGCCTGCGCCTCCGGCATCGTCGCCGGGATCACGGTGCAGATCCGGCCCCATATGGGCTTCGACCTGCTGCTGCCGATGTTCGCGGCGGCGATCCTGGGCGGCATCGGCAGCGTGCCCGGCGCGGTGGTCGGCGGGCTCATCGTCGGCCTCGCGGAATCGATGGCGGTGCGGTACGTCGGCGCCGAGTATCGCGCCGCCGTCGCCTTCCTGCTGCTGATCGCCGTGCTGCTGGTGCGCCCCGCCGGTCTCTTCGGGAAGCAGGAGGGCGGATGATGGAAGTCGTCGCCTATCTCTCCTTCTTCCTCACCACCGCGCTCTCCTATG
Source organism: Dongia sp. (assembly GCF_041905885.1). Lineage (NCBI taxonomy): Bacteria > Pseudomonadati > Pseudomonadota > Alphaproteobacteria > Rhodospirillales > Dongiaceae > Dongia > Dongia sp. Next base: position 378,243 of record NZ_JAYRKD010000001.1, on the reverse strand, counting down.
CGCTGATCTGCCTCGGCCTCAACCTGCAATGGGGGCAGACCGGTCTCTTCAACGTCGGCGTCGCCGGCTTCGTCGCGATCGGCGCCTACATCTCCGCCATGCTGACCACGCCGGCCGGCGAGCATTGGGGCGGCTACGGCCTGCCGATTGCGGTGGGCTGGATCGGCGCCATGATCGGCGCCGGCATTGCCGCCGCGGTCATCGGCGCGATCACGCTCCGGCTCCGCGCCGACTATCTCGCCATCACCACCTTCGGCATCGCCATCGTGATCCAGCTCTTCGCCCTGAACGCGCAGAGCGTCACCGGCGGACCCTTCGGCATCGCCTTCATCCCGCGGCCGTTCAACGCGCTCGCGGAGAATCCGCTCGCCTTCAACCTCGCCAACCTCGGCCTGGTCGCCGCGGTGACCCTGGTGGTTTTCCTCGCCCTGGAGCGCCTAGTGCGCAGCCCCTGGGGCCGGGTGCTGCGGGCGATCCGCGAGGACGAGACCGCGGCGCGGGCGATCGGCAAGAATGCCAATCTCTTCCGCCTGCAGGCCTTCGTGCTCGGCAGCGCGGTGATGGGCCTGGCCGGCGCGGTGCAGGGGCATTTCATCGGCTTCATCGCGCCGGAGAATTATCTCTCGGCGATCACCTTCCAGACCTGGGCCATGCTGATCATCGGCGGCTCCGGCAACAACAAGGGTGCGGTGCTCGGCGCCATCGTGGTCTGGGCGCTGTGGAGCGCCTCGGGCGCCGCGATGACCGAGATCTTCCCGCCCGAGCAGCAGGCCCGCGCCGCCGCTTTGCAGATCGTCGCCATCGGCGTGATCATGGCGGCGATCCTGCTGCTGCGCCCGCGCGGGATCTTCGGCGAAGAGGTGACGGTCTCCCGCCACCTCGATCCCTAGTCCTTCGGCCAGAGCCAGGCAGCGCCGCGGATGCCGCTGGAATCGCCGTGCAAGGCGGGGCGGATCGGCGTCGCGAACTCCCTGCCGAAGACATAGTCCCTGAGATTCGCGTTCAGCGCCGGGTAGAGCCGCTCGATCCGCGACATGCCGCCGCCGAGCACGATCACATCGGGATCGAGCACGTTGATCACATGAGCGAGGCCGCGGGTCAGGCGACTTTCATAGCGCCGCACCGCCGCCTCCGCCACGGCATCGCCGGCAACGCTGAGCGCCAGGATCTCGCGCCCGGTGCAGTGCGTGCCGGTGTTGCGCTCGTAATCGGCTTCGAGCCCGCTGCCGGAGATCCAGGTTTCGAGACAGCCATGCTTGCCGCAATAGCAGGCCGGCCCCGGATACTCACCAGCACTCGGCCAGGGCAGCGGGTTGTGGCCCCACTCCCCGGCGATTCCGTTGGGGCCGTTATGCGCGCGCCCCTGGAAGGCGATGCCCGCGCCGGTCCCGGTGCCGAGGATCGCGGCGAAGACCACGGCCGCACCGGCGCCCGCACCATCGGTCGCTTCCGAGACCGCGAGGCAGTTGGCGTCGTTGACGCAACGCACTTCGCGGCCCATCGCCGCCGAGAGATCCTTGTCGAGCGGCCTGCCGTTCAGCCAGACCGAGTTGGCGTTCTTAATCAGGCCGGTGACCGCGGAGATCGAGCCGGGAATGGCGACGCCGACCGTGCCGCTCTTGCCGGTCTCGCTTTCCAGCCGCGCGACCAGCTCGGCCATCAGCTTGATCGAGCCTGCGTAGTCGTGGCGCGGCGTCGCGACGCGGTGGCGCGTCAGCTCTTTGCCGTCGCGGTCAATGGCCAGGACTTCGATCTTGGTGCCGCCGAGGTCGATGCCGATGCGGATCTTGTCGCTCATGGTCGCGGTATAGCGCGACGCGCGGTCAGCGGGAAGCCGCTTCCACCAGCTGGTCGATGGCGCCGAAGATCGAGACCCCGTCGGCGCCCAGCATCTCGATCCGCACCCGGTCGCCGGATTTGAGGAACGGCGTCTTCGCCGACCCTGTCAGGATGGTTTCCACCACCCGCTGCTCGGCGATGCAGGAATAGCCGACCCCGCCCTCGCCCACCGGCTTGCCCGGCCCGCCATCGGCGCCGCGGTTGGAGACCGTGCCGGAACCGATGATCGTCCCCGCCGCCAGCGGCCGCGACTTCGCCGCGTGGGCGATCAGGGTCGGGAAATCGAAGGTCATGTCGATGCCGCCGTTCGGCTTGCCGAAGGCCTTGCCGTTCAGCGTCGAGAGCAGCGGCAGATGCAATCGCCCGCCGTCCCAGGCATCGCCCAGTTCATCCGGCGTCACCACGACCGGCGCGAAGGCCGAGCTCGGCTTCGACTGGAAGAAGCCGAATCCCTTGGCAAGCTCGCCGGGAATGAGATTCCGGAGCGAGACGTCGTTCACCAACATGACGAGGCGGATCGCCTTGCGCGCCTGATCGACCGAGGCGCCCATCGGCAGGTCGCCGGTGACGACGGCGATCTCCGCCTCGAAGTCGATGCCCCAGCTCTCATCGCCGCGGATCGGGTCATTGGGTGCGAGGAAGGAATCCGAGCCGCCCTGATACATCAGGGGATCGGTCCAGAAGCTCTCCGGCATCTCGGCGCCGCGGGCCTTGCGCACCAGCGCCACGTGATTCACATAGGCCGAGCCGTCGGCCCATTGATAGGCGCGCGGTAGCGGCGACAGACAGTTCTTCGGATCGAAAGGCTGTGTGCCTCTGTCGCTGGCATTCACCCGGTCGGAGTAGACCTGCAGCGATGGGCGAACCGCATCCCACTCGTCGAGCGCGGATTGCAAGGTCGCGATCGGCATGACCGAGAGGCAGCGGCTGAGATCCTTCGAGACCACGACCAGCTGTCCGTCGCGCGATCCGGCGCGGATGGTGGCGAGCTTCATTGGCGCTTCGGCGCCTTCACCGGCTCGGGCGTCATCCAGCTTTCCGCATAGGCGTGCATCTCGACCCCGTCCATCTCCGGTCCGGCGTCCAGGGCATCGCGGGTGTCCAGCATCACCGCATATTCGTCGGTCGCGGGCTTTGCCGCCTCATACATGCGCTGCAGCGCCTTCGGGTGCGGGCCGTGGGTGAAGCCGCAGGGATGCCAGGTGATGACGCCGGGCTTGATGTTGTCGCGGCTGAAGAAATCGCCTTCGTGGTAGAAGATCACCTCGTCGTAATCGTCGTTGTTGTGGAAGAACGGCACCTTCAAGGCGCCGGGGTCGGTCTCGAACGGCCGCGGCACGAAGGTGCAGATCACGAAGCGGCTGCCGACCCAAGTGGTGTGGGCCGAGGGCGGCAGGTGATAGCGGTGGCTCATCAGCGGCCGGATGTCGGCGACGTTGAGGCGCACCGGCGCGAGATCGCCGTGCCAGCCCACCGCATCCAGCGGGTTGAAGGGATAGGTGACGGTGGAGGCGAGGTCGCGGCGCTTCACCACCACCGACCATTCCTGCTCGTCGTATTGCGCCTTGAAGGCGTCGTCGATCCGCGGCGTCTCCAGCATCGCCTCGTCATAGACCGCATGGCGGCCGACCGAGCCGCGCTCCGGCGAGCGGATGGTGCCGTTGCTGCATTCGAACAGGAGCATGGTGACCGGCGAAGTGGTCTCGATCCGCCACATGGTGGAGCGCGGCAACACGATGTAGTCGCCGGTCACGAACGGCAGATGCCCGTAGTCGCAATAAAGCGCGCCGGCCCCCTGGTGGATGAACAGCAGTTCGTCGCCGTCGGCGTTGCGCACCAGATGATCCATCTTCCCGGAGAAGCGCCATTGCCGCATCTTCACCGCCGCATTGTGCAGGACCAGCTTCGCGTCCCAGGGCGAGTTGCCGCCCTGCAGCGAGGTCAGGTCATAGGCGCGGGGCCGCAGCGGCCCTTCCCAACGTCGCCAGCCGGTCGGCGCGTGGCGGTGATACATATGCGTCGCCGGGCCGAAGAAGCCTTCCTTGCCGAGCTCGCGCTCGAAGGTGCCCTCGGGCAGGTCGGCATGGGCCTGGCGCGAGGCGAGGCCCTCGACCTTCGGGAATGCGATGTATTTGGCGCTGCTCATGGGAGCCTCCCGCTGGACAAGTCGTCCGGATACGATTACATTCGCAACTAATATAGTTGCAAGTGATACCAATGGTCAAGGCCGCCGATCTCGATTTGGACCGTTTTCTGCCCTACCGCCTGGACATCCTGGCGGAGGCGGTCAGCCGCGCCTTGTCCAGGATCTATAAGGAAGAATACGGGCTGGCCGTTCCCGAATGGCGGGTCCTGGCGCATCTCGGCCAATACGCGCCGATCACCGCCAAGGCCATCGTCGCCCACAGCCGGATGCACAAGACCAAGGTCAGCCGCGCGGTCGCCGAGCTGGAGCGGATCGGTTTCGTGCGCCGCGGCGACAGCGACGAGGACCGCCGCGAAGAGCCGCTCGTCCTAACGGCCAAGGGCAAGGCCGCCTATGACGATCTCGCGCCGAAGGCGGCGGAGTTCGCGCGGCATCTGCTGGACGATCTCAGCGCAGCCGAGCGCAAGACGCTCGAGAACGCGATCGACCGGCTGCTGGCGAAGTTAGTGCGCTGACACCGCGCAGTCCTGCGCCAGTTTCCAGAATGCTGCCACGTCCGCGCGTTCGGTCGGGATGGCGCCGATCGACACGCGGACCATCCAGCGCCCGTCCAGCGTCGCCGGGGTCACATAGGCGCCGCCGGACTGGTTGATCGCGTCGGCCCAGGCAAGCGTGTGCCGGTCCAAGGCTTCGCCGGAAAGTCCCGCCGGCTCGTGCCGGATGCAGACGGTCTGCAGATGGATCGGCGCCAGCACCCGCCAGCCCGGCGTCTTCCTCACCTCGTCGGCGAGCCATCTTGCATTGGCGATGTCGCGCCGGAGGCGCGCCTGCAGGGCCGCGACGCCGTTGGCGCGCAGCAGGAACCAGAGCTTGAGGGCGCGGAAGCGGCGACCCAGGGGAATGCCCCAGTCGCGATAGTTCACCACCGCACCGTCGACGCTGGTCTGCAGGTAGCTCGGGTTGGTGCTCATGACCCGGATCAGGTGCTGCGGGTCCCTGACGAAATAGGTCGAGCAGTCGAAGGCGGCGCCGAGCCACTTGTGGGGATTGAGAATGAGGGAATCCGCGTCCTCGATCCCCTCCCACATCCAGCGGCATTCCTGCAGGACCATTGCCGAGCCGGCCATGGCCGCATCGACATGCAGCCAGAGCCCAAACTCCTTGGCGAGGGCGCCGATGGGTTTCACGGGATCGACGGCGGTGGTCGTGGTGGTGCCGACGCTGGCAACGATGGCGCAAGGCTTCAGGCCTGCGGCGCGATCCTGCTCGATGGCCGCGCGCAATGCGTCGGGCTGCATCGCGAAGTCGGCATCGACGGCGACATGGCGGATGTTCGCGGCGCCGAACCCGGCCAAGGTCGCCGCCTTGTCGACGGAGCTGTGCGCGTGGCCGGAGACATAGGCCACCAACGGCGCCGGCTCGGCCTGGATTCCGCCTTTCGCCAGAGAGTAGTTGGAGAGCTTCTCCCGCGCCGAGATCAGGGCCACCAGGGTGCTGGTTGACGCCGTGTCCTGGATCACGCCGTGCCAGGCATCACCGAGGCCGATCATCTGCCGGATCCAGTCGGTCATCACCTCTTCGAGCTCGGTCAAAGCGGGGCTCGACTGCCAGGAGAGGCCGATCACGCCCAAGCCGGTGCTCAGGTAGTCGCCGAGCACCGAGGCAAGATCGCTGTTGGCGGGGAAGTAACCGAAGAAGCGCGGGTGCTGGAAATGCGAGGTGCCGGCGGCGATCAGCGGCTCGAGATCGGCGAAGATCGCGTCGAAGGATTCCGGCTGCTGCGGTGGCGCCTTCGGCAGCCGGGCGCGGATCTCGCCCGGCTTCACCTGCGCCATCACCGGACGCTTCGCCACACCGGCGCGATAATCGGCGATCCAGTCGATCAGCCGGTGGCCTTCCTTGCGGAACTCTTCGGGATTCATGCGCGACTCTCCCCTGGCATGCGACGCATGCTAGGGGAGAGTGCGAGAGGCGGCAACGCGTCTAGTTCTTCAGCGCCGCTGCGGCGTCGAGCACGCTTTGCTTCGAGGCCTTGCCGATCTGCGGATGGGCGATGGCATAGGCCATGTTGGCCTCGATCCAGCCCACCTTATCACCGCAATCGAAGCGGCGGCCCTTGAAGCGGAGGCCGTGGAAGCGGCCGCGGCCGGTCATCTTGGCCATGGCGTCGGTCAGCTGGATCTCGCCGCCGGCGCCCGGCTCCTGGGCGCCGAGATGGTCCATCACCTCCGGCTGCAGGATGTAGCGGCCGATGATCGAGAGCGTCGAGGGCGCCACATCCGGCTTCGGCTTCTCGACCAGGCCCAGCGCCTCCACGACGCCGCGGCTCTCGCCGCCGGTCTTCAGGATGCCGTAGCGGTCGGTATGCTCGCGCGGCACGTCCATCACCGCGACCAGGTTGCCGCCGAGCTTGTTGTAGACATCGACCATCTGCTTCAGGCACGGCACCTCGGCCTGAACCAGGTCGTCGGCCAGCAGCACGGCGAAGGGCTCGCCGCCGATGAGGTGCCGGGCGCACCAGACCGCATGGCCGAGGCCGCGCGGTTCCTGCTGGCGGGTATAGGTGATGTTGCCGGGGGTCGGCAGCAGGCTCTCGACCACCTTGAGGTCGGCCTTCTTGCCGCGGGCCTTCAGCGTGTCCTGCAATTCATAGGAATAGTCGAAATGGTCCTCGATCGCGCTCTTGCCGCGGCCGGTGACGAAGATCAATTCCTCGATCCCGGCGGCGCGGGCCTCTTCGACCGCGTATTGGATCAGCGGCTTGTCCACGACCGGCAACATTTCCTTCGGCATCGCCTTGGTGGCGGGCAGGAAACGCGTGCCGAGACCGCCGACCGGGAAGATGGCCTTGCGCACAGGCTTTCGCATGATGGATTGGTCCTCGAAGCTTGGGGAGACTAAGGGGATTGGTGACACAATCCCGTGCCGTCATCAACTCCGCTTCGCCTTGCGGGTTCCCGGCAGTTTCAGGGCGGTGACAAGCTCGCGAATTTCCTGGCGTGCGGCGACATGCGACATGGCCAATTCAATTCCGCTTTCAACCTTGGTCAGGTCCAGCAGGGTCAGCCCGCGCGGGAAAAGCTCGCGGAAGATCACCCGCTCGGTGAAGCCGGGGACGATCCGGAAGCCGATCCGCTTGGAAAGCTCGCCCAGCAGCCGGGCGATCTCCCGCTTGTTGCGGGCGTCCAGCGTGGTGAGGCGGTTGCGTAACACCACCCAGTCGATCGGCTTGCCGCCGGCCGCCGCCCGGCGCTTCCTCTGGTCCCAGACCATCTCGGCATAGATGCTGGGCCGGGTCACCCTCTTGCCGGTCTTGTCGACCCGCCCCAGCACGTCGAGATCGAGGAAGCTGTCGTTCAAGGGCGTGATCAGGGTATCGGCCAGGATATGCGCCCGGCGCGACAGGGTGCTGTCGCTGCCCGGCGTGTCGATGACGATGAAATCCATCTTGCCGAGCTGCTTCAGCGCCAGGTCCAGGGCCTCGGCCTCTTCCTCGGTCGCTTCCGTGACCGAGGTGGCCTTGCTGCGGGCGATCGAGACATGCTCGGGCAGCGGCAGCTTCTTCGGCAGGCTCTCCGCCGTGTGCTGCCGGTTCTCGAAATAGCGGGTCAGCGTTCCTTGCCGGGAATCGAGGTCGATCGATCCGACGTCATATCCGTCCAGCAGCAGCGCCACGATCACATGCATGGCGACGGTCGATTTGCCCGACCCGCCCTTCTCGTTGCCGACGACGATAATGTAAGGCTTCGCGCTCATGCTATCCCCCGATAGTCCCTGTGCGATTCTGGGCACGGCCAACTCCCACGGCCGCTCACTCTCCATGATGCATACGCATGCTCAGGCGGCGGACCGAACCCAGACCGCCGTATCGTGGAACACGGCCCCGCCTCCCGGCTTGCCGGGATCGGCGCTGGTCAGCGCATTGACGCCGAGCCCGTCCGGAAAATCCGCGTTGGGCCAGATGCTTTCGATCACCACCACGCCGCGCTGCAGCCCGTCGAACAACCCGGCATGCAGCGAGATCGTCGCCTGGCGGTTGCCGACCTCGACCTTGCCGCCTTCGGCGATGCCGAGCTTCTGCGCATCCTCCGGATGCAGCAGCAAGGTCGGCCGCCGCTCGCGCCCGCGCGAGCCCGGCGTTTCGGTGAAGGTCGAGTTCAGGAACTGGCGGGCCGGTGCGGCGACCAGGCGGAACGGATGCTGGTCGTTGGCGGCATCGATGACGGGCGAGAAATCCGGCAGGTCGGCCATGCCCTGCACATCGCTGCCGAGCCTCGCCCAATTGGCGTGGAAGTGGAACTTCTTGTCGGCATGGCCGAAGCCGTCGAGGAAATGCGCGGTCTCGAACGCCGGCATGCAGTCATGCCAGTGCTTGGCATAGATCTCGTCGGCGCCAGGCCAGCCCGACTTCTTCAGCATGTCGTCGATCAGCTCCCACTCGCTCATGAAGAAGCCGCGCTGGGTGCAACCCAGGCGCTTGGCGAGCTCGCAGATGACGTAGTGATTGGGCCGCGCCTCGGCATAGGGCTCGACCACCTTCTTCGTCGCCTGCAGGAAGCTGTGGCCGCTGGCGCGGTAGATGTCGTCATGCTCCAGGAAGGTGGTGGCGGGCAGAACGATATCCGCGACCGCCGCGGTCTCGGTCATGAACTGCTCATGCACGGCGACGAACAGGTCCTCGCGGGCGAAGCCCTGGTGCACCTTCTTGAGATCCGGGCAGACCACCATGGGGTTGGTGTTCTGGATCAGCAGCGCCGTGACCGGCGGGCCGTCACCCAAATCGCGCTTGTCGCCGGTCAGCACCGCGCCGATCCGCGACTGGTCGAGCGCGCGGATCGAAGGATCCTTCATCTCCGCGCCGGTGATCAGCGCATTGTCGAGATGATAAATCGAGCGATTGGAATAGAGCGCGCCGCCGCCCTTGTGCTGCCAGGCGCCGGTCACGGTCGGCAGGCAGGTCACCGCATGCAGGCTGCCGGCGCCGTTGCGGGTGCGCGAGAAGCCGTAGCCGACGCGGATATAGGCGCGCTTGGTGCTGCCGTAGAGCCGCGCGAACTTCCGGATCTCCTCGGCCGGAACGCCGGTGACGCTCTCGCCCCATTCGGGCGTCTTCGCGCGCAGATGCGCCTCGAGCCCGGTCGGGTCGTCGGCATATTTCGCCATGTAGTCGCGATCGGCGAAGCCCTCGGCGAACAGCACATGCATGACCGCCGCGGCGAGCGCGCCGTCGGTGCCGGGCTTCAGCATCAGATGCGTGTCGGCGGCTTCCGCCGTGCCGGTGCGATAGGGATCCACCACCACCAGCTTGGCGCCGCGATTCTTGCGGGCGCGCGAGATATGGGTCATCACGTTGACCTGGGTCGCGACCGGGTTACCGCCCCAGACCACGATCAGGTCGGATTCGTCGATCTCGCGGGAATCGACGCCGCGCATGACGCCGACGCCGGCCATCCAGCCGGCATCTGAGAGCGCGACGCAGATGGTCTCCTTCTCCAGCGAATAGCGCTTGGCATGGCGCAGGCGGTGAATGCCGTCGCGCTGCACCAGGCCCATGGTGCCGGCGTAGAAATAGGGCCAGACCGCGGTCGAATCGTATTTCTGCTCGGCGGCGACGAACTTTTCCGCGATCTCGTCCAGCGCATCGTCCCAGGAGATCGGCCGGAAGGCGTCGCGCCCGCCGCCCTTGGGGCCAACGCGGCGCAAAGGTTGGGCCAGCCGGTCGGGGTGATGCTGGCGTTCGGCATAGCGCGCGACCTTCGCGCAGACGACGCCGGCGGTGTAGGGATTCTCGGAGGCGCCCCGCACGCGGCCGATGCGATCCGGAGCCAGCCGCTCGACTTCGAGCGCACAGGTCGAAGGGCAGTCATGCGGGCAGGCGGAATGGACGAAGTCTAGCGGCATGAGAATTACTCAAGAATGGGGCCAAGCCCCTGGCCAACTGATGGGCAGAATTGCATAATTCGGCCAACACTACCCTTTCAGCAGGTCTGCTGGCAACGTGACCCAACAATCGACCGTGGACGTCGGCACCCCCGAGCCGGGGTCTGCCCAGCCGGCTTTGCGCAACCAGCCGGGCCGGGCCGTCGTCTATATGCTGGCCCAGGCCTTCCTGCTGACCTCGATGGACGGGCTGGTGAAGTGGCTCGCCGACGGCTATACGGTCGGCCAGATCGCCTTCCTGCGATACTCGCTGGGCTTGTGCATGATGCTGGCCTTCGCCGCCGGCAGCGGCCATGGCCTCGGCAGCCTGAAGACCCGGCGCATCGGCGGGCATCTCATCCGCTCGGCCTGCAATCTCCTCACCATGCTCTGCTTCTACCTGGCGCTCAAATTGGTGCCGCTGCCGACCGCGGTCTGCATCGGCCTCGCCTCGCCGATCTTCGTCACCATCATCTCGATCCCGATGCTGAAGGAGCATGTCGGCATCCGGCGCTGGAGCGCGGTCATCGTCGGCTTCGTCGGCGTGATCCTGATCGCGCAGCCCAGCACCAAGGGCCTCGACCCGGAAGGCATCCTCCAGCTGCTGAGCAACCCGAGCTCGGCACCACCGGAGCTGGGCTCGATCCTGGCGCTGATCTCCGCGGCACTCTGGGCGGCGACGCAGGTTTCCTCGCGCCAGCTTTCGACCAGCGAGCCCAGCCACACCATCCTTTTCTATTATTCCCTGGTCGTGGTCGTGGTGCTGGGCTGCGCGATGCCGTTCTACTGGATCACGCCCAACCTGCATGACGCGCTGCTGTTCATCGCCGTCGGCATCATGGGCACGGCGGGACAATTCTGCCTGAACCAGGCCTTCCGCTACGGGCAAGCGTCGCTGGTGGCGCCGCTCGACTATACCGGCCTGATCTGGGCGACGGCGATCGGCTGGATCTTCTGGCAGGACGTGCTGACCCTGCCGATGATGATCGGCGCGGCGATCGTGGTGGCGAGCTGCCTCTACATCCTCAAGCGCGGCGAGAAGAAGAAGCGGGCCTAACGGCCGGGATCGCCCGGCACGCCGTAGCTCGGTGCCGCGGAGGGATCGAGCGCGCGGGTGACGTAGTCCTGCATCTGCGGGCGATAGGCCTCCCAGAGCTTGCGCACGCCGCCGATCGGATTCTCGTCGGCCCAATCGACCCGCAGGTCGACCAGGGCCCAGGGCTGCTGGTCCATCACCAGCAGGGCCGCGGAATGCACCGGGCCGGCCTCGCCGCCGGCGACCACCGCCTCTTCCAGCGCCACCAGCAGCCGCTCCGCCAGGGTCATCTCGGTCTCGGCCTCGAAGGCCCTGACCATCGCGCGCGGCACGCCGGGATTCTGCAGCAGGTTGCCGGCCGCCACGCAGTTCTTGCCCTCGGCAGCGCCGTGGGTCCCCAGCACCTTGGCGCCGCTCCAGACCGCGGTGCGGCCTTCCGTGTCGATCATGGTGACCTGGCGGTATTCGCTGTGCGGCGCATGCGCGATCAGCTGCTTCATCGCATCGGGCGCCGAGAGACCCTGCTGCAGCAGATCCAGCCCCTTCGGCCCGAGCCGGGGATCGGTCACGTTCTGGGTCGAGACCGCGCCCACCCTGGCGCGGGCCCAGGGACAGCGCGCGGCCACCGCGATCGACGAGGTCGAGATCGCGATGCCGAACATGCCGGTGCGGGAACAGCGCCCCGCGATCGAGAAGGTCATTTGCTCTTCTTCCGCTTGCCCTTGCTCTTGGAAGACTTCTTGTCGGCGGCGTCCGCCGTGTCCTTCCACTGCAGATGTTCGGCCGGTTCGGGCAGGGATTTCAAGCGGCTGTCGGGGATGACCGCGAAGGCATCGACCTCGACCACCCATTCCGGCCGCGCCAGGGCATCGATCACCAGGCCGGTCGAGACCGGATAGACGCCCTTCAGCCACTTGCCGATGACCCGGTAGACCGCCTCGCGGTAGCGCGGATCGGTCAGGTAGATCGTGATCTTGCAGATGTCGGCGAGCTTGGCGCCCTGCTCCTCCAGGAGCTGCTTGATGTTCTGCATCGCCTGCTCGGTCTGGGCGGCGGCATCGCCGAGGCCGACATTGCTGCCGTCCAGCGCCTGGCCGACCTGGCCGCGCAGGAAGACGAAATTGCCGGCCCGGACCGACATCGAGAGGTCGTTGTCGAGCTTCTGCTCGGGATAGGTCTTGGCGGTGTTGAACTTCCGCAGGCGAACGTGGCTATAGGCCATTTAGCGTTTTCTCCATTGCTCCATGACGCGGTCCGAGAGGCCCGCGCAATCCTTCACATAGTTGAGCGCGTCCTTCACGTCGTAATTCATGTAGATCGCGTTGAGGTGCGCATAGGGCGGCGACTGGGCGAAGAGCTCGAAAGTGAGCATATGCCCGGCGCGGTCGGAGTTTAAGAGGTCGCGGGCGAAGGCCAGCAGCCGGCGGCGGTCTTCCGCCTGCCAATGCTCGTTGACCGAATAGTATTTGTCGAGCCATTGGCTGATCTCGGGATCGGCGAAGGCGGCGCTGTCCGGCGTGACACAGATCTGGCCGCCGCAGAGCTCGCGCGCGACGTGCATCATGGCGGGGAGCTGGTTGATCGCGTAATAGCGCCCGGTATAGAGCATCGACGGGTTGGGCATCAGCAAGCCGCCCGGGCTCGGCTGCGCGAGCTGGATGCAGGCCAGGAGATGCGCGTTGATGGTCTCGCGATACTGCACCAGCAGCGCCAGCTTTTCGCGCACCGCCTGCTGCACGTCGAGCCCGGTCTGCCTGGCGTTGAAGGCCGCGGCGCCCAGCATGAGATCGGCGATATAGAGCAGGCGGAGCGTGTAGGGATAGGCGCTGTAGCGGTGCAAGGTGCCGCGGATGTAAGCCGCGGCGCGGGTGTGGCGGTAGAACAGCACGTTCTCCCAGGGCACCAGCACGTCGTCGAACACCAGCAGGGTATCGACCTCGTCGCAGCGGTTGGAGAGCGGATAATCCGCGGCCCTGCCGCGGCCGGCGAAACCGGTGCGGCAGATGTGCTTCAGCCCCGGGGCACCCATGTCGCAGATGAAGCCCAGCGCATAATCCGAGAGCTTGTCGTCGCCCCAATTGGCGATCGTCGGCTTGACGAAGGCCTGGTTCGCATAGGCCGCCGCGGTCTCGTATTTGGCGCCGCGGACGATGATGCCCTTGTCCGTCTCCTTGACCAGGTGCAGCAGCATGTCCGGGTCCTGGTCCTGCGGGCGCTTGGAACGGTCGCCCTTGGGATCGGTGTTGGCCGAGACATGGAAGATGTCGGTGTTGAGCACCCGGTCGATATGCTGGGTGATGTTGGCCGAGAATTGCGGATCGACCTCGTTCAGGACGTCGCGCCCATCGTAGAGCGACCACATCTCGCCGACCGTCTCGTCGCCGACCCGCACCGCGTAGCCGTTGATCTCCCGCATCACCGCGTCGATCGAGCGGCGCTTCGCCTCCCAGTCCTCACGTGTATGCGGCAGCTTGTAGCCGATGCAGTTCTCTTGGTTGCCCTCGGCGTAGGCCATCACCGGCTTGAACTTGGCCTCATGGGCCATGTCGTAGATCCGGGCCCGGATATCGACGATCGGCTTGAAGGCGGGGTGCGCGGTCACGTCCTTGACCCGCTCGCCGTTCATCCAGACCTGCCGCCCGTCCTTGAGGCTGTCGCGGTAATCCGCACCGGTTCTGAGCATGGCGGGCTCCCCTGCAATCCCGATCCAGATTGACATCCGGCCCCTCAGAGGGAAATTCTTTTAATCCTGTCGTCGGGATCGGAATTATCTATGAGCTTTACCCTGAAGCAGATCCGCTACTTCGTGGCGGTGGCCGAGACCGGCAGCATCACCGAGGCCGGGCGGCGGTTGAACATCTCCCAGCCCTCGGTCTCCGCCGCGATCGCCGAGCTCGAGGACCGCTTCAAGGTCGATCTCTTCATCCGCCACCACGCCCAGGGCCTGAGCCTCACCCCGGCCGGCGCGCGTCTCTTCAAGGATGCGCGCAGCCTGCTCGATCATGCCGAGGAGTTGCGCCAGGGCGCGGTCGGCCTCGGCCAGGCGATGGAGGGCGAGCTTCATGTCGGCTGCTTCCAGACCTTCGCGCCGATCATCATGCCGCGGGTGATCCGCGCCTTCACCGCGGCGCATCCGGCGATCGCCATCACCTTGCATGAGCATCATGTCCAGGGCGTGGTCGATGGCCTCTCGGCCGGCCAGTTCGAGCTCGCCCTCACCTACGACCTCAACCTCACCGAGGATCTCGCCTTCGAGCCGCTGGTCGCGATGCCGCTGCATGCGGTGCTGGCGAAGGGCCACCGCCTCGCCCGCGAGAAGGAAGTCGCGCTGGAGCAGCTCAACCAGTATCCGATGGTGCTCCTCAACCTGCCGCAGAGCCGCGACTATTTCCTCTCAGTCTTCTCGTCGCGCGGGCTTCGTCCACGGATTGCCCAGGAAACGCCGAGCTTCGAGACCTTGCGCGGGCTGGTAGCGTCGGGCGACGGTTTCTCGGTGATGCATTCGCGGCCCGCGAGCGCGCAGACCCTCGACGGCCGCCAGGTCGTCTATCGCCCGGTCAAGGACAAGGTCCGCCCCCAATCGCTCGGCCTGCTGCGCCTGGCACGGATCCGCCCCACCCGCCGCTCGGAAGCCTTCGCCGAGGTCGCGCGGGCTGAACTCCGAGAAGGCGGCGGGTGAGTCGTTGACCAATCGGTCAGCAGAATCGGCCGGGTCGCAGATTTCACAGTTCCAAAATTTATAATCTGTCTCAATTACTTATACGACAGACGAAAGCTTTCTGTCTGGGCCTCGCCTTTACACTCTCTTAACGAAACGGCATAATTTCAGTCGTAAAGCGACCGTGGGTCGCCGTCGAGGCAGGGCCGAAGGGGGAAGCGGAGGCCGCCGACACTCGGGGGAATTCGCGACCATCCACAAGAAATGGCTCGAACAGACCCGCCCATGACGGGGCGGGGGCACTGTCGCGACATGGGTTACAGGGAAGGGGACTATTATGTCTGCAGACCAACATAACGAGGACGTAAAAGTCCTCCACAGCATGGGCTATGCCCAGGAACTCTCCCGGCGCATGGGCGTGTTCCAGAACTTCGCGATTTCATTCTCGATCATCTGCATCCTCGCCGGCGGCATCGGTGCCTATACCGTGGCGCTGGGCGCGGCGGGCGGCGGATCGATCGGCATCGGCTGGATCGTCGGTGCGGCCTTCGCGCTGATCGTGGCCGCGGCCATGGGCCAGATCGCCTCGGCCTACCCGACCGCGGGCGGAATCTATCACTGGGCCTCGATCCTCGGCGGACGCGGCTGGGGTTGGGCGGCCGCTTGGCTGAATCTGGGCGGGCTGCTGTTCGTGGTTTCCTCGGTCAACTACGGCGTCTACCTGCTGCTCAAGGACCTGGTGCTGATCCCGATCGTCGGCATCGCGCCGGAGACCTTCACCGGCACGCATCTGCTGATCGCGGTCGCCGTCATCACCATCACGCAGGCGATCCTCAACTACGTCGGCATCAAGGCGACCACCATCCTGACCGACTTTGCCGGCTACCTGATTTTCGCGATCTCGATCATCATCATCATCGGCCTGATTGCGGGCTCGCCGGTTCCGCTCGACTTCTCGCGGCTGGTCACCTTCCAGAATTTCACCGGCGACCCGGGTGCCGGAACCTGGCCGGCGACGACCAGCCTGTTCTTCGCCTTCGTCCTCGGCCTGCTGCATGTCTGCTACACGATCACCGGTTTCGACGCCTCGGGTCACACCTCCGAGGAAACCCGTGACGCGCAACGCTCGGTGCCGAAGGGCATGATCACCTCGGTCTTCTGGTCCGGCCTGTTCGGCTGGATCCTGGTGGTGGCCGTCCTGCTCGCCATGCCGAGCGTGGAAGAAGGCGCGGCCAAGGGCTGGGGCGTCTTCGGCTGGACCCTGGAACAGAACCTGATGCCGTGGTGGATCAAGTGGATCATCGCGATCGGCATCGTGGTTTCGAACTACCTCTGCGCCCTTGCCGGCATGACCTCGCTCTCACGCATGATCTACGCCTTCTCGCGCGACGGCGGCATTCCCGGCGCATCGCGCTTCCTGCGCCGGGTGAGCCCGCAGTATCGCACGCCCGGCAATGCGATCATCGTCGGCGCCGTGCTCTGCTTCATCCTGGGCTGGGTCGCGGGGTCCAACGCCCAGGCCTATATCATCCTGGCCTCGGGCTGCGCGGTCTTCCTCTATGTCTCCTACATCATGCCGATCGGCGCGGGCATCCTCGCCGAGGGCAAGACCTGGACGAAGAAGGGGCCGTTCGACCTCGGCGGCGCATCGAAGCTGGTCGGCGTGCTGGCGGTGATCGGTGGTGGTGTGCTGGCCTTCGTCGGCTTCCAGCCGCCGTATCAGCTCGTGGGCCAGTTCCTCGCCTTTGCCATCATCGCGCTGGTCGTGATCTGGCAGCCGCGGACAATCGCGCTGGTCGTCGCCGCGGCCGGCATTGTCCTCGCCTATTTCTGGTTCCAGCCGGAGACGGGCTGGATGACGGCCGCCGAAGGCGCGTTCCTGGGCCTGCCGCCCATCGTCTGGCTGGCGGTCGGTGCAGTGATCTTGCTGGCCCTCGCCTTCGTCAATGAAGCCGCGCGCTTCGCCGGCCCGCCGCTGACCCCGGAAGCGGTGGCCAAGCGACAGGCGGAGATCGCCAAGGAAGAGGCCGCCCTCGGCGGCGTCGGCTGAGCCATACCAGCCGGATATCGATGACGGGGGAGGCAGGCAACTGCCTCCCCTTTTCTTTGCGGGAATCTGTGGCGGGCTTGCGCGCCACTGGCTAAGGTAGCGGCCTTCCTTCAAGAAACTCCAAAAGAGCAGCGGGGGCTGATCCAAATGCCGTTGAAGCCGGAACAAGTGAAGAGCGTCGCGGACGCCAAGAAGATCGTCGAGGAACGCGGCCTGACCCATGTCAAGGTCGGCGTGTTCGACGGCGACGCGATCCTGCGCGGCAAGTATATGTCGAAGGCGAAGTTCTTCTCCGCCCTCGAGAACGGCTTCGGCTTCTGCGACGTGGTGCTCGGCTGGGACAGCCACGACCAGCTGTTCGACAACGTGAAATACACCGGCTGGCATACTGCATACCCGGATGCCCCGGTCCGCGTCATCCCCTCGACCTGCCGCGAGCTCCCGATGGAAGGCGGCGGCATGCTGCTGTTCCTCGCCGAGTTCACCGACAAGGCCGAGGCGATTTGCCCGCGTGGCACCCTGCGCCGGGTGCTCGACCGTGCCGCGAAGATGGGCTTCGACGTCTACTCCGCGCTGGAGTTTGAGTTTTTCATGTTCGATGAGACGCCGGAATCGATCCGGCAGAAGAACTACAAGGACCTGCAGCCGATGACGCCCGGCTGGTTCGGCTATTCGGCGATCCGCAACACCGTCTGGGCCGAGCTCTATCACGAGATCCTCGACACCTGCGAGAAGATGCGGATGCCGATCGAGGGCCTGCACACCGAGACCGGCCCCGGCGTGCTCGAAGCCGCCATCACCTTCGACAACGCCCTGGAATCCGCCGACCGGGGTGCCCTGTTCAAGACCATCATGAAGGTGATCGCGCAGCGGCGCGGCATGATGGCGACCTTCATGGCGAAATGGTCGAACAACTATCCGGGACAGTCCGGCCACATCCACATCTCGCTCAAGGGCAAGGACGGCAAGCCGGTCTTCCACGACAAGAAGAAGCCGCACAACATCTCCGACAAGATGCGCTGGTTCATCGGCGGCCAGCAGGAACTGATGCCCGAAGTGCTGGCGATGATTGCCAGCACCGTCAATTCCTACTCGCGGCTCATCCCCGGCTTTTGGGCACCGACCGATGCGACCTGGGGCGTCGAGAACCGCACCTGCGCCTTGCGGGTGATCCCGGGTTCGGAGAAGTCGCAGCGCGTCGAGTACCGGATCGCTGCCGCCGACTGCAATCCCTATATCGCGCTCGCGGCCTCGATCGGCTCCGGCCTCTACGGCATCGAGCACAAGATCGAGCCGACCAAGCCGATCGTCGGCAATTCCTATGAAATGAAACACCCCGCGAAATTCGACCTGCCGCGGACACTCTGGGAAGCGGCGCAGCGCCTCAAGAAATCCACCGCGGCGCGCGAGCTGTTCGGCGACGAGTTCGTCGAGCACCACGCTGCGACCCGCGAATGGGAAGAGCGCGAGTTCAGGAAGGCGATCACCGATTGGGAACTCGCCCGCTATTTCGAGATCATCTGATGCGGATGGTATTGCACACCGTCACCACCCTCTCGGTCGTCATGGTACGCGAAGGCGTACCATCCACGAGTTTGCCTAACACAAAGTAACTCGTGGATGGTCCGCCTCCGCGGACCATGACGAGATCTAATTAGGAGTCGCTGATCACATGTCCGCCACCCAGAAGACCATCACCCCGGTCGACAATTCGGTCTATGTCGAGCGGCCTTACGCCACGCCGCAGGAGATCGCCGCGACCCTGAAGGCCGCGGTCGAGGCGCAGCGCGCCTGGAAGCAGGTGCCGGTCGCCGAGCGCGGCAAGCTGATCTCCAAGGCCGTCGACATCTTCCTGACCCACAAGGACGCGATGGCGGAGGAGATCACCCGGCAGATGGGTCGCCCGATCAGCCAGAGCCCGGGCGAGATGCGCGGCTTCGAGGAACGCGCGCGCTACATGATCCAGATCGCGCCGGAAGCGTTGGCCGATATCGAGGCCAAGGACAAGGCCGGCTTCACCCGCTTCATCCACCGCGAGCCGCTGGGCGTCGTCTTCATCGTGGCGCCCTGGAACTACCCCTACCTCACCTCGGTCAACGGCGTCGTCCCGGCACTGATGGCCGGCAATGCCGTGGTGCTGAAGCATTCGGCGCAGACCCCGCTCTGCGCCGAGCGGTTCCAGCAGGCCTTCGATGCCGCCGGCCTGCCAAAGGGCATCTTCCAGCACCTGGTCCTCACCCACGACGACACCGCCAAGGTGATCGCGGCGCCAGAGACGGCTTACGTCAACTTCACCGGCTCGGTCGCCGGCGGCCATGCGGTGCAGCAGGCGGCGCTCGGCAAGTTCATGGGGATGGGGCTCGAGCTCGGCGGCAAGGATCCGGCTTACGTTCGCGCCGATGCCATGCTCGATCATGCGATCGAGAACCTGGTCGATGGCGCGATGTTCAATTCCGGCCAGTGCTGCTGCGCCATCGAGCGCATCTACGTGCATGAGAGTCTCTACGACAAGTTCGTCGAGGGCTTCGCCGGCCTCACCCGCATGTACAAGCTCGGCAACCCGCTGGATAAGAACACCAATCTCGGGCCGATGGTCCGCACTTCCGCCGCCGAGTTCGTGCGCGGCCAGATCGCCGATGCCGTGCGGGCCGGCGCCAAGCCGCTGATCGACGAGAAAGACTTCGCTGCCAGCAAGCCGGGCACGCCCTATCTGGCGCCCCAGGTGCTGGTCAATGTCGATCACAAGATGTCGGTCATGTCCGAGGAGAGCTTCGGCCCGGTCATCGGCATCATGAAGGTGAAGTCCGACGACGAGGCGATCGCGCTGATGAACGACAGCAAGTTCGGCCTGACCGCGGCGCTCTGGACCATGGATGAGGCGGCGGCGAAGAAGATCGGGCATCAGCTCGACACCGGCACGGTCTACATGAATCGCTGCGACTATCTCGACCCGGCGCTGGCCTGGGTCGGCGTGAAGGATTCCGGCCGCGGTGCCACGCTCTCGCGCGTCGGCTACGAGATGCTGACCCGGCCGAAATCCTTCCATCTCCGGACCCAGATCTAGCCCCCGGCCCGGTATCATGGCGGAGTTCGACCGCGCCGACGTCGTCGTCATCGGCGGCGGCGTGGTCGGCTGCGCCATCTTCCGGCGCCTGGCGCTGGCCGGGCTGAAGCCGCTGCTGCTGGAGAAGGGCGACGACATCCTCTCCGGTGCGAGCAAGGGCAACAGCGCGATCCTGCATACCGGCTTCGACGCGCCGCCGGGCTCGCTGGAAGTCGCCTGCATGCAGGCGGGCTACCGCGAATACACCGCGATCCGCAACCGCTTGAACCTGCCGCTGGTCGAGACCGGCGCGCTGGTGGTCGCCTGGAACGAAGAGCAGCGCGCGAAGCTGCCCAGCATTGTCGCGCAGGCGCATCAGAACGGCGTCACCGATGTGACCGAGATTTCCGCAGCGGAACTGCGCCGGCGCGAGCCGCAGCTGGCGCCGCATGCTTTGGGCGCCGTACTGGTGCCCGGCGAACACATCATCGACCCCTGGTCGGCGCCGCTCGCCTATGCGCTGCAGGGCCTCGCCCATGGCGGGCGGATCCGGCGCGGCTGCACGGTTTCCGGCGGCAGCTTCGACGGCGCCTGGTCGCTGGTCACCGAGCGCGGCCGCATCACGGCGGGGCTGGTGATCAATGCCGCCGGCAACCACGGCGACATCGTCGAGGCGATCTGCCGGCCGAGCCCGTTCAAGGTGACGCCGCGCAAGGGCCAGTTCGTGGTCTTCGACAAGCCTGCCGCCAATCTCGCGCACTCGATCATCCTGCCGGTGCCGACCGAGCGCACCAAGGGCATCGTCATCTGCAAGACCGCCTTCGGCAATCTGCTGGTCGGTCCCACCGCCGAGGACCAGGAGACCCGCGACGTCGCCGAGGTCGATGAGAAGATGCTGGCCATGCTGATCGAGAAGGGCCAGGAGATGCTGCCCGGCCTCGCCGGGATCGGCGTGAACGCGGTCTATGCCGGCTTGCGACCGGCGACCCAATTCAAGGACTACCAGATCGAGGCGCAGCCGGAACGGCGCTGGATCACGGTCGGCGGCATCCGATCGACCGGTCTTACGGCGTCACTCGGCATCGCCGCGCATGTCGCCGATCTCGTCGCCCGGCATTTCCATCCGATGGAAGAAGTAGCGCCGGTCTGGACCCCGGTGCCCAATCTCTGCGAGGAGCGGCCGCGCCCCTATCAGATCGGCGGCGAGATCGTCTGCCATTGCGAATGGGTGACCCGCGGCGAGATCGAGGCTGCGCTCACCGGCCCCCTGCCCGCGGGCGACGTCGGCGGCCTGAAGCGCCGCACCCGGGCAATGATGGGCCGCTGCCAGGGCTTCTATTGCGGCGCCAATGTCGCGGCGATCGCCGCCGGGAAGATCGAGCTGTGATCGAGCGCGACGTCATCATCCTCGGCGCCGGTCCCGCGGGTCTCGCCGCGGCAACCGAGCTCGCGCGGCACAATGTCGGCAGGATCGCGGTGCTCGACCGCGAGCAAACCGCCGGCGGCATCCCGCGGCATTGCGGCCATCTGGGCTTCGGCTGGAACGAGTATCGCAAAGTGATGACCGGCCCGGCTTATGCGCGGCACCTTACCGAGATGGCGGGTGGCGCGGAGCTGAAACTCGGCGTCACCGCCTTGCGCTTGGAGCCCGGCGGTATCATCCAGACCACCGGCGCCGAGGGCCCGCAGACCTGGAAGGGCCGCGCGGTGCTGCTGGCGCTGGGCGCGCGGGAGACGCCGCGCAGCGCCCGGCTCACCTCCGGCGCGCGACCTTGGGGCGTCATGAACACCGGCGCCTTGCAGCAGTTCGTCTATCTGCACGGCCAGCGGCCGTTCGAGCGGCCGGTGATCGTGGGTTCCGAGCTGGTCGCCTTCTCGACCCTGATGACCCTGCGCCATGTGAAGGTGCGGCCTGTCGCCATGATCGAAGCCGGCCCCCGCATCACCGCGCGCCGGCCGGGCGACTGGATCGCGCGCCTCGGCTTCGGCGTGCCGGTGCTGCTCAACACCGCCCTGCTGCGCATCCTCGGCCATGGACAAGTCGAAGGCGTCGAGATCGATCGCGGCAACGGGCCGGAGCGGCTCGACTGCGACGGCGTGGTCTTCACCGGCAAGTTCCGGCCGGAGAATGCCTTGCTTGCCGGCAGCCACCTGGCCGTCGATCCCGGCACGCAGGGGCCGGCAATCGACCAGTTCTGGCGCTGCTCCGATCCCGCGTTCTTCGCGGCGGGCAACCTGCTGCGGGGGATCGAGACCGCGGGCCAATGCTGGCGCGAGGGCTGCGCGGCCGGGCGGATCATCGCCGCGACCCTGCTGGGCAAGCTCCAGCCGGCGCAGACCGGAATCCCGGTCCAGGCCGCCGGCGCACTCGCCTATGTCTATCCGCAGCGCCTGGTCGCGGATGACCCAATCGATCCGGAGCTGCTGTTCTTCGGTCGTGCGCGCCAAGCAGCCAGTGGCGATCTGGTGGTGCGCGGCGACGACAGGATCATCTCCATGCACAAGATCGATGCGCTGCCGGAACGCCGCATCCCCTGGCCGGTCTCGCCCAAGAGCCTGCAGGCCTGCCGGTGCATCACCGTTTCACTGGAGCCTGACGCATGACCGCCGTCATCGCCATCGACCAGGGCACGACCGGATCTGGCGCGCATGTGCTGCAGAGCGACGGAGCCTTCCGCTCCGGCGCGACCATCGACCACAAGCAGTTCTATCCGCAAGCCGGCTGGGTCGAGCATGACCCGGAAGAGCTGGTCGGCAATGTGGCGCGGCTGATCGCGCAGCATAAGGCCGGCGCGACAGGCATCGGCATCGCCAACCAGGGCGAGACGGTGGTTGCATGGGACGCGAAGACCAAGAAGCCGATCCACAACGCGATCGTCTGGCAGGATGCGCGCACCCATGCCGAGATCGAAAAACTGAAGGCGGCGGGTCACGAAGAAACCACGCTGGCGCGCGCCGGCCTGCCGCTCGATCCCTATTTCTCGGCGGCAAAACTGCGCTGGCTGCTCGACAATGTCGCGGAAGCGAAAACTTTGCGGCGCGAGGGCCGGCTGCGGCTCGGCACCAGCGATGCCTTCTTCCTCGACCGGGTCGCCGGCCAATTCGCGACCGACGTGACGACGGCCTCGCGCACCAGCCTGATGAATCTCGATACCCTGCAATGGGACCCGCAACTGGCCGAGCTCTTCGGCGTGCCGATCGAATGCCTGCCGGAGATTCGCGCGACCGCGGGGGATTTCGGCGCGATCGACGGGGTGCCGGTGGCAGCCAGCATGGTCGACCAGCAGGCCGCTTTGTTCGGCCATGGCTGCCGCAAGCCGGGCGATGCCAAGATCACCTTCGGCACCGGTGCCTTCGCCCTCGCCATCGCCGGATCGAAGCCGCTGAAGAACCCCAAAACCGGATTGCTGCCGACCATCGCCTGGAAGCTGGGCGACGCGCCCGTCACCTATGCGATCGACGGCGGGGTCTACAACGCCGCCTCGGCGTTGAACTGGGCGCGCGAGCTCGGGCTGTTTGCGGATTTCAGCGAGATTGAAACCTTCGATGGCTGCGCGATCGAACGCGGCCTAGCCTTCGTGCCGGCGCTCTCGGGCCTCGGTTGCCCATACTGGGATCGCAGCGCCGCGGGGCTGTGGCTCGGCATGGGTTTGGAGACCAGCAAACGCGATATGCTGCAGTCGCTGCTGGAAGGCGTCGCCCTCCGCGCCGCGCAGGTGATCGCGGCCATGGACGGATTGCAGCCGATCGCAGCCAAGCTCTCGATCGACGGCGGCCTCGCCAACAACGGCTACTTCCGCGGCTTCCTGGCGAAGGCGCTGGGGCGGCAACTGACAATTCCGGCCAGCCTGGAGCTGACCGGGCTGGGCTGCGCGCTGTTCGCGCTGATCGGCGCCGGCCTCTCGACCATCGATGATCTGCCGCAGCAGCAGACGGGCACCCTGGTCGAGGCGGCGCCCTTCGATCGCGCGCTCGTGAACCGCTTTGCCGATGCGGTCGAGCGCTGCCGCAATTGGCGCGCATAGCCGCCGCAGAATTGCCCGACTCTGCCGAGATGCTGGCGCCATGTTCCGGTGGTGGATCGCGGCATTCATCTTGTTGTTGGCTTGGCCCGCCCAGGCCGATCCCGCCTTGGATCTGGTCGCGGCGGCGCGGGACCAGGTCGGGCGCACGCTGGTCTACGACCCGCGCTATGAGAAGCTCGCCTATCCGATGGGTGACGTGCCGATCGAGCGCGGTGTCTGCACCGACGTGGTGATCCGCGCCTTCCGCAGCCAGGGCATCGACCTGCAGCGCCTGGTGCACGAGGACATGCGGAAGCATTTCCAGGCCTATCCGCAGAGCTGGGGCCTCAAGCGGCCGGATGCGAATATCGATCACCGCCGCGTGCCCAACCTCGCGACCTATTTCAAGCGACAGGGTCTTGCCTTGGAGCCCGGTGACTACCGAGCCGGCGACATCGTGACCTGGATGCTCCCGGGCAATTTGCCGCATATCGGCATCGTCTCGGACCGGGCCGATCCCGGCTCCGGCCGGCCGTTGATCATCCACAATATTGGCGCCGGAACGCGGGAAGAGGACATGCTGACCGCCTACCCGGCCACCGGCCATTTCCGCTGGTTTCTGATTGCGACGACAAATGCAAATTAAACGGGCGCACTATGAGATCCACGTCCCCAGCCGATATATGACAAGCTCTCCGAAGACTTCGGTGACGGCGTAGATATGCCCGCCTCCGCAAAGCCCACCGCAGCTGACGCCACCCATGAGGCGCTCCTCGCGGATGGCCGCGAAGATGAAAGGGGCTTCTAGTGCGTCACAGTCCGAAGCCACGAGAGCTACACTCGAGAACACGCTAGAACTGACCAAGGCGTCTTTGAGACCTGGGCTTAGAGCTGGGCATCCTCGATCTTCGCTCGTGTATGCGACCATGGGCAGCGTGGTGCTGCGCTTGCGGAGACCACCTGCATCGGCCTGATCAATCAAGATCAAGTAAGCGATCTGTTCTTCTCGTGGCAGGTTTCCAATCCCGCGACCGAAGGCGGACATTGGATGAAAATGCCATGCAAACCAGCCCGCGGTAGTGATCGCAAGCAGCACTATGGTAGCCAGCGCAGCCACCACTGCCCTTCGCAGCCATTTCCGCATCGAACCCACCGGCTGGCACCTCCCGCACGTATTGAAGTGTGCCCGGTTCCGGGTGCTTGGCAAGGCCCTAGCTTTCCTGCTTCTCAGCGCTAGAATGCCGCCGTTTTTCGACCTCAACCCTTCAGGACCTGCCCCACATGACGACCGACGCCGCCGCCCTCAAAGGCAACTGGAACTACCCCACCTCCGTGAAGTTCGGCGTCGGCCGGATCAAGGAGCTGCCGGACCATTGCAAGGCCTTGGGGCTGAAGCGGCCGCTGCTGATCACCGATCCCGGCCTCGCCGGCCTGCCGATGATCAAGGACGCAATCGCGCGCAACGAGACGGCGGGGATTCCGACCGGGCTCTATTCCGAGGTGCAGGGCAACCCGATCGGCAAGAATGTCGATGACGGCGTGAAGGTCTACAAGGCCGGCAACCATGACGGCGTCATCGCCTTCGGCGGCGGCTCGGCCTTGGATGCCGCGAAGGCGGTGGCACTCATGGTCGGCCAGACCCGGCCGATCTGGGACTTCGAGGATATCGGCGACTGGTGGACCCGCGTGAACGCCGCCGGCATCGCGTCGATCATCGCGGTGCCGACCACCTCCGGCACCGGCTCGGAAGTCGGCCGCGCCTCGGTCATCACCGACGAGACCACGCATGTGAAGAAGATCATCTTCCACCCGAAGATGCTCCCTTCGATCGTGATCGACGATCCCGAGCTGACCGTCGGCCTGCCGCCGCATATCACCGCGGCGACCGGCATGGATGCGCTGTCGCATTGTCTCGAGGCCTTCTGCGCGCCGGGCTTCCACCCGCTGGCCGACGGCATCGCGCTCGAGGGCATGCGGCTCGTCGCCGAGAACCTGCCGGCCGCGGTGAAGGACGGCAAGAACCTGGTCGCCCGCGCCAATATGATGGCGGCGGCCTCGATGGGCGCCACCGCCTTCCAGAAGGGGCTCGGCGGCATGCATGCGATCAGCCATCCCTTGGGCGCGCTCTACAACACCCATCACGGCCTCACCAATGCGGTGGTGATGCCCTATGTGCTCGATTTCAACCGCAAGGCCATCGACGAGCGGATGACCCACCTCGCCCGCTTCCTCGGCCTGCCCAACCCCGGCTTCAAGGCGGTGATGGACTGGGTGCTGAGGCTGCGCAAGGAAATCGCGATCCCGCACACGCTCCGCGAGATCGGCGTCGACGACAAGCGCGTGGACGAGGTCGCCAAGGCGGCCGAAGCCGATCCTTCCGCCGGCGGCAACCCGATCAAGGTCGGCGCCGCCGAGCTCGGCAAGATCTTCGTCGCGGGGCTGAACGGGACTCTGGCGGCCTAGGCCATACCCACCACCACTATCCTCGGATTCTGTCGGGGTCCCGTCGGGGTTGGGATCCGTGCAGGGACCGGCCAATCTCGGACATGGAAGGTTTGAGGTTGGCCGCCGTGATGTCATTGTACCTGTTTCGTTCCCAATAATCAAACTGTCAAACCACCGGGTTGCCGATCTCGCGCAACAGCTTGCGCAGGATCGCGGCGGGGAAGGCCTCGACGTCGGGGGCGGGTTGGACGAAGGCATCGCGCCCGCCGATCACCTGGGTCTTGTAGTAGATCGGCAGCAGCTGCGAGCCTTTGGTGATCGGCAGGCCGTTGATGGTGATGCCCTGCGCCACCGCGCGGTCGCGGGCCGCCTCGGTTGTGCCGGTGACGTTGTCGATGCCGTCGCCGGAGACGTCGATCACCCGGCGCTTGGCGGCGAAGGGCGGCGCCGCGAGCAAACCGGCGGCAAAGTCGATCGCGATCGCCAGGGCGGTGCCGCCGGCCTGCCATTCCCGCTCGGCGCCGGCGATCACGGCGGCGGCGGCTTCGAGATCCGCTTGCGTCGCGAGAAGCTGCCAGGGCATGGCGATCGACTGCGATTGCGCGCCCGACCACAAGACCAGGCTCAGCGCGATGCAATGCTCCCGGCCGGCGGCGATGGCGTCATGCAAAGCGGGGTGCCGCAGCGCCGCGGCGATGCCTTCCATCTGGATCCGGAACTCGACCGGGTCGACGCTGCTCGAGCAATCGACCGCCAGAACCAAAGCGAGGTCCACTTTCTGCGAGGGGTCCGGTGCGGCCATGCCGGATCATAGCACGGCGGATATGACCACTCGATCACGGCGGAACGGCGGTTCCTCAGGCAGGTCCTCACCCGTCGCCTGGTCGCCGTCGATCCGCCGCGCGGTGCGGTGGCCGTCATAGACCGCATGGGCGATCAGGCCCGGCGCCTTGCAGTCGCCGATCCGCTGGATGCCGGCGATGCCGGCGGCGGCATTGGCAGCGGTGTCCGTTTGCAGTTCGTGCCAGAGCGTGTCATCGGGCTCGCGCGAGGTCACCGGCACGAAGGCGCCGCAGGGGAGATCCCGCCGCCTGCCGGAGAAGACGCAGGAGAGTGTCGCTTGATCGCCGTGAACGGAATCCACCGCATGGCTGACGATGATCTGCACGCCGACCTCGATCAGCCGCGCCTGGCTGCGCGCCTGCTCCATGGTGAAGCGGCTCCAGAAGCCGACCACGCCGGCGGTGGTCACATAGGTGACGGCATAGCCTTCGCGCCCCAGCAGCTCGGCCAGCACCGCGGCCATCAGATAGTGGTCGTCGTCGAAGACGATGACCGGCTTGGCTCTATCGGCCGGGCGCTTGCCCGCCATCAGGTCGTCGGGGGTCAGCGCAATCGCGAGATCGATGCCGGGATTGCCGGCGGGGAAGCTATGCCCGGTGGCATCGGCGCGCCAATGGCTGCCGGTCGCGAGCAGGACGTGGCGCGGCGAGAGCTCGCGGACATCGGCGGCGGAGAGACGGCTCTCGCGGAAGATCTCGACATTGTCGCATTTCGAAAGCTGGTACTGGCGGTAGTCGCGCACCCGCGCCCATTCGCCCAAGCCCGGCAGCTTGCTCTCTAAGGTCACGCGGCCGCCGAGATCGCGGCGCGCCTCCGCCAGGGTCACCTGATGGCCGCGCTGCGCGAGCGTAAGCGCCGCCTCCAGCCCGGCGGGCCCAGCGCCGACGACGAGGATGCGCTCGCTCTGCTGCGCACGCGGCATGCGGTCGGGGTGCCAGTCGCGGCGCCATTCCTCGCCCATGGTGGGATTCTGGGTGCAGCGGAGCGGCACGCCCTGGATGTCGCTGGCATAGCAGATGTTGCAGCCGATGCATTCGCGGATGTCGTCGGGCCGGCCCTCGGCGATCTTCTTCGGCAGGAAGGGATCGGCGATCGAGGGCCGCGCGGCACCGATGAGGTCGACGATGCCGCGCTTCAACTGGCTGAGCATGGTCTCCGGCGTGGTGAAGCGACCGACGCTGACCACCGGCTTTTGCACGATGCCGCGGACATGGGCGATCAGCGGCTCCAGCGAGGCCTCGTGCACGAAGCGCGAGACGCCCATCTCCTGCGAATAATCGGTGATGGTGACGTCGAAGAGATCGGGACCGTCCTTCAAGAGTTCGAAGATGGCGCGGCGCTCGCCGTCCGGATCGTCGCCCGGCGTCGCCTCGGCATCGACCTCGATGCGGATCGCAACGGCGAGAGCGTCGCCGACCGCCTCCTGGGTCTCCTCGATCAGCTCGCGGATGATGCGGACCCGGTTCTCGATGCTGCCGCTGTAGCCGACGATCGTGCGGTTGATGCGGCGGTCGAGGAACTGCGACAGCAGATAGGTGTGGCTGGCATAGACATAGACCAAGTCGGCGCCCGCCTCGCGTGCGCGCAAAGCGGCGGCACGATGGGCGCGGCGATAGTCGCGGATGTCGGCGAGATCCATGCGCCGCGCCTGCAGCGGCGCCTTATCGGCCGGCAGGCTGTTGGGCCCGATCGGCGTCTGGCGCGAGAGCAGGTTGGCCGAGCGCAAGCCGCCATGCCAGAGCTCGACGCCGCAGAGGCTGCCGTGCCGATGCACGCCTTCGGCCAGCACGGCGAGATTGGCGACGTCGCCCTGGTCCCAGAGCGAGGCGAAAGGCGACGGATGGTCGTCCGAGGTCGGGTGGATCGAGCAATACTCGGTACAGACCGTGCCCCAGCCGCCCTCGGCCTTGACCGCGCGCATGGCGGCCAGGGTCTGCGGCATGGCGTAGCCCATGCCGGTGCAATGCGGCACCTGGTAGAACCGGTTGGGCGCGGTGACCGGGCCGATCTTCAAGGGCGCGAAGAGCGGATCGAAACGCGGGTCGCGGGGCATGGAACTCCCTGTTCTGGTCTTTTGCTTGGCCGAACCGCGGTGCGTCCGGCCCTGCAACCCTAGCCGCTCCGCGCCCCGGATGCCGGGTTGACTTTGGCCAAAACTGCATTCAGAATTCCGAATGCAGTAATGAAAATGCTGGGGATCCGCATGAAGCCGTTTGCCCAGGAGCCCGCCCTCACCGAACGCGTCCGCGACGCCATCCTCGGCGCGATCGTGGACGGCACGTTTCGCACCGGGGAACGGCTGGCGCAGGAGGACCTGGCGCAGCGTCTCGGCGTATCGCGCCAGCCGGTCAGCCACGCGCTCAACCTGCTCAAGGAACAGGGCATCCTGGTGGAGCTCGGTCGCAAGGGCCTGACCGTGGCGCCGATCGAGGCCGAGCGCTTGCACCAGCTCTATGCAGTGCGCGGTCGGATGGACGCGCTCGCCGCCGGGCTGGCGGCGCGGCGCGTCAAGGCGGGGGATGCGCCGGCCGACATCCTGCGCGAGATCGAGGGCCTGATTGCCGAACAGAACGACCCCAAACGCGCCGGCGGCCTGGCGCGCTGGGTCGAGACCGATGTGGCCTTTCACATCGCGATCTACCGGCTTTCCGCCAACCCGGTGATCGAGGAGATGGCGCGGCCGCAATGGGTCCATTTCCGCCGCTCCATGCAGGCCTCGTTGGAACAGCCCGAGACCCATGGGCCGGTCTGGAAGCAGCACAAGGCGATCTTCAGCGCGATCCGCGCCGGCGACCCGGTCGCCGCCGAGCGATTGGCCCTGGAACACGCCGAGCACGCCGCCGACCGCACGTCGGCATGGTTGAAAGCAGGAGAGAAGAAACGGGGAGGATTGCAGAAATGAAACTCTCGCAGGCCGAGCTCGAACGCTTCGACAGGGACGGCTACCTGTTCTTTCCGGGACGCTTCACGCCGCAGGAAGCGGGCGTACTGCACCGCGCCGCCGAAGAAGTCTACGCGATGCATCGCGACGAGGTCTGGCGCGAGAAGAGCGGCGCGCCGCGCACCGCCTTCGCCGCGCATCTCTACAACGAGGCATTTCGTCGCCTCGGCGCGCATCCGCGGCTGATCGAGCCGGTGATGCAGCTGCTCGGCGGCCCGGTCTACATGCATCAGTACAAGGTCAACGCCAAGGCGGCCTTCGACGGCGAGGTCTGGCAATGGCACCAGGACTACGGCACCTGGGCGCGCGACGACGAGATGCCGGAGCCGCGGGCCATGAACATCTCGGTGTTCCTGGACGAGGTGACCGCCGCCAACGGCCCGCTGCTGCTCATTCCGGGCAGCCACAAGCAGGGCGTGGTCGCGGCCGGCCATGATCTCGAAACCACCAGCTACCCGCTCTGGACCCTCGACCGCGAGACGGTGACCCGGCTCGCCGAAGAAGGCGGCTGCGTGGCGCCCACCGGTCCCGCCGGCTCGATGCTGATGTTCTCCTCGCTGCTGGTGCATGCCAGCCCGCCCAACATCAGTCCGTTCGGCCGCACCATCGTTTACTTGTCGCTCAATCACGTGGACAATTACATCCGCAAGCTCCAACGCAAGGAATGGATCGCGCACCGCGACTTCACGCCGATCGACCCGCTCAGCGACGATTGCCTTGCCGAGCTGGCGGAGATGGCGAAGAGCGCAGCGTAACAGGGAGACGGCCATGTATCTCCATGCCGAGCTGATGGCGCGTGCCGCGCAATCGAAGCCGGTCCGGGTCCTGCTGATCGGGGCCGGCAAGTTCGGCTCGATGTTCCTCGGCCAGGTGCCGACCACGCCCGGGCTCGTCGTCACCGCCATCGCCGACCTCCGGCCCGACGCTGCGCGCGCTTCATGCCGCGCCGTCGGCTGGCCGGACGATCTCATCCAGAAGACGCGCTTCACCGACGATGCGGAAGCCGCCATCGCCGCCGCCGACATCGATGTGGTGATCGAGGCGACCGGCCATCCGCCCGCCGGAATCAAACACGCGCGCCTCGCCTTCAAACACGGCAAGCATATCGTCATGGTGAACGTCGAAGCCGACGTGCTGGCCGGGCCGCTGCTGGCGCGCGAAGCGGCCTCGGCGGGCGTGGTCTATTCGATGGCTTATGGCGACCAGCCGGCGCTCACCTGCGAGCTGGTCGATTGGGCGCGCTGCTGCGGCTTCGAGGTGGTCGCCGCCGGCAAAGGCACCAAGTATCTCCCGGCCTATCACGCCTCGACGCCGGATACGGTCTGGGACCACTACGGCCTCACCGCCGAGCAGGCCAAGGCCGCCGGGATGAACTCCAAGATGTTCAACTCCTTCCTCGACGGCACCAAGTCGGCGCTGGAGATGGCGGCGATCGCCAATGCCTGCGGATTGACGCCGCCCAGCGACGGCTTGGCGTTCCCGCCCTCCGGCATGGACGATCTCGCCACCGTGCTCAGGCCGCGGAGCGTCGGCGGGCAGCTCGAGGCGAAGGGCCAGGTCGAGGTCGTCTCTTCGCTGGAGCGCGACGGCCGGCCGGTGTTCAAGGATCTGCGCTGGGGGGTCTATGTGGTGATGGAGGCGCCGAACGACTACGCGGCGCGCTGCTTCCGGCAATACGGCATGAACACCGACGCCTCTGGCCGCTACTCCGCCATGTTCAAGCCGTTCCACCTGATCGGCATGGAGCTCAACATCTCGGTGCTTTCCGCCGGGCTCATCGGCAAGGCAACCGGCACGACCCGGGACTTTCGCGGCGATGTGGTCGCGACCGCGAAGAGCGATCTCATGCCCGGCACCGTGCTCGACGGCGAGGGCGGCGCCACGGTCTGGGGCAAGCTCATGCCCGCCGCGCGCTCGCTCGAGCTGGGCGGTTTGCCGATCGGCCTCGCGCATGGTGTGAGACTGAAGAACCCGGTCGCCGCCGGACAATGCGTGACCTGGGCGGACGTCGACTTCGACGCCGCCCACCCCGCGGTGCGGGTGCGCCGCGACATGGAGGCGCATTTCCGCGAAGCCTTCCGCGCGGCGGCGGAATAGCCTCCTCGGCCGTCAGTCGACCAGGCTCGCGTTGTAAGTCTCGATGATCCGATCGTCTCTTAAGTAGTTGAGCGGCCCTTCCACCAGCGCCGCACCTTCCCATATGCGCCGCGATCCACCGGTCGTGAGATCTCCGCCATAAATATGCAGACCGGCGGTGACGGTATCCAGCGGATTGGTCACCGAGTGAATGACATCGGGCTCGAGTGCATGCGAATGACCGGCACAGAGAGAAGCCGCACCGATCGGTTCGATCGGCAATCGCCCCCCTGGCCCCGAGCGGCGCCAGAAGATGTTGTCTTCGCGGCCCGCGTAAACCCCGATCTCCGCCCAAAGCCCGTGATTGTGCGGTTCCGTTGTGAAGGACGGCGGCCAGACGATATGCAGGATGGTCAGAGTTTGGGATCGATGCAGGACCTTGTCGCCGGCCCGCCGCGGCGCCCCCAAGGCAGCAATGATTTTGGCCGGATTGGAAATCGCGGAAACCAGCACGCGCCGAACCGCGTCGCGCCCTCCTTCTGCCAGCGCGGTTTCACACTCAGCGCCAAAGTGTATAGCGTCGAACATGGCGTTACCCGATCCCGCGGACCGCGACTATCCGCGGGTCTGAAATCGTGGCGTCGGGCCGCACGGCCGTCAATACCGCCTTTTTGGGGCCATCTCGCCTAGATCGGAGGGCGCTTGACGGCCCGGATACGGCTGGTATTGCATGATCCGCAAAACCAGTTCTCGGGGAGGATTTCCATGTCGTTTTCGCGTCGTTCTCTGCTTGCCTGCACGGGCTTCCTGCTGGGCGCTTTCGCCCTCGGAACGCCGGCCTTGGCGGAAGACGCTTTCGTCGCCGTCACCGCCATCGTCGAGCATCCGGCGCTCGACGCCGCCCGCGACGGCGTCCGCGACGAGCTCAAGGCCGCCGGCTACGAGGAAGGCAAGAACCTCAAGTTCATCTACGAGAGCGCCCAGGGCAATCCCGGCACGGCGGTGCAGATCGCCCAGAAGTTCGTCGGCGAGAGCCCGAGCGTGATCGTGCCGATCTCGACTCCGTCGGCGCAGGCGGTGATCAGCGCCACCACCGACATTCCGGTCGTTTTCACCGCCGTGACCGACCCGCTCGGCGCCAAGCTGATCACCAATCTCGAGAAGCCGAGCGGCAACGTCACCGGCATGAGCGACCTCTCGCCGATCGGCAAGCAGATCGATCTCATTCATGAGATCGTGCCGGGCGCCAAGAAAATCGGCGTTCCCTTCAATCCCGGCGAGGCCAATGCCGTGACCCTGGTCGGCCTGGTCAAGGAGAAGGCCGCTGCCATGGGCATGGAAGTGGTCGAGGCGCCGGCGCCGAAGTCGTCCGACGTGCAGGCGGCGGCGCAGAGCCTGGTCGGCAAGGTCGACGTGATCTACGTGCCGACCGACAACACCATCGTCTCGGCGCTGGAAGCGGTGATCGGCGTCGGGGTCGACAACAAGCTCCCGGTCTTCGCCGGTGACACCGATTCGGTGAAGCGCGGCGCGATCGCGGCGATCGGTTTCGACTACTACGACGTCGGCCGGCAGACCGGCAAGATCGTCGCCCGCATCCTCAAAGGCGAGAAGCCCGGCGACATCGCGGTGCAGGGCATCGAGATCACCCAGCTCTTCGTCAATCCGGGTGCTGCCGAGAAGATGGGCGTCAAGCTTCCGGAAGCCCTGGTCGCGGGCGCCAAGGAAGTCGTGAAGTAGGCGCGTGCGTCAAAATACAATCGTCATCCTCCGCGTCGGCGGAGGATCCACGAGTTTGCATCGGTCGCTCGATAAAAACTCGTGGATGGTCCGCCTTCGCGGACCATGACGATTTCACAATAGACCCACAGATGAGTCTCGTTGCTCTACTCGGCGCAGTCGAGATCGGGTTCGTGTTCGGA
Source organism: Dongia sp. (assembly GCF_041905885.1). NCBI lineage: Bacteria > Pseudomonadati > Pseudomonadota > Alphaproteobacteria > Rhodospirillales > Dongiaceae > Dongia > Dongia sp. Next base: position 344,321 of record NZ_JAYRKD010000001.1, on the reverse strand, counting down.
CTCGTGGCACTCGGCGTGTTCCTGTCGTTCCGCGTCCTCAACTTCCCCGACCTCACGGTCGATGGCAGCTTCCCGCTGGGTGCGGCGGTGGCGGCGAGCCTGATCGTCGCCGGCTTCGATCCCTATCTGGCGACCGCCGTGGCCATTGCCGCCGGGGCATCGGCGGGATTGCTGACCGCCTTCCTCAACCTGCGCTTCGGCATCCTGCACCTGCTGGCGAGCATCCTGACGATGATCGCGCTCTACTCGATCAACCTCCGGATCATGGGCCGGCCCAACGTGGCGCTGCTCGGGACGGAGACGATCCTGACGCCGTTCCAGGGCCTCGGCCTGCCCAACCTCTATCTGAAGCCGCTGTTCGCCGGTGTGGTGCTGGTCGTAGTCGGCCTGCTGCTGACCCGCTTCCTGCTGTCGTCTTACGGTCTTTCGATGCGCGCGACCGGCAGCAACCCGCGCATGGCCCGCGCCCAGGGCATCGACACCAAGACCACGACCTATGTCGGCATGGCAATCAGCAACGGGCTGGTGGCGCTGGCCGGCGCCTTGTTCGCGCAGATGAACGGCTTTGCCGACGTGACCATCGGCACCGGCACCATCGTCGTCGGCCTCGCCGCGGTGATCGTCGGCGAGGCGATCTTCGGCGCGCGGTCGCTGCCGGTCTGGATCCTCGGCTGCATTGCCGGATCGGTGATCTACCGCCTGGCGGTCGCGCTGGCGCTCAACGCTTCTTTCCTCGGCTTGAGCGCCTCCGACCTCAACCTGGTGACGGCGGTGCTGGTCGCCGTGGCGCTAATCCTGCCCGGCGCGCGCAATCCCCTACGCGCGCTGATCGCCGGGCGGCCGAAGAAATGATCGCGGCCGAGAACATCGCCGTCACCTTCAACCGCGGCATGCCGATGGCGACGCCGGCCTTGCGCGGGCTCGACCTCGCGATCCCTGCCGGGCAGTTCGTGACCGTGATCGGCTCCAACGGCGCGGGCAAGTCGACCTTGCTGAACGTGCTGACCGGCGACGCCGCGGTCGATGCCGGGCGCGTGGTCATCGACGGAGAGGATGTGACCGCCTGGTCGCCGCCGCGCCGCGCCGCCCTGGTCGCCCGCGTGTTCCAGGACCCCCTCGCCGGCAGCTGCGCCGATCTCAGCATCGAGGAGAATCTGGCGCTGGCGGCGGCGCGCGGCCGGCGGCGCAGTCTCGGCCGCGCCATCGATAAGTCGCGGCGCGAGGCTTTCCGCGACCAGCTGCGCCGCCTGGGGCTCGGGCTCGAGAACCGCTTGAGCGACCGCATGGGCCTGCTCTCCGGCGGGCAGCGCCAGGCGGTGAGCCTGCTGATGGCGACCCTGCAGCCGATGAAGATCCTGCTGCTCGACGAACATACCGCGGCGCTTGACCCGAAGACTGCGGAGTTCGTGCTCGATCTGACGCAGCGGATCGTCGAGGACCAGAGGCTCACCACCCTGATGGTGACCCATTCGATGCGCCAGGCGCTCGACCACGGCGAGCGCACGCTGATGCTGCACGAGGGCCGCGTCGTCTTCGACGTGGCGGGCGAGGCGCGCAAAGGCCTCGACGTTCCCGACCTGCTCGCCCTGTTCGCCCGCGAGCGCGGCCAGACCCTGGCCGACGACAGCCTGCTGCTGGGTTAGCTCAGCGCTTCGGCCAGCTCTTCATGCGTTCGAGACGCCCGCGGAGCGTCCGGTCCGGGCCGCCCTCGCCGTAGTCGATGTCGTCGATCTGCCAGGTCTTGCCCGGCTCGTAATAGAAGCCGGTCAGCACCAGCGGGCGGGGATTGCCGTTGATGGTGAGATCGATCTTCGCCTTGGCCTCGCCGTCGGCCTTCACCGAACGGATCTCGAGCTTGCGCTTGGGCAGCGCGCCCCAGCCGAACAGGATGTGCAGGATCGGGCCGTCGGGCTCGCTCGGCGGAAGCGTGCGGTCGGCGACGGCATCGCGCATCGCCTGGACTTCCGGCGAGAACAGGCCCTGCAGCTCCCGGTCGGTCAGGTCGGCGCCGGCCCCGGCCTCCGCCGCCTCGCGCAAGGCCAGCGCGCCGACGTAGAGCGTGTTCACCCATTCGGCGAAGGGCATCTCCGGTTCAGCGGCCACGGCACTTTCGGCCCAGACGCCGATCGAAGCAATACCGGCGAGGAAGCTGCGCCGGTTCATCCGGGCTCGTAGCTTTCGCAGAACTCGACAATGCGCCACATCTCATCGAGTTCAGCAGCACTGGCACCCGATCCTCGGAGCCGGACATCCGAGCTGTTGGAGCCTGCTTTATTGGCAATGATCGTCCATATCGGCGATCCATCCTTGGTGCGAGACGCGAGGATTGAATAGTCCCCGGGTTCGCCGCCGATGGCGAGGTACAATTCGGCATTTCGGACATGTGCACCCATTGCCACGCAAGTGCCGAGATGGAGTGGGTCTTTCGCAAACCTGCCCTCGCGATCCGAACCGGTAACCGTCGTGCCGTTCTGCGTCGCGCACCCGTATCCCACTGTCGAGAGCAGTACTGCCAGAAGCAGTTTGCGCATGATCCCCCCGGATCAGAATCTCACCGCTCGAGCAGCACCCCCGCCTCGACCGGCCAATGCACCCATACGGTTTCACCGGCGGCGCCCGAGGTCAAGGCGCGCTGTTTGTTCTGCGCGGCGGCGGCGATCGGCTTCGCAAGGCCCTCGGCGCCGACATAATAATGGCTGCGGTCGCCGAGATAGGCTTCGGCCAGCCGGCGGCCGTTGATGGCGTTGCCATTGCTGGGGCGGGCGGCGGCGATCTCCAGCTTCTCCGGCCGGACCGCGACGCTGACCGCGACGCCCGGCGCCAGGTCGGCGGCGCCGTTGACCGGGGCGAGGAGCTCGCCCGCGGGGCCGGCGTCGACCCGCGCCACGCCGCCCTGGACGCCGAGCAGCCGGCCTTCGAACACGTTCATGGTGCCGATGAACTCCGCGACCTCGCGGCAGTTGGGCTGTTCGTAGAGCGCCGCCGCGCTGTCGATCTGCAGCACCTTGCCCCTGGACATGACGGCGATCCGGTCCGACATGGTGAGGGCTTCTTCCTGGTCATGGGTCACGAAGACGAAGGTGATGCCGACCTCGCGCTGGATCTGGCGGAGCTCCAGCTGCATCTCCTCGCGGAGCTTCTTGTCGAGCGCGCCCAAGGGCTCGTCGAGCAGCAGCACCTTGGGGCGGCAGACCAAGGCGCGGGCCAAGGCCACGCGTTGGCGCTGGCCGCCGGAGAGCTGGCTCGCCATCCGGTCGCCGTAGCCCGGCAGCTTGATGAGATCGAGCGCGCGGTCGATGGTGGCGTTGAGCTCGGCCTTCGGCAGCTTCAACCGCACCAGGCCGTAGCCGATGTTGTCGCGCACGTTGAGGTGCGGAAAGATCGCATAGCTCTGGAACACCATGTTGGTCGGGCGCTGGTTCGGCGGCACCGCCGACATCGGCTGGCCGTCGATATAGATCTCGCCCGCGGTCGGGATCTCGAAGCCGGCCAGCATGCGGAGCAAGGTGGTCTTGCCGCAGCCGGACGGCCCCAGCAGCGAGAAGAACGCGCCGCGGCCGATCTCGAAGCTCACCTGGTCCACGGCGCGCACCGGTCCGAAGGCCTTGGTGACGTCCTGGATTGCAATCATGGCGTCGCTCATCAGACCAGCCCCTCCTGCTGCGCTTGGATGCCGCGCCGGCGATACCATTCGGCGAAGACGATGACGATGATCGAGCCCAGCAGGATGCAGCTGGCCAGCGCCAGCGCGCCCGGCACCTTCGCCGGGAAGCGCAGCAGGCTGTACATGTAGATCGGCAGGGTCGATTCGGTGCCGCTCAGGAAGAAGGCCAGCACGAACTCGTCGAAGGAGGTGCTGAAGCAGAGCAGGAAGCTCGACACGATGCCCGGAATGGCGAGCGGAAAGGTAATCCGCCAGAAGGTGCGCCAGGCGCCCTCGCCGAGATCGAGCGAGGCTTCCTCCAGGCTCTTGTCGAAGCCTTCCATGCGGGCGATCAGCACCAGCATCGACAGGGGCACGCAGACCAGCACATGGGCGGCGACGATGGTCCAGAGCGAGAGATCGATCCCCAACACCTGGCGCGCCAAGGAGAGCAGCGAGATGCCGAGGATGATGTAGGGAATGACCAGCGGCAGCATGATGGTGGAGGTGATGATGCCCTTGCCCGGGAACTGGTAGCGGGTCAGGCCCATCGCCGCCAGCATGCCGATCACCGTGGAGACCACCGAGACCGCGAGGCCGACCTGGACGCTGGCGACCATGGCGTCGATCAGCGGCTGGTTCGCCAGCATCGACTCATACCATTTCCAGGTGAAGCCCTTCAGCGGGAAGGTGACGTAGATGTTGTCGTTGAAGGAGAACAGCGGCAGCAGCAGGACCGGCACGTAGAGGAAGGCCAGATACCCGAGCGCGAAGACGGTGAGCAGGCGGGAGATGGTTTGCGACCGCATCTCAGGCCCCCTTGCGCCGCAGCCGCTTCGGGCCGATCAGCGCCAGGAAGGCGCAGACCACCAGGGTGATCGCCAGCATCATCGCAATCGAGAGCGCAGCGCCCATCGGCCCGTTGTTGGCCTTGCCGTAGAGCGCGGCGATGCTGTTGCCGACCATGATGCCCGAGGTGCCGCCGACCAGCGAGGGCGTCAGGTAGTCGCCGACGGTCGGGATGAAGACCAGCAAGGTGGCGGCGATGGTGCCGGGCAGCGACAAGGGGAAGGTGATGCGCAGGAAGCGGCGCAGCGGCCCGTCGCCGAGATCGGTCGCGGCTTCCAGCAGCGAGCGGTCGATCTTCTCCAACGAAACATAGATCGGCAGGATCGCATAGGCGGCCCAGGCATGCGCCAGCGTGATGGTGACCGCGGTCGGGTTGTAGAGCAGGAACTCCAGCGGCTTTTCGATGATGCCGAGCGAGACCAGGCCGGAATTGATGGCGCCGTTATAGCCGAGGATCACCTTCCAGGCGAAGACCCGCAGCAGGTAACTGGTCCAGAACGGCACGGTGATCAGGATGATCCAGAGCAGCTTGCGCCGATGCACCCGGAAGGCCAGGTAGTAGGCCATCGGATAGGCCAGCAGCACGACGGCGATGGTCGCGGTGAAGGACATCCAGAGCGATTTCCAGATCAGGATCCGGTAGAGCTTGCCTTCCGGCGCGAACAGCACCGCGTAGTTCGCCAAGGTCGGCGTGCGGTCGATCACGAAGCCCTTCTGGCTGGCGAAGGAGAGCGCGATGGTGAGCAGCAGCGGCGCCACCATCATCACGATGAGGATGATCAGCGCCGGCGTCAGCAGCGCGAGGCCGCGCAGGCCGGGGCGGAGGCGCCAGAAACGACGCAGCGCGTCCCCGATGGACGCGCTGCGCCTTGCCCTGCTCTCGATCGCGCCTGCTTCCGCCATCCCGGATCAGGCGCCGGCTTTCACTTCCTCGAACATCTTCTGGATGACATCGGTGTTCGGGATGTATTGCTGGAAGATGCTCTTCTCGAAGAAGACCGTCGGGTCGCGCGGCAGGTTGACCGCCTTGAGCTCGTCGTCGCTCAGCGATTCGAAGGTCGCCTTGTTGGAATGGCCGTAGCCCATCGCGGTCACCAGCCACTTGCCGGCTTCCGGCTGCAGCATGGCATCAATCAGGTCATAGGCCTTGTCGAGATGCGGCGCGTTCTTGGTCAGCACCAGGCCGCAGCAATAGCTCATGATCCCTTCCTTGGGGTTCATGAACTTGATCGGCACGCCCTGCCCTTGCAGCGCCACGACCGAGCTGTTCCAGCCGTCGGAAGCGACCAGCTCGCCGGAGGCGAGCGCCTGCTCGACGGTGGAGTTGCTGTCCCAGTAGAAGCGCAGCAGCGGCTTCTGCTTCACCAGCAGCTCCTTGGTCTTGGCGACCTCGGCATCGGTCATGTCGAAGGGATTCTTGGCGCCGGCGACGATGCCGGCCAGCGGCACGCTGGAAGTGCCGTCCGCCGCCATCGAGAGCTGGCCCTTGTAGCGCTCGTCCCAGAGCAGGGTCCAGGATTCCTCCTGGATGTCGACCAGGTCCGGGCGATAGAGAATCGAGGTGTTGCCCCAGTCGATCGGGATGAAGAACTGCTTGCCGTCGATCTGGGTGTTGGGCAGCGCTTTCAGCTGCGGAAACACGGTGCCCCAGGCGGAGAGGCGCGAGGTGTCGATCGGCTGCAAGAGATCGACGTCGGTCCAGCGCTTCACGTCGGTGCTGCAGGGATGGTCGATATCGACCACGAAGCCGTTCTGGATCTTGGTGCGCGCTTCCTCGGAATCGGCGAAGACCGGCATCTGCGGGTTGGCGCCGTGCTTCTTCACATAGGCCGGGAAGAAGCCGGGATCGTCATAGCCCGACCAGGTGAAATAGATCGCCTGGTCGTCGGCTGCCGCGGCGTTGCGGGTGAGCGGGATCGTGGTAAGGGCCATGCCGGCCCCGAGCAGTATCTTATGGACCTGGCGGCGGCTGAGCTTGCCTTCCTGCAGCCGGTCAAGGAACTCGGATTTCTGCATTCTGTCCTCCCTGTCGCATTGGCTTGTTATGTCGACTTTGCCTTGTCAACAACCTTGCCATGATACAGCTGGAGGCGCAACCGCCCGGGGAAGCGGCTCCTTTAACGCTTCAGCGGCAGCAGAATATGCGAGGAATGCGCGGCCGAGCGGTGGATTTCCTGGTGGGCGACGCGCATCGCGCTGCCGGTGCCAAACCGCTCACCTGTATTCAGATTCCGGTCGTAGCGGTCGAAGCAGCTGGACGAGATCGAGACGCGGATCCGGTGTCCGGCCTTCACCAGATAGGATGTGGCGAAGAGGTCGATGTCATAGGCATAGATCCGCCCCGGCTCGATCGGGTTGGGATCGAAGGCATCCTCGCGCGCGGAAGCGCGGATGATCCCGTCCTGGATCGGGTTGGAGACGCCGTTGGGGAAGACATCGCTCAAGGCCACCGTGAAATCCGTGTCGGTGGCGTCCGAGGCGGCATAGAGCTTCATTGCAATCGGGCCGGTGAGCTCGACGTCGGCTTCCAGTCGCGGCGTCGTGTAATTGACCACGTCGGCGCGGGCCTCGATCGGCCGGCGATCGCCGAGCTGGCCGCAGACCGCCCAGCAATTGAGGCCGACGGTCTCCACCACCGGATCCGCCGGGTCGTAGGTGAAGCGGTCGGGTGCCGCGTCGTCGTTCGGCTTGGTTTCCGAGAGCTGGCCCTCGCCGCGGAGATAGAACGGGGTCGGCTGCATGCTGGCCGGCGGCCAGGATTTTGCAACCTGCCAGCGGTCGGCGCCGATGGTGAAATAGCGCACCCGGCCGTCGCGGCCGAAGCCGTTGGCGATCCCCATCAGGTAGCGGTCGAAGAAATACTGATAGGTATCCCAGCGCGCCCTGCCGGTGGCCGGCAGCGGCATGCAGATCGCCTTGGTCGTGTGCTCCGAGCTGCCCTCGTGATCCCAGGGCCCGACCATCAGGTGGATATGCGCCGCGCCGGCCGCCGCTTCGAGGCGCTTGAAGTCCTGCAACGCGCCGCCGGTGAAGTTGTCGTACCAGCCCGACCAGTAGAGCACCGGGATCTTCACGCGATCGAGGCTGGAGGTGAGGTCGAGCCGCTCCCACCAGGCGCGGTCGGTCACATGGGCGAGCACGCTGTTGAAGTAAGCGCCGCCCTGCCCGGCCGCGCGCGCCATGTCGTTCAAGGGTAGATGCCAGGGATCGAGCTTGGAGAGGTCGGCATATTCCGGCGCGTCCATCGAGATCGCCCAGGGCGCCATGGTGTTCTGGAACATCGCGCCCTGGCGGAACCAGATCTTGTGCCAGTCCATGACAATGTCGCCGGGCGCGATACAGGCGAGGCCCGGCACGCCGGACATCGCCGCGGCCAACGAGGTGAGGCCGTAATAGGATTCGCCCCACATGCCGACCTGGCCGCTGCACCAGTCCTGGCGGGTGATCCAAGCGACGGTGTCGTGGCCGTCGTTCATCTCGTTGACCACCGGCTCGAATTGGCCGTCGGAGGAGAACTTGCCGCGCACGTCCTGCACCATGCAGGCATAGCCCTTGCGGGCCCAGAAAGCCGCCGTCTGGTCCAGCATCATCGCCGGCGTCTTGCGACCATAGGGCTGGCGGATGAGGATCACCGGCGCCCGGTCGACGCCGGCCGGGAGCGTCAGGTCGGCGCGCAGGACGACGCCGTCGCGCATCGGCGTTTCCAACTCGCCCACATAGCGCGCCTCGGCGAAGCGGTCCGGCGTACCCGAGGGGAAGGCCGCCAGCGGTTCCGGGTGGAAGGAGGAATTGTGATAGCTCATCGGCTCTCCGTCGGTCGCGCCAGCAGCGAAGCATCGCCGCAAGCCGTCGTGTCTCCCGAAAGCCTACCCTCGCTCAGAGATCAGCAGCGCCGCAAGACTTCACGAAGTTCCACAACTCGTCCAATTCTGCAGCACTGGCGCCAGATCCTTGCAACATGGCCGTCGACTTGCCTGAGCCCGCATCTTCGGCAGAGAGGCTCCAGGAAAGCGCCGCAAGCTTGGTCGGGGCGCCCGACATCGAGAATTTCTTGAAGGTTTTGTCCGTTCCGCCGAGCTCGATATACATTTCCGGGTGGCCCTTCATCAACTCCGCCACGGCACATGTGACCAGCGGCATCGGCGCCTTCGCGAATTGGCCTTGATACGGCGAGTCTGCCGCGCGTGCCATCCCGACGACGCATCCGGCCGCTAAGAGCACCACGCCAAACCAGGTCCGCCGCAAACTCATCAAGAGGCCTCCTCGTTCAGGCTGAGCAGCGAAGCATTGCCGCCGGAAGCCGTGGTGTCCACCGAAAGCGTGCGCTCGGTCGCGAAGCGGTGCAGGTAATGCGGACCGCCGGCCTTGGGGCCGGTGCCGCTCAAACCCTCGCCGCCGAACGGCTGCACGCCCACCACCGCGCCGATCATGTTGCGGTTCACATAGGCGTTACCCACGCGAAGCCGGCTGACGATGTGCTCGGCGCGGCTGTCGATCCGGGTGTGGATGCCGAGGGTCAGGCCGTAGCCGGTGTTGTTGATCGCCTCGATCACCTCGTCCAGGCGATCACCGGCATAGGCGATCACGTGCAGGATGGGGCCGAACACCTCGCGCTCGAGCCGCTTCAGGGAATCGATCCTGTAGGCGCGCGGCGCGAAGAAATAGCCGAGCTGGCAGTCGCTGCTGAGCTTGGCCTCATGGATCAGCTGGCCTTCGCGCGCCATGCGGGCGGCGTGTTTCTCCAGCATCTCCTTGGCATCCTTGTCGATCACCGGACCGACATCGGCCGAGAGCAAAGCGGGATCGCCGATCTTCAACTCGGCCATGGCGCCGGCCAGCATTTCGGTCAGCTTCGGCGCGATATCCTGCTGCACGAACAGCACGCGCAGAGCCGAGCAGCGCTGGCCGGCGCTCTGGAAGCCGGAGACCACGGTGTCGCGCACCACCTGCTCGGGCAGGGCGGAGGAATCGACGATCAGCGCGTTCTGTCCGCCGGTCTCGGCGATCAGCGGGACGATCGGCCCATCCTTGGCAGCGAGCACGCGGTTGATCGCGCGCGCGGTCTCGGTCGAGCCGGTGAAGGCGACGCCGGCAATGCGCGGATCGGCGACCAAGGGCGCGCCGACGGTGGCACCGTCGCCGGGCAGCAGATGCAGCACGTCGCCCGGGATGCCGGCGCGGTGCAGGATCGCGACCGCGAGGCCGGCGATCAGCGGCGTCTGCTCGGCGGGCTTGGCGATGACCGCGTTGCCTGCAGCCAATGCCGCGGTCACCTGGCCCATGAAGATCGCCAGCGGGAAGTTCCAGGGGCTGATGCAGGCAAAGACGCCGCGGCCGTGCAGCGCCAGCTGATTGCGCTCGCCGGTCGGCCCCGGCATCAGCATCGGCTTGCCGAAATCCTCGCGGCAGCGCGCGGCGTAGTAGCGGCAGAAGTCGACCGCCTCGCGCAGCTCGGCGATCGCGTCCATCACGGTCTTGCCGGCCTCGCGGATGCAGAGCGCCATGACCGCACCCCGCTCCGCTTCCAGCATATCGGCGGCGCGGTCTAGACAAGCGGCGCGTTCCTGGGCCGGGGTCGCGGCCCATTCCGGAAAGGCGCGCTGGGCGCGGGAGATTGCGTTGTCGACATCCTTGGTGGTGGCGTTGACCACGCGGCCGACGGTCTGGCGGAGATCGGCCGGGTTGAGGACGGCTTCACCCTCCCCGCCGGTCGGATAGCCGCCGATGATCGGCGCGGTCTTCCAGCTGCGCTCGGCGGCGGATTCGATCTCAGCCTTGAGCGGCGCGAGCACGTCGAGATCGGTGAGATCAATGCCTTGCGAGTTACGGCGCTCGGCGCCATAGATGCCGGAAGGCTGCGGGATCCGGGGATGCGGCTTCTGCGGGAGCTTGCGCACCTTGGTGATGGGATCGGCGACGATCTCGTCCAGCGGCGCCTTCTCATCGACGATGCGGTTGACGAAGGAGGTGTTGGCGCCGTTCTCGAGCAGGCGCCGCACCAGATAGGCCAGGAGATCCTCATGGCTGCCGACCGGCGCGTAGATGCGCGCGGCGATGCCCATGGTGTCCGCTGGCACGACCTGCTCGTAGAGCGGCTCGCCCATGCCGTGCAGGCGCTGGAACTCGAGCTTGTCGCGGGCCGCGACCTCGCCGCCGGCCATCTCGATCACCGCGGAGAGGCTGTGCGCGTTATGGGTGGCAAATTGCGGGAAGAAGGCATCGGGTGCCGCCAGCAGCTTTCGAGCACAGGCCAGGTAAGAGACGTCGGTCGAGGCCTTGCGGGTGAAGACCGGGTAACCCGGCAGGCCGCGCTCCTGGGAGTTCTTGATCTCGCTGTCCCAGTAGGCGCCCTTCACCAGCCGCACCATCAGGCGGCGCTTGTGCCGGCGCGCCATGTCGCCCAGCCAGTCGATCAGCGCCGAGCAGCGCTTCTGATAGCCCTGGATCGCAAGGCCGAAACCGTTCCAGCCCACCAGGCTCGGGTCGGCGGAGACCGCTTCGATGACGTCGAGCGAGAGGTCGAGACGATCCGCCTCCTCCGCATCGATGGTGAAGCCGATGTCGAAGCGCTTGGCCGACTGCGCCAAGGTCACGATGCGCGGCACCAGCTCGGTCATGACGCGCTGCTTCTGCGCGAACTCGTAGCGCGGGTGCAGGGCCGAGAGCTTGATCGAGATGCCGGGGCCCTTGATCGGACCCTTGCCGGCCGACGCCTTGCCGATCGCCTGGATCGCCTTCTCATAGGCATCGAAATAGCGCCGGGCATCGCCGGCGGTGCGCGCGGCCTCGCCCAGCATGTCATAGGAATAGCGATAGCCCTTGGCCTCGGTCGCCTCGGCGCGTTCCAGCGCCTCGTTGATGGTGCGGCCCATGACGAACTGGCGGCCGAGGATCTTCATCGCCTGGGTGACGGCCTGGCGGATCACCGGCTCGCCGCTGCGGGTGACCAGGCGCTTCAGGATGCCGCCGAGATCGCTGCCGCCCTGGTCAAGCTTCAAGACGCGGCCGGTCAGCATCAAGGCCCAGGTCGAGGCGTTGACGAAGAGCGAATCCGATTCCCCCAGGTGCTGGCCGAAATCGGCTTCGCGCAATTTATCGCGGATCAGCTGGTTGGCGGTTTCGGCATCGGGGATCCGGAGCAGCGCCTCGGCGAGGCACATCAGCACCACGCCTTCGCGGCTTGAAAGCTCGTAGGCATGCATGAAGGCATCGATGCCGCCGCCGCCGACCCGATTGGCGCGGACCGAATCCACCAGCTTGCGGGCCCGGGCCGCGACGCGGTCCTGCATCTCGGGCGGAAGCTCGGCCTCCTTCAGCAGCTGCTCGACGACATCCGTTTCGTCGGCACGATAGAGCGCCCGCAGATTGCGGCGCAGCGGACCGGGTTGACCCGGATCCTGATCGAGAATCATGGGACCGCCAAAGGACGTGGCACAAGGATCAGCGGGTTTGGTTTGCCGCTGATTCAGGGGGCGGTCAAGGGGTGGAGCCGCCGCGCGCCGGATCTTGGGCGCTCAGGCTGCACGCGCCCCCATCCCGCCCTTCCCCCTGAAGGGAGAAGGGGAAGATCGGTTCGGTGGCTCGGCGGAAAGCCCTCCCCTCTTCAGGGGGAGGGTTGGGTGGGGCGTGCAGCCGTGAAGAAGCCGGGTGTCGCTCGATCAGCGATCCAGCGCTCCGCTCAAACCGCGCGGACTTCGCTCAAGAAACTATCGATATAGGTCTTCAACCCCTCGGATTCGCCGAGCATCTGCTTGGCGGCTTCCATCACCGACTGGGCTGCGGCGCGGGTCTTGGCAACCTCGGTGCTGACCACCTCGATCGACTGGGTGACGCCCTTGGTGCCTTCGGAGGCCTGCTGGACGTTGCGGGAGATTTCCTGCGTCGCGGCATTCTGCTCCTCGACCGCGGCGGCAACCGCGGAGGAGATGTCGTTCATCTGCCGCACCTGGCCGCCGACCGCGGCGATGCTGTCGACCGTGCCTTTGGTGGTGGCCTGGATGCCACCGACCTGAGCGCCGATCTCCTCGGTCGCCTTGGCGGTCTGGTTGGCGAGGTTCTTCACCTCGCTGGCCACCACCGCGAAGCCCTTGCCCGCCTCGCCGGCGCGCGCGGCTTCGATCGTGGCGTTCAGCGCCAACAGGTTGGTCTGCTCGGCGATCTCGTTGATGAGACGCACCACCTCGCCGATCTTGGTGGAGGCTTCGCTGAGCTCCGTCACGTTCCTGGTGGTGAGCTCGATCGCGTTCACAGAAGTCTGCGCCAGATTGGCCTGGTTGGTGACCTGGCGGCTGATCTCGGAGATCGAAGCCGAAAGCTCTTCCGAAGCCGAAGCGACGGTCTCGACGCCGGCCTGCGCCTCTTGCGCGGCGGCGGCGACGGTCTGGGACTCGGCCGCCGAGACGTCGGCGGTCTTGGTGAGATCGACGGCGGTCCGCTCCATGCCGCGGGCGGCGTCGGCCAGGGTCTGCACCATCCCCTTCACCCGCTCGTCGAAAGCGCGGGTCAGGTTCATCATATGCTCGGCGCGTTGCTCGCGGTCGCGCTGCTCGGCCTCGCTCGCTTGGCGCAGCTCCTCGTTGCGCACCATGCTTTCCTTGAACACCAGCACGGTCTTCGCCATCTGGCCGACTTCGTCGCTGCGTCCGGTCACCGGCACCTCGGTCAGCAGGTTGCCCTGGGCCAGGCTCTGCATCGAGCCGTTGAGGTTGATGATCGGCCTGGCGACACCGCGCGAAAGCGCGATGCCGGAGAGGACGGCGATCACCAGGCTGATCGCGGCGCCGACGAGCGTCGCCAGCAGGGTCAGGCTGATGGCCGACTGTTGCTCGGCGAAGCGCTGGTCGGAGAGCGAGTTCTGATAGGCGTGGACCTGGCCGGAGAATTTCTGCAGCGCCTCGTTGAGGCGTGCGCCGACGCCGGTCAGCTCGATGGCGCGGGCCTCGTTGACGGTCGCGGGATGCTCCATCAGCGCCACCTGCCGGTCGGCGGTGTTGGTGCGCCAGTCGGCGATCGCGGTCTCGGCATCGCTCAACGCCTGGGTCAGGGTCGCATCGCCGGCGACCGCTTCCTTGGCCTTGGCGAGCGCGTCCTCGTAGCCGGCAATGCCGGCGAGATAGGCCTGTTTGTAGGTGGCGCTGCCGGTGATCAGCATCTCGCCGATCGCCCATTGCAGCGAGGTCACCCGCTCGGTGACATTCTGCAGCAGGACGCCGTCTTCGGCGGTCTGGCGCGATTGCTCGCTGGCGCTGCGAATGATGCGGTTCTGCAGGGAGCTGATCGCACCGACCGCGATGATCACCACAAGGATCGCGGCAAAGCAGACGCCGAGCTTGCCGGAGAGCTTCATGTTCTGGAACGCGTTCATGGCAGGGATTCTCCGTTCGGCGCTTAGAGCGACTGCGCCTGACGGCGCTCCAGCTCGGTCAGGTTCATTTCGATGGTCGCGGCGCCGATCGGCTTGCCGGATTGGGGATCGACCAGGGTGAAGTTCAGCTGGGCGCGCCAGGTCTTGTCATCGTCGTTGAACTCGGCCTCGTCGATGAAGACCGCGTCGGGACCGACCTGGAAGGTCTTCTGGAACTTGCCTTCGTCGCCCTGCCAGTAATCCGAGGTGACCGAGCTCTGGCCTACATTGAGACCCTTGTCGTCCATTACGAACATCTCGGTGTAAAGACCGGCCGACCTGGCCTGCAGATAGAGCAGGTAGGTGGAGAGCGGGCTCGAAAGCATCTCGGCGATCAGCGGCTGCTTCTCGGTCTTGGCCTCGGCCTTCCACTCGTTGTCGAGCGCGTCGATGCCGGCCTGGTCGATCTTGGCATGGGCGTCGTTGCTGGCGCCGATCGAGATCGTGGTGACCGGCTGGGCCAGCAGCTTCTTCACCGCGGCGACGACATCGGGGGTGATCAACTTGATCGGATCGGGCCCGACCGGCTTCGCAGCGGTCTCAGCCGCGGCGGGCGCCGCGGGAGCGGGCGCCGCTGCAGCCTCGACGGCCGGTGCGGGTTCCACAGCCGGGGTTGGCGGGGTCGGTGCCGCCGGGGCATCCTGCGCGAAAGCGGGCATCGCCCAGAGCAGCAAGGCCAGCGGTGCGAAGTACAAGCCGGCTTTGGTCATGCTGGTTTTGGCCAGGGGCCGCGACGCGGCCGAGCGGAAGTCCATGATAAGCCCCGATCCCTTTTCACAGTTCGCAGCCGCAGCGAAGACGGCAGTCCTGTATGAAGCTAGGGAGTGAAGCCTAAGAAGAGATTAAATTTTGACTGGATTAGCCGGAAGCTTGAAAAGAAACGGGATTATTTGATCCGATCGTACCCCAGACAAGGGATTTCCCCGACAAGGTCAGGAACCTGTTCCGGATCCGAATGGGGTATCAGCAGTCCTTATCTACAGCAAGCTGGGCGAGCTTCTTGTTCCGCTCCTGGTAGGTGCGGAGCTCGATGTTCTGCGCCTTGCCCTCGTCATAGGCGACCAGGACCGGCGGGAAGAAGAAGGCGTCGCCCGCCACCACGTCGGCATTGCCGGCTCGCACGTGGTTGCTCTCTCGCACCAGCCGCGCCATGTAGTACTGGTTGTCGTTCAGCTCCTTCAGGAGCGCGTGGCAGGACTTGTCGGCGTCGCCGGCCTGGTTGACCTGGACAGGCGCCGCCGGACGGCCGGCGCAGGCACCGAGCATCGCCGCGAGCGAGAGCACCGCCGCGCCGCCGAGAAGCCGTTTCGCACTGATCCGCATCGTTCTTCCCCGAACTGATTTCAGCAGCCGCGATCGGCGGCCATGCCGTCGAGATGCTTGTCCCGCTCCAGCAGCGCGTCGTTCTCGACTTGCTGCGGCGTCTTCGCCTTGCTGCTGACGCTGGTTTCCTCGATCGCCGCCACGCCCGGCGCCAGGAACGGAATGGTCCGCGCCATCAGATCGTTGTCGCGGGATTCCAGCGAGGCCTGCTCGATATTGCGGTCGCGCATGGCCTCGGCGATCCGGTCCTTCTCTTCGCGGATGTCCTGGCAGGTATAGTACTTGTCATAGACCCAGGCGACCGGCGTCGGATTGGGCTCGCGCCCGGCGCAGCCGGCCAGGAGCACCGTGGTGCCCAGGACGCAAAGTGTTAACGCAGCCCGCATCGCTTCCCCCGCTCGCGGATCGGTTGATGGGCCATTTTACGCAGGAAGCGCCCCGCCGACAATGGCGATTCTGTCCCTGGAATCAGGGAATTGCAGCAAGTTCCTGTCGGATTTGCCGAAGGGCCGCCTCGATTTTGAGCTCTAGAAGCTGCTTTCCCAGGGCCGGCGTGGCCTTGGCCGGGTCCCCGATGACCCCGTTTTTACTCCCATCCGCGTCGCCGGCGCTCGAGGAAAGCAGCGCGGTCCGCACCCCCGCCGGGTCGATCGCCATCAGCTGGGCGGTGTCGATCAGGGCGGCATGGACGCCGATCTCGGCGGCGCTGAAGCCCTGGGATTTCAGCCATTCCTCCTGGCCGTTCCGGGCGTAGTAGTCGCCGACCTGGAAGACGCGGATGCCCTTCGGCTGGAACTCGGCGTCGAGCCGCTCAGCCACCGCCGCCTGGGGGCGCTGGTTCGGCCCGGAATCGCCGAGGAAGAGGATCACCTTGAAGCCCTCGGCGGCGAAGCTGCGCACGGTGGATTCGAGCACGCCTTCATAGACGCCGTCCGGCAGGCTGATGCTGCCGGGAAAGCGCATATGGCCCTGCGGCGGATCCCAGCTCCCCTCCGGCACATAGGCGAGCACCGGCGCGACCAGCGTCTTGCCGAGCCGCCGCGCGATCTCCCCCGAGGTGTAGCGGATGATGACGTTGTGCTTGCCCAGGACCATATGCGGGCCGTTCTGCTCGGTGCCGCCGGTCGGCAGGATGATGGTGGTGGCGCCCGCCTCCATCCGCGCCTTGATCTCCGGCCAGGTGAGGTCCTCGATCATCACCGAATCCTCAGCGCGCGCCGACCCGACGAGCGCGGCGACAACAAGGCCGAGGAGGAGGAGAAGCCGGGTTGCCTGAATCACGCGGCCTTCGCGGGCTTGAACCAGCGGCGCGCGAGATTGGCGAAGGGGCGGAAATACATGGCCAGCACGCCGTGGAAATGCACGTGCTCGCCGGTGGTGAGGCCGAGCGCGTAATCCGCCTCGTCCTTCCCCGGCACGTAGAGCGTGCCGAACATCCGGTCCCAGAAGGAGAAGATGAAGCCCATGTTCATGTCCAGGTGCCGCGTCTCACGGCTGTGATGGACTTGATGCATCCAGGGGCTGACCAGAAGCTGACTGACGATCGAGCCGTAACCCAGCGGCACATGCGAATGCCGCAGGTTGAAGCCGACCACGTAGAAGGCGAACTGGATCGCGTTGATGCCGAGAATCTCGAAGCCCGGCCGGCCGCCGTTGGTGAGATAGCCGAACAACCCGAGCAGCAGCCCGGTGAAGATCGCCGTCACGTTCATGTTGAAGACGACTTCCAGCGGATGCATGCGATAGGCGGTGAGCGGCGTCATGACTTCCGCCGAATGATGCACCTTGTGGAATTCCCAGAGCAGCGGAAGCTTGTGGCAGAGGTAGTGCATGTAGAAGAGCAGGAAATCGACCAGCAGGATCTGGCTGACCATCGCCAGGCCCATGACCCAGGGCGAACCCGGATCCCAGGGGCTGGAAACCGGCCCCAACACGCGGGTCAGCAGCGCGTCGGTCATCCCGATCAAGGGCTCGACGTAGACCAAGGCGATCGGCGCCATCAGCACGAAGACGATGCGGTCCACCAGGAAGAACTTGTAATCGGCGATCGCGGATTTGTGCAGGTAGACCTGCTTCGGGAACAGGAAGGCGAACAGGCCGCGCGGCGTCGCGTCCGGCTTATGGCGGCGGAGATAGATGTAGACGCCCACCGCCAGGATCAGCGAGGTCGCGAGATAACCAATGAAGATCCGCTCGTTGAAATCGACCGGATAACGGAAGGGATCGCGCAGCGCGCGGATCCAGAAGCTGTCCCAGATTGTCTGCCAGATGCCGTCCAAGATGCCGCCTCTAAACGCCGGAAGCGTGAGTAGTATAGCTCAATCCAATAAGAACTGCGGCCTAAGGATGCGTTAACCTTCGGCCCAACTGCACACTATGCGGCGCGGCGCCGCAGTTCCGATGGTGGCAAGGCGATGCCGAGGCGGTCGCGGAAGCCGGCCTGCCCCTTGCGCGTCAGCGAGACGGCCCGGCTGTCCTTGACCCGCGCGACCCAGCCGAGCTCGAAGCAGCGGGCGCAGAAGGCGGCGCCGACCGCGCCCGCGACATGGGGTCGCCGCTCGGTCAGGTCGATGCAGATCTTGCAGAAGCAGCGACGCTGCCGGCCGATGGCGTCGAGGTCGATGCCGAAATCGGCGAAGAAGCCGCGGCCGCGCCGGGTGACCACACCGGCCTCGTCGTCGAGGACCAGATAGCGCCGTTCGACCAAAGCCTCGGCGATCGCGACGCCGAGTTCGCCGGCGAGGTGGTCGTAGCAGGTGCGGGCCTCGCGCATCGCGGTGTCGACATAGGACGGCAGGCGCCGGCGCGGCTGCGGCTGGTCGCCGGCCACCTGGTAGATCGTCTCCAGCATCGACGCGACCTTGGGCGAAGCGAGCTTGTAGTAGCGGTGCCGGCCGAGCGCCTGCACGGTGACCAAACTGGCGGCCTGCATACGAGCAAGGTGACCGCTGGCGGTCTGCGGCGTGACCCCGGCATGCCAGGCGAGATCGCTGGCCGAGAGCGACTGGCCGCCGAGCAGGGCGGTCAGCATGTTGGCGCGGGCCGGGTCGCCGACCAGGGCGGCGATCTCGGCCATCGAGGCGCCGGAGGGCATGGACTTGTTCATGGCTGAAAGATAGGCCCGCGGCTCTCACGAGTCACGCGCCGACGTTTCGGCGGAAGCCGAATTGTGCCGGTCTATTCCGGATAGCGGCCGGCGACGTTCTGGTCGTAGTCCACCAGCGCGCCGGTCATGACGCCGGATTCCGGGCTCAGCATATAGGCGACCAGGCCTGCCAGCTGGTCCGGCTTAACCAGCTGGCCCATTGGCTGCTGGGCCTCGACCTCCTTCAGCCAGCCGGGCTTGCGGTCATGGAAGGTCTGCTGGGTCTGGTCTTCCTGTGGCGTGTCCATCCAGCCGACGTTGATGCCGTTGCAGCGGATCCGCTTGGTCGCGTAGGCATTCGCGGTGTTACGGGTGAGATTGGCCAGCGCCGCTTTGGAGGCGGAGTACGGCGTCAGATAGGACTGCCCGACATAGATCACCATCGAGAGGATGTTGACGATGCTCCCCGGTTGGCCGGTCTCGATCAGATGCTTGACCACGCCCTGCATCGTGAGGAAGGGGCCGCGGGCGTTGGTGTTGAAATGCTTGTCCCAGGTCTCGAGGCTGGTATCGAGCAAGGTGCCGCGGCTGGTCTCGGCGGCGGAGTTGACCAGCGCGTTGACGCTGCCGAAGGTGTCGATCGCCGCCGCGATCAGCCGCTTCGCGTCCGCGGGATTGCCCATCTCCGCCTTCACGAACTCGCAGGGCGTGCCCAGGCCGGAGATCATCTTCGCGGCCGCCTCGCCTTTCTCGAAGTTGCGGCCGCTGATGACGATGCTCTTGGCGCCCTCGGCGGCCAGTCGCTTGGCGATGGCGAGCCCGAGGCCCTGCGTGCCGCCGGTGATGACGGCGCGGGTTTCCGAATTGCGCATGCTCCCCCCTGCTTCTTCTTGGTCTCAATACTTGTTCGAGTAGTAGCCTTCCTGGTTGCCGCCGGCGGCCTTGTCGAGGAGCTGCGGATAGGGATAGGCGAGGCCGACCAGCTGGCGCACGAAGTCGCCGCCCTTCTCGATCACTTCCTTGCGCACGCCGGAGAGCTGGTCCTCGAGCGGCTTCACGAATTTCGGCAGGTATTCGATCAGCAGGCCGGTGCGGTCCTTGTCGCTGTTGTTCGGCATCGCGCAATGCCAGCAGAGGCCGTAGAAGACCGCGACGTCGCCCGCCTTGCCCACCATGCGCTCGGTCTCCGGCGGCAGCTTGGCCGGTTCGTCGGGATAGCGCCCGAGCTTCTGGGTATGCGGCACGATCGCGGTGGCGCCGTTCTCCGCGGTGAAATCGTCGAGCAGGATGGTGGCCTGCATGTTCATTGGGAAGGAGGGGTTGATGTTGTGCGGGAAGCTCGAGCGCTTGTAGATGTCCCAGTAGGGGTAATCGACATGCAGTTCCTGGCCCGGGCCGCCGGGCAGCAAGCGGTTGGCGGCGATCGAGCCCAGGATGAACTCGTCGCCGAGGAAGGCCTTCACGATCGAGACGATCGGCTCGCGCTTCAGCATGGTGACGAAGATGTCGCCCTTGTTGAGCAGGTTCCAGACCCGGCGCTGCAGGTGCAGCTTGTCCTTGTTCTGTCCCTGGAAGTGGGTGACCTTGTCCACCCCGCGGTCGGATTCCTCCATGATGATCGCCCGCGCCTCGGCGATCTCCGCCGGCGTGAAGACCTGCGGCAGGGTGAAGTAGCCCTTGCCGTGCATCAGCTCGTCGATCCAGGCCTGGACCTGTTGCGCGCTCGGCACTGGGCCGTTGGCAGTCCCGCCGTCCATCTCGTCTCTCTCCCGCGAAGGCTTCTTATTCGCGTGGGAGTTTGACAGCCGCGGCGCATCAGGAATAGATCAAGGTCACATCAAAAAGCCATCAGCAGGCTTCCATGCCGCAGCGCTTCACGGTGAAGCAGATCGCCGCCCAGGCCGGGATCAGCACCGCGACGGTCGATCGCGTGCTGAACGCGCGGCCCGGCGTGCACGCGCAGACCCGGCTCCGGGTCGAGCACGCGATCTCGGAGCTGGAGCGGCGCGCCGCGGCCTCGCTGGCGATCGGCTGGAATCTCTATGTCGATGTCATCATGCATTCGCCGCGGCGCTTCACCAGCCTGGTCCAGGCAGCGGTCGAGCGGGCGATGGCGGATCTCGACCCGTTCCGGGTCTCGGCGCGGTTTCACCTGCACGAAGACATCGCACCGGCGAAACTGGTGAAGCTGATCGAGGCGCGGGCCGCCGACCGGCCGGGTGGCATCATCCTCAAGGCCTCGGATGAGCCGGAAATCGCCGAGGCGGTCAACCGCGTGACCATGAGCGGCGTACCGGTGGTGACCCTGGTGACGGATCTCCCGCGCTCGCAGCGCCTCGCCTATGTCGGCATGGACAACCGCGCGGCGGGACGCACCGCGGCCTTCCTGCTGGGGCGGCTGCTGGGCGAAAGGAAAGGTGCGGTCATCGCCCATCTCGGCAGCCACAATTTCCAGGGCGAGGAGGAACGCGAGATCGGCTTCCGCGCGCTGATGCGCGAGCGCTTCCCGAAGCTCCCGGTGGTCGAGGTCAGCGGCACCTTCGGCCTCGACCGCGAGACGCGGCGGCAGGTCGCGCAATGCCTGAAGGAGCGGCGCGACATCATCGCGGTCTACAGCATGGGCGGCGGCAACCGTGGCATCCTGCAGGCCTTCGACGATGCGGCGCGGCCGGTGCTCGCCTATATCGGCCATGACCTCGACGACGAGAACCGCGCCTTGCTGCAGCAAGGGCGGATCGATGCCATCATCGACCACGATCTCGTCGCCGACGCGCGCGACGCCTTGCGGGCGATCCTGTTCCATCATCGCCGGATCGAGAGCCACCATTCCAACCAGCCGAGCCGCGCCATGGTGGTGACGCCCTACAATCTCTGACGCACAGCCCGATGTGCGGCAACCGACACTCGAAATTCATCTTCCCCACGCCTCCGGAACGTGACACAACTTTCTTGGGGGAGGACCACGCCATGCTTGCGCAGCCAGAATCCGCCTGCTTTCTCATCGCCGACATATCCGGATACACCAGCTTTCTCGCCGGCGTTGAGCTTGACCACGCCCATGACATCATCGCCGACGTGATGGACACGGTGCTGAAGCGCCTGCGCCCGAAGTTCCGATTGGCGAAATTCGAGGGCGACGCGGCATTCGTCTACGCAGTCGGCGACAAGATCGACGGATCGATGGTGCAGGATGCGATCGAGGCCGCCTACTTCGCTTTCCGCCGCCGGCTGCGCGACATCAGCCAGTCGACCACCTGCACCTGCAAGGCCTGTGCGAAGATGAGGGACCTGGACCTGAAGTTCGTCGCGCATTACGGCCAGTTCATCAAGCACAAGATGGCCGGCCGCGAGGAACTCGCCGGCAGCGACGTCATCGTCGTCCATCGGCTGCTGAAGAACGGCGTCAATGAGCGGCTCGGCGGCCGTGCCTACGCCCTCTTCTCCGATGCCTGCATCCGCGCAATGGGAGTAGATCCCGCGGCGCAAGGCCTGATCGAGCATCGCGAGACGATCGACATCATCGGTGAGACGGTTTGCTGGGTTCGCGACCTCGAAGCCGCGTGGACCGAAGAGGACGCGCGCCCGCGCAACGAGGTGACGCGGGAAAAATCCGCTTTCGTCCTGGAATTCGATTTCGCCTTCCCACGGCCGCTGGTATGGGAATACTTCACGATGCCCGATCTGCGTCCGAAATGGCGCGCCGCCAACGAGGTGCGCGAGGCGACCGCCGGAGACAAGCGCGGTCGCCGCGGCGTCGGCACCGTCAATCACTGCATGCACGGCGCCGCCGCCATCATCGAGGAGATCCTCGACTGGCGACCGTTCGACACCATCACCCTGACCACACTCGTCCCCATGCCCGACGCGCCGAAGATCCTGATGGGCTACGCCTTCATCGAGCAGGACGGCGGAACGCATGTCGAGATCCGGATCGCCAAGCCGAAGCCGAAGGACCAGGCGTTTCTCGACAAGGTGGTGGCCAACTTCAAGGAGCACATCACCCACGAGGTCGAAGTGCTGCACGGTATTCTCGCGGAGCGCCTGGGAGCACCTTCGCCGCTCGAAGAGCCGGTCATCTCGACCTCTGCCGGACGTTTCCTGAGCCAGCCGGTCGCGGCGTCCTGATCTGCATCTCGGTCGGCGGAGTCGGATTGACTCGCCTGCATGAAACTGAGAACGTATCAGGAACATCAGAACGAGGAGAGACGCGATGAACGGTGTCTTCCTGGCCGGCGCATCCGGCATCGAATATTTCTACACCCCCTACCCCTTCGCCGAGACCGGCTGGCATGCCGACCCGGCTAACTATGCCTTCGGGTATGTGGATGAGAGCGGGGCCTGGCAGCTCGTCTATCTCGGCGAGACCGCCAACCTGCTCTCGCGGATGCGGGCCCATGCGCAATGGCAGGCCGCGCAGCGCCTCGGCTGCACGCATGTGCTGGTCAACCTCAATGCCGATGGTGTCCGCGTGCGCCGGGTGCAGGAGCGCGACCTCGTTGCGCGCTACCGGCCAGTGCTGAACACGCAGCTGCTGCGCGAGCCGAAGCCGCGGGTGCGGCGCATGGGGTATTACCCGGGCGGGTAACGCGCGGAAGGCTAGCGGTCGATCTGCTTCTGCATCGCCTCGGCGTAGCGGTTGCCCTGCACCGGGATCGCGGCGAACGCCCGGTCGATCTGGTCGAGGTCCGCGGCCGACAGCGAGACGGCGGCGGCCCCGATATTCTCCTCCAGCCGGTGCGACTTGGTGGTGCCGGGGATCGGCACGATCCAGGGCTTGCGCGCCAGGATCCAGGCGAGGGCGATCTGCGCCGGCGTGACGCCCTTCGACCGCGCCAGCTCGGCGACCTTGTCGGCGATGCCCTGGTTCGCCTTGCGCGCCTCGGCGGAGAAGCGCGGCAGGGTGTTGCGGAAGTCACCCTCGGTGAAGGCAGTGTTGGCATCGACCGAGCCCACCAGGAAGCCGCGTCCGAGCGGGCTGAACGGCACGAAGCCGATGCCGAGTTCCTCAAGAGTGGGGAAGACGGACTCCTCCGGCTCGCGCCACCAGAGGGAATATTCGCTCTGCAGCGCCGAGACCGGCTGCACGGCATGGGCGCGGCGAATGGTCTTGGCGCCGGCCTCGGAGAGGCCGAAATGCCTGACCTTGCCGGCGGCGATCAGGTCCTTCACCGCCCCGGCCACGTCCTCGATCGGCACGTTGGGATCGACGCGGTGCTGGTAGAGGAGATCGATGACGTCGGTCCGCAGGCGCTTCAGTGAGGCCTCGACCACCGCGCGGATATGTTCGGGGCGGCTGTTCAGGCCCTGGCCTTTCCCGGTCTTGGGATCGGGGTTGAAGCCGAACTTGGTCGCAATCTTGACCTGGCCGCGGACCGGCGCCAGGGCCTCGCCGACCAGCTCCTCATTGGTGAAGGGGCCGTAGATCTCCGCCGTGTCGAACAGGGTCACGCCGCGATCGACCGCGGTGCGCAGGAAGGCGATGCCCGCGCTCTTTTCCACGGCGGGGCCATAGGCGTGCGAGAGGCCCATGCAGCCGAGACCGATGGTGGAGACTTCGAGGGTACCGAGTTTGCGCTTTTGCATGATGGGCTCCGTTGTTCTGCTGGAGGGGTCTCACGCAGCTTCAAGGCCCTCAGCCCAGCCCTCTCCCTACGGGAGAGGGAGATATCTCGAAGGCTGGTGCAACAGCGTCCCCTCGCCCGTAGGGAGAGGGACAGGGGGAGGGCTTGCCGTAGCTTGAGGCGTATCAGGCCACGCACCGCCCTACCCGTTCAATTTCGCCTTCAGGCGTTCGTTGAGCATCGCCGGGTTGGCCTTGCCGCCGGTCGCCTTCATCACCTGGCCGACGAAGAAGCCGAACAGCTTGTCTTTTCCCGAACGGTATTCGGCGACCTTGTCGGCATTCTTGGCCATGATCTCGTCGATCGAGGCGTCGATCGCGCCGGTATCGGTGACCTGACGCAGGCCCTTCTCTTCGACGATTGCCGCGGGCGCCTTGCCGCTTTCGAACATCTCGACGAAGACGTCCTTGGCGATGCGGCCCGAGATGGTGTTGTCCTGGATGAGGCCGACCAGCTCGCCCAGATGCTGGGCCGAGATCTTGCTCTCGGTGATCGCCTTGCCGGACTTGTTGAGGACGCCGAACAGCTCCGAGATCACCCAGTTGGCGGTGAGCTTGGCGTCGCGGCCCCCATTCGGTCCACTGGCGACCGCCTGTTCGTAATAATCGGCGGTTTCCTTTTCCGCGACCAGCACGCCGGCGTCGTAATCCGACAGGCCGAAATCCTTGGCGAAGCGGGCGCGCTTCGGATCGGGCAATTCCGGCAGATGCTGCTTCAGCGATTCGACCCAGGCGGCGTCGAGCTTCAGCGGCAGCAGGTCCGGATCCGGGAAGTAACGGTAGTCATGCGCATGCTCCTTGGAGCGCATCGAGCGCGTGACGCCCTTGTTGGTGTCCCAGAGGCGGGTCTCCTGCTTGATCGTGCCGCCTTCCTCGATCACTTCGATCTGGCGGCGCGCCTCGTATTCGATCGCCGCCGCGACGAAGCGGATCGAGTTCACGTTCTTGATCTCGCAGCGGGTGCCGAGCTCGCCGCCGGGCTTGCGGACCGAGACGTTGACGTCGCAGCGCATGGAGCCTTCGTCCATGTTGCCGTCGCAGGTGCCGAGATAGCGCAGGATTGAGCGCAGCTTCCGCAAATAGGCGGCCGCCTCTTCCGAGTTGCGCATGTCGGGCTCGGAGACGATCTCCATCAGCGCGACGCCGGCGCGGTTGAGATCGACGTAAGTCTTGGTCGGGTGCTGGTCGTGCAAGCTCTTGCCCGCATCCTGCTCGAGATGCAGCCGCGTGATGCCGACTTCGCGCCGCCGGCCTTCCGGCAGATCGAGGATGATGGTGCCCTCGCCGACGATCGGCTGGGTGTACTGGCTGATCTGATAGCCGGCCGGGAGATCGGCGTAGAAATAGTTCTTCCGGTCGAACACCGATTTCAAGTTGATCTTCGCGTTGAGACCGAGGCCGGTCTTCACCGCCTGCTCGATGCAGACCTCGTTGATGACCGGCAGCATGCCGGGAAAGCCGGCATCGACCAGGCTCACCTGGGTGTTGGGCTCGGCGCCGAACGCAGTGGCCGCGCCGGAGAACAGCTTCGACTTCGAGATCACCTGGGCGTGAACCTCGAGGCCGAGGATGACCTCCCACTTGCCGGTCTTGCCTTCGATCAGGTTCTTCTCATCGACAGGGATGTCTCTCATTAGAAGCCCTCCGGCTTCGCGGTGAAGTTCGCGGCGCGCTCGATGGCGCGGCCGGCGCGCAGCACCGTGTCTTCGTCAAAGGCGCGGCCGATCAGCTGCAGGCCGAGCGGCAGGCCGCGGTTGTCCAGGCCGGCCGGCACCGAGATGCCGGGGAGCCCGGCGAGGTTCACGGTCACGGTGAAGACGTCGTTCAGATACATCGCCACCGGATCGTCGAACTTCTCCTCGAGGCCGAAGGCGGCGCTGGGCGTCGACGGCGTCAGGACCACGTCCACGTCCTTGAAGGCATCGGTGAAGTCCTTGAGGATCAGCGCGCGGATGCGCTGGGCGCGAAGGTAATAGGCGTCGTAGTAGCCGGCCGAGAGCACGTAGGTGCCGATCATGACGCGGCGGCGCACTTCCTTGCCGAAGCCGGCCGCGCGCGTCAGCTCGTACATGTCATCCAGGCTCTCGCCCGGCACGCGCAGACCGAAGCGTACGCCGTCATAGCGCGCGAGATTGGACGAAGCCTCGGCCGGGGCGATGATGTAATAGACCGGCAGCGCGTATTTGGTATGCGGGAGGGTGATCTCCTTGATCTCGGCGCCCTCAGCCTTCAGCCAGGCGACGCCCTGGTCCCAGAGCTTGGCGATCTCCGGCGAGAGACCGTCGAGGCGATATTCCTTCGGCACGCCGACGCGAAGACCCTTCACGCCGCCTTCGACCGCCTTGCGGAAGTCGGGCAGCGGCACATCGACCGAGGTCGAATCCTTCGGGTCATGGCCGGCCATGGCGCCCAGCATGATCGCGGTGTCCTCGACGCTGCGGCACATCGGGCCGGCCTGGTCGAGCGACGACGCAAACGCAACGATGCCCCAGCGCGAGCAGCGGCCGTAGGTCGGCTTCAGCCCGACGATGCCGGTGAAGGCGGCCGGCTGGCGGATCGAGCCGCCGGTATCGGTGCCGGTCGCGGCCAAGGCCATGCGCGCGGAGACCGCCGTGGCCGAGCCGCCGGAAGAGCCGCCCGGCACGAGGCGGGTGTTGTCGCCCTTGCGGCGCCATGGGTTGGCGACCGGGCCGTGATAGGAGGTGCCGTTGCTGGAGCCCATGGCGAACTCGTCCATGTTCACCTTGCCCAGCATCACCGCGCCCTGTTTCCAGAGGTTGGCGGAGACGGTCGATTCATAGGTCGGGTGGAAGCCGTCCAGGATGTGCGAGCCGGCGGTGGTCAGGACACCTTCGGTGCAGAAGAGATCCTTGATCGCCAGCGGAATGCCTTCCATCGACCCCAGCGGCTGCCCGCTGGCGCGCCGGACGTCGGAGGCCATCGCCATGGCCAGGGCGCGCTCCTTGGTCTCGGTGATGAAGGCGTTGAGGTCGCGGTGCTGCTCCATCTGCGCGAGGCAGGCCATGGTGAGCTCGAAGGAGGTGAACTCCTTCTTGGCCAGGCCCTCGAGCGCGCCGGCGATGGTGAGGTGGTTGAGCTCGGTCATTATTCGACCACCTTCGGCACGACGAAGAAGCCCCCATTGGACCCCACGCGCGTCGCGTCGGGCGCATTCTTCAGCACCTTGTCGGGATCGCCGCCGTCGTTGATCACATCCGGGCGGCGCGGCAGGTCGCGGCTCTGCACCCCGGCCATCGGCTCGACGCCGGTCACGTCGACCTCATTCAGTTGCTCGATCCAGGTCATGATGCCGTTCAATTCGTTGACGAGACCGGGCAGCTCGGCGTCCTCGACGCGGATGCGCGCCAAGGTCGCGATATGCTTCACCTGCTTCTGGTCGAGGGACATGGCTGAAAGCTCTAATTTCTAAAGGAAAATCGCGGAAAATCGGGCCGGAAAATCGCAGATCAAGCCGGCCATTGCAAGAGCAGATGGCCGAGCGTGTAGACCCCGAAGGCCACCAGCAGGGCGCCCGCCGCCCAGTTCATCCAGGTCAGGGCCTGCACGGAGATCTTGTGCCGGATGACGCCCACCCCCTGGCTGAGGAACAGCCACCAGGCGGCCGAGCCCAGCAGGACGCCCAGCACGATGATCGGGACCGCCGACATGCTGGCAGCACCCGCGCCGGGCACGCCGGCGAAGATCGCCATGAAAGTGAGGATGGTGGCGGGATTGGCGAGCGTCAGCACCAGGGTCTTCACGAAATCCGCCCAGAGGCTGATCGGGATCTCGTCGGTGCCGTTCTGGACATTGGGCTTGGTCAGCCAGAGATGGATGCCGAAGCCGATCACGAAGATGCCGCCGCCGAGTTCCAGCCAGAAGCGCTGGGCCTCGATATAGCCGCTGATCGCCGTCACGCCGAGCACTCCGATCGCGCCGTAGATCGCATCGGCCACGGCAGCGCCCAAGCCCGCGGCGAAACCGGCGATCCGGCCGCGTTCCAGGGTGGTGCGGATGCAGAGCATCCCGATCGGGCCGACCGGGGCGGCGACGGCGAAGCCGATGCCGGCGCCCTTCACGAGCATCCAGATATTCGCAAGCAGGTGTTCGATCATTGGCCGCTGCTGGGGACCATGGTGTCGATCTCGCGGGTCTCCTTGGCGGAGGAGAGCGCGATGATGGAATGGGTGCGCTGAATGCCGCCGATCGATTTAACCTGCTCCGAGAGGAATCGCTCCAGATGACCGGTGCCGGTCAGGCGCAGCTTCAGCAGATAGGAGTAGTCACCGGCGACATGGTGGCATTCGAGCACTTCGGGCCGCTCCCGCATCCGCTTCAGGAACTCGGGCTCCTGCTTCAGGTCGCCGAGCTCGATCAGGATGAAGACCAGGAACTCGCGGCCCAGCATCGCCGGCGAGACCTCGGCGGTGATCCGCAGCAGGATACCCTTGGCCTTGAGGCGCTTCAGCCGGTCGTTGACGGCCGAGGCCGAGAGCCCGACATTCGAACCGAGCTCGGCGTAAGAGACCTGACCGTCTCGCTGCAGGATCTGCAGCAGCACGCGATCGATATCGTCCAGCATTCCCTCTCCGCGCCCTCTGTCGGCCGAACAATAGCGGCAAATGCCGGGCTGTCATCGAATAAATTGCGGTGTTGCAACAGGTTGTCGCATCCGATCGATATTGCCGGTGGGCGAATGCGGATTTTTCGCGGCAGGCCATCGCGCGGCTTGACCCGGATCATCGCCGGGTCAATAGATTCAAGGAGATAATGATTCAGTTCTGGCCCCAGGAGCAGACCCGGGTGACGTTCTCTTCAGGCTTGGTTCGATCGGCCGCCTTCGCGGTGGCCTTGGCGATTGGCCTGCAAGTGCTGGCCCCGGTTCTGGCTTTCGCGGACGGCGATTTCGGCCCGGAAGGGGCGCCACCCCCGGCCGCCGCGCCCAACGCCCTGCCCGGCGACCTCGCCACCGACGCAGTCGAGGTGACCGATCCCGACGCTATCCGGGCGAAGCTGGACGAGCTCACCATCTACGGCCGCTACTACGACGGCGAGAACTGGATCGAATACCACCTGGCCGACGGGCGCACCGCCTATTGGGAGAAGGGCTGCACCTATCCCGGCAAGTGGTGGGTGCAGGACGGCGAGGTCTGCTACGCCTATGCCAATTATCGCAACGGCGCGCCGAACTGCTTCATCCTGTTCGTGCGGCCGGACGGCAGTGTGCAGTTCGTGGCGATCTCCGATGACGGCTCCACCTACCTCGCCTCGTTCAGCCTGAAGGTCGAGCATGGCAACACCGCCAACCTGGCGATCGGCGAGAAGAGTCCCTGCGTCGGAGTCTGATCATGCTGCGGGTCGCGGCCGTCGCCGCACTGCTTATGCTGGTCGCAATGCCGGCGACAGCGGATGATGCGCCGCCGCAGGGCGCACCGCTGGGTGAACCGATCACCAGCCCGGCCGAGATCACCAGCCGGATGGCCGGCAACACCTTGAGCGGCGTGCTGAAGGAGACCGGCGAGAGCTGGACCGAGTTCTATTGCGACACCGGCCGCAGCCTCTACGAGTTCGGCGGCATCAATCTCGGCAAATGGTGGACCAAGGACGGCAAGGTCTGCTTTGCCTACGAGTACAACAACTACCAGCTGCCGCGCTGCTTCGACATGTTCGGCAAGTCCGACGGCTCGCTCGCCTTCAGCGGCATCGACGACGCCGGGCGGCCGCTGACCTTCCTGAGCGGCCCGCCGGTGCCGGGCGATCCCTATCATCTGGAAGAGCGCGCGCTGCATGGCTGCGCGCTGGAGCCCTCGGTCTAGGGAAGCGGTCGCGGCGTCGCGATTTCCCTGCCGTCGAAGCTGCCGCTGACGCTGCGCGCCTCGGTCGTGCTGTCGTGGCGGTAGACGATCTCGCCCCGATGCGCGCCGGAGACCTTCACGTCGAGGGTCAGGCCGTCCGGCCGCGTGCCACCGTCGGCATCGATCGAGACGCCGCTGCCGCTGACGGCAAGCCCCGGCCAGAGGGCGCAGCGGCCGAAGCTGTATTCGACGCCGCTCCGCGCGGCGTTGACGGTCAGCGTGCCGCCGAAATCGCAGCCGAAGGTGAGCTCGCTGTAGGCGTCCCAGTTGGCGAGGTCGCGCGACTGCCCGAGTTCGGCCTCGATCGCCTGGGCAAGGCCGAGAGCGTTGCCGGTGCTCGCCGCGGTGAGCGGCACATAGGGGTCCATGAAGTCCTGCTTGCAGAGCTGCTCGCGCTTCTCCGGCTTGCGGCCGTCCAGCATCAGGCCGAAGACGATGCGGTCCGGGCAGTCCAGGCCGCGACCCCAGATGACATGCGGCCCGCCTTGCATGGTCACCATGTAGGCATTCTTCGCCTGGTCGAAGACCGCGTAACCGTTATCGACCGGGGTCGCGGGGTCGCTGTCGGAATTCAGCAGCAGGGTCGGATAGTCGCCGCCGGGAAAGGCCGCGGGCCGCTGTGGCCGTCCCGGTACGGGCCAGAAGCTGCAGGCCAGGCGTTCGGCATAGAAGTCGCGGATCAGGCGCGGCGCTTCCGGCGCCAGCCGCCGGGCCCGGTCGAGGATCTCCTGGGTGTGCCGGACCGGATCCTGGCCGGCATCGTCGAAATCCGGACAGGTGATGCCGTAATAGGCGCCGCCATACCAGGTGGGATCGTCGTCCGGTTCCGCCGTCTCCGGATCGACGCCGAGGTTGTCATAGTCGAGCCGGAGCAACGGCACGAAATTGCCCTGGGTCGAAGCCGCCAGCGCGCGCAGGAAGCTCATGCGGCTGTCGGTGCCGTAGAGCGCGTAGAAGGCATTGGTTTCGAGGATGGCCGCGGTCATCTCGCGCTTGGCGAAGCGGCCGCTGGCCAAGGGATAATCGACGGCTTGCGGTGCCGCGGCGAGCTTCGCGGCCAGCGCGTCGTAGACCGCCCCGGCCGGGGCGCCCATGTCGGCATGACATTCAGCCAGGGCATCGCAGGCGGCGAAGGTCTTGGCGAGCAGCTTCTCGGCGCTGCGCACATCGTTGCCGTAGAACGCCGTCGCATCGCGGGTGAGGTCGAGCACGCCGTCGAGGATCAGGCCTTTCAAAGCCTGCGGATAGCGCGCGGCATAGACCTGCGCGAACTGCGTGCCGTAGCTCTCGCCGTAGAGCCAGATCTTGGGGGCGCCGATCGCCTGGCGGAAGTCCTCCAGGTCCTGGACCGCGTCATCGGTGGAGAGATACGGCAGGAGCTCGGCATGCGGCGTCTCGGCGGCGCAGGATTCGGCGAAGCTCTTCGCCGCGGCGATCGCCGCCTCCGGCCGGTCGAGCGAGAAGGTCGTGGTGTCGAAGGCGAGGCCGGCCTTCGGGCAGGCGATGCCGTTCAACGGGCCGACGCCGCGCTGGTCGAAGAAGATGACGTCCATGTTCTCCGTCAGGCGCTTGTCGAAGCTCGCCAGGTAACTGTCGGCCACCGCCAGCCCGCTGCCGCCGGGGCCGCCCACGGCATAGAACAGGATGCCGCGGCTCTTTTTGGCGGCGAAGTTGACGGCGAAGCGGACCGTGATCGTCCGGTTGGAGCCGGGCTGCGCGCGATCGACCGGCACGGCGAGGTCGACGCAAGTGAGCGCACTGTCCGGGCAGTCCTCGGCCCCGAGCCGGCCGACCAGCGCGCGCAAGGACTCAGCGGCAGCCAGCTGCGGGATCGCCGTCAGCAGCAGCGCCAGGGCGAAACCGAATTTCCGAACCGGCATGAGCATCCCGAAGCCCTGGATCGAGACGACAGGCTAGACAGCGCGGATCGCCAGGGCAAGTCAGCGCCGATAGGACCGGAGAATCTGGCGCTGGACGTCGATGTAGCCGGACGCGGTCACCTTCAGCCGAGCGGCGATGGTGCGGTTGACCTCCGGCAGGCGGTGAAACGGCACGGCGGGATAGGCATGGTGCTCGGCGTGAAAGGGCATGTTCCAGGCCAGCGCGCGCAGGATCGGGTTGGTATAGGTGGTGCGCGTGTTCTCCAGCATGTCCGGCGCCAATGGGCAGAGCCCGTGCTCGGCCATGAGATAGAGGCGCAAGGCCGGCTGGCCGAGCAGCGCGGGCATCGCCCAATAGACCAGCGCCGCCGTGCTGCCGCTTGCCACCGAGGCGATGAGAACGAGGGCGTAGAGCGCGAGCGCGATCCGCGCCTCGATGACCACGGCGCGGCGCTGGCGGTCGTCCTTGTAGAAGTCCTCGGTCGTGCGGCCGAGCGCATGGGCGACTGTGCCGCGGGCCTGGGCGATCCAATAAGGCATGCCGCTCACATGCCAGAACCATTGCCGGAGGCTGGCCGGTTTCGGGCTGGCGAGTTCGGGATCGCGCGCCGGATCCTGGGTGAAGCGGTGATGCGCGAAATGGAAAGCCCGGAAATATTCCCGCGGCAGCAGGATCAGCAAGCCGATGACGAAGGCGACCGTCTCGTTGAGCGCCCGGGTCCTGAAGGCAGTGCGATGGATGGATTCGTGCAGCGGCGTGAACAGGAAGACCAGCACGATCCCGTGCGGGCACATCGCCGGCCAGATCCAGGCCGTCTCGCGGGACAGCCAGATGAAGAAGCCGGTCAGCACCAGCGCCACGAGGTGTGCGGCGAGATGGATAAGGCCCGGCGCGTCCGAGCGCTGACTCCAGAGTCGGAGCTGCTCTCGATCGGCTGGCGGCGCGGGCGCTTCGGCAAGCATGCGCTGAAGGTGGCCGCGGACGCCGTGCTTGTCCAGCTATTCGACGGTGACGCTCTTGGCGAGATTGCGCGGCTGGTCGACGTCGGTGCCCTTGGCGACGGCGGCGTGATAGGCCAGGAGCTGGACCGGGATCGCGTAGAGGATCGGCGCGACGAAGGGATCGACGGTCGGGAGCTCGATCGCCGCCATCGCCTTGTCGCCCAGCTTGGCGATGCCGTGCTTGTCGGAGAAGAAGATCACCCGGCCGCCGCGGGCCCGCACCTCCTGGAGGTTGCTGGCGGTCTTCTCGAACAGATCGTCGCTGGGGGCGACCACGATCACCGGCACGTTGTCGTCGATGAGGGCGATCGGCCCGTGCTTCATCTCGCCGGCGGCATAGCCCTCGGCATGGATGTAGGAGATCTCCTTCAGCTTCAAGGCGCCTTCGAGCGCGATCGGGTAGCTCGGGCCGCGGCCGAGGAACAGGACGTCGCGGCATTCCGCGACCTTGAGGGCGATCTCCTTCAGCCGCGCGTCGTGGTTCAGCACCTCGGCGGCGCGGGCGGGGACTTCGGTCAGCGCGGTCGAGAGCTCGGCCTCGCGCTGCTCGTCGATGGCGCCGCGGGCGCGGGCTGTGGCGATGGCCAGCGCCGCCAGCACCACCAGCTGGGTGGTGAAGGCCTTGGTCGAGGCGACGCCGATCTCCGGACCGGCCAGCGTGTGCAGCACGACATCGGATTCGCGGCCGATGGTGCTTTCCGGGACGTTGAGGACGGCGATCACCTTCTGGCCTTGCGCCTTGGCGTATTTCAGCGCCGCGAGCGTGTCGGCGGTCTCGCCGGATTGCGAGATGACCAGGGTCGCGCCGTCCTTGTCCATCGGCGCCTCGCGGTAGCGGAACTCCGAGGCGACGTCGAGCTCGACCGGCAGGCGCGCGATCCGCTCCAGCCAGTATTTGGCGACGAAGCCGGCGAGATAAGCGGTGCCGCAGGCGACGATGGTCAACTTCGAGATCTTGGCCAGATCGATCGGCAGCGGCGGCAGCTCGACCCGGCGCTTCAGCGGGTTGACGAAGGCATGCAAGGTGTCGCCGATCACGGCGGGCTGCTCGGCGATCTCCTTCATCATGAAATGGGCGTGGTTGCCCTTGCCGATGAGGGCGCCGGAGAGCGCCGTCTTCTTGACCTCGCGGTTCACGCGGCGGCCGTCATTGTAGATCGTGGCGGTATCGCGGGAGATGATCACCCAGTCGTCCTCGTGCAGATAGCAGATGCGGTCGGTATAGGGCGCCAAGGCCATGGCGTCGGAGCCCAGATACATCTCGCCGTCGCCATAACCGACCGCGAGCGGGCTGCCGCGCCGCGCGCCGATCATGATGTCCGGCCGGTCGGCGATCAGGATCGCGAGACTGAAGGCGCCGTGCAGCCGCGGCATCATCTTCGCCATCGCCGCCTCGGGGTCGAGCCCCTGGTTCAAGTAATGGGTCAGCAGATGCGCCACCGCTTCGGTGTCGGTCTCGGTCTCGAACTTGCGGCCGGCGGCGGCGAGCTCGTCGCGCAGCTCCTGGAAATTCTCGATGATGCCGTTGTGAACCAGCGCCACGCGCTCGGTCGCGTGCGGATGGGCGTTGGTCTCGTTGGGCCGGCCATGGGTCGCCCAGCGGGTATGGGCGATGCCGATGACGCCGGGCAAGGGCGCCGCCTTGAGCCGCGCCTCGAGGTTGCCGAGCTTGCCCTCGGCGCGGCGGCGCTCGATCTTGCCGCCCACCAGGGTGGCGATGCCGGCGGAGTCATAGCCGCGGTATTCCAGGCGCTTCAGGCCGTCGTAGAGCAGCGGCGCCACTTCCGCCTTGCCGATGATGCCGACGATGCCGCACATGCCGTTACTTGCTCCGTGACTTCTTGAAGGCTTCGCGCGCCGCGCGGAATTTCGCGGCCCAGCCGGGCTTGTCGGCCTGCTGGCCGCGGGCGACGGCCAGCGCATCCGGCTCGACGTCGCGGGTGATGACGCTGCCGGCCGCGACGATGGCGCCGGCGCCGACCGTGACCGGTGCGACCAGCGCGGAATTGGAGCCGATGAAGGCGCCCTCGCCGATGATGGTCTTCTCCTTGAGAAAACCATCGTAGTTGCAGGTGATGGTGCCGGCGCCGATATTCGCCTTCGCCCCCACCTCGGCATCGCCGAGATAGGTGAGGTGATTGGCCTTGGCGCCCTTCCCCAGCACCGCGTTCTTGGTCTCGACGAAATTGCCGACATGGGCGTCCCGGCCGATCTTCGAGCCCGGGCGCAGCCGCGCATAGGGACCGATGATCGCACCGCTCTCGATCGCGGCGCCTTCGATGTGGCAGAAGGCGCGGATCTCGACATTGTCGGTGACGCTGACGCCGGGGCCGAACACGACATTGGGGCCGATGATCACGTCCTGGCCGAGCCGGGTGTCGGCGCAGAGAAACACCGAAGCCGGATCGGTCATGGTGACGCCGCCCTCGAAGGCGCGGGCCCTGAGACGCTGCTGGCAGAGCGCTTCAGCGGCGGCCAGCTCGGCGCGGCTGTTGATGCCGATCAGTTCGTCGGCCGGCGCCTCAACCACGACCGCGTTGAGGCCGCGCGCGCTCGCGACGCCGACGATGTCGGTCAGGTAATATTCCTGCTTGGCGTTCTTGTTCTCGATCGCGGCGACCAGGTCCCAGATCACCGCGCCATCGATCGCCATCACGCCGGAATTGCAGAGGCCGATCGCGCGCTGCTGCTCGCTGGCGTCGCGATGCTCGACGATCGCGGCGAGATTGCCCTGCGCATCGGTGATCAGCCGGCCGTAGCCGGTCGGATCCTGCGGACGCATGCCGAGCACGACAGCCACCGGGCGGTCGGCAGCGGCGCGGCGCGCGATCATGCGGCCGATGGTCTCGGCGGTGACGAAAGGCGAATCGCCGAACAGCACCAGCACGGTGCCGTCGATCCGGCCGATGACATCACGGGCCGCGGCGGCGGCATGGGCGGTGCCGAGCTGCTCCTGCTGGATTGCGACGGCATGGGGCGCCACTTCCTTGGCGACCGCGTCCATGCCGGGGGCGATCACCACTGCGGTCTTCGCAACCTTCAAGGCCGCCAGATTGTCCAGCACATGGCCGATCATGCTGCGCCCGGCGATCCGGTGCAGCACCTTCGGCAGGGCGGATTTCATCCGCGTGCCCTTCCCCGCTGCCAGCACGATGGCGGCGATTTCACTCATCTTTCGAATCCCCTGGGACGAAGACCCCGACGAAACCGCATGGCTCGGAGCCTTGCGATGCCTAGCAAAATGCCATATCCCCCGCCCTGATAGAAGCGGAAGACGGCGGAAATATGACCGACAGGGTTGCGGGTGCCCGGCACCTGATCTTCGATCTCGACGGCACTCTGGTGGACAGCGCGCCGGATCTCGCCACCGCGCTCAATGGGCTGCTGGCGGAGATGGGCAAGCCGGCCCTGACCGAAGGCACCGTCCGATCGCTGGTCGGCGACGGCGCGGGGGTGTTGGTCGAGCGCGGCCTCGCCGCCTCAGGCCTCGGCGATGCCGACCGGCCGGCGGCGCTGAAGCGGTTCCTGGCGCTCTATCGTGACTGTCTGATCGACCAGACCCGCGCCTACCCCGAGGTCGAGGCGACCTTGGAGCTGCTGCGCGCGCAGGGACACAAGCTTGGGGTCTGCACCAACAAGCCTTTCGACCCGACGCAGCGGATCCTGAAGGCGCTGAAGCTCGACCGCTTCTTCGGCGCGGTGATCGGCGGCGACTCCTTGCCGCAGCGCAAGCCGGATCCGGAGCCGTTGCTGGCGGCGATCGCAGGTGTCGGCGGCGCGGTTTCGAGCGCGGTGATGATCGGCGACAGCGCGAACGATGTGCTGTGCGCCCGTGCCGCTTCGGTCACCGCGATCCTGATACCGTCCGATTACGGCAATCCGGCGGAAGACGCGGACCTGAAGCTCTCGCGGTTTTCCGAGCTGCCCGCGGCAATCGCGCGGCTCTGAATCGTCAGGATTCTGTAAGAAATTGCGGATCGGCTTGCATTTGGCTTGTGCAGCATCGGATTAACCGCGTCGCTGCTTGCGTATGCGCGGGAACCCACGCATACAGTCTCGAGCAAGACAACATCGCTCTTCGGGGGATCACATGAAGCGGTTCGTGTTCGCGTTGGTCGCGGGACTGGCCTTGGCTGCGGCCTGCCTGCCGGATGAGTCCTTTGCCATCACCTACACGCCCTATCAAGCGGGCGACAGCTTCTCGCTGCTCGGCGCGATCGACGGCACCGGCATTGTGAACACCTACACCGTCCTGCCGATCGACCTCGCCGCGCCGACCAAACTGGTGAACTTCACGCTGCAGGACGACCAGTACAACGGCATCCCGGAACTCGAGCTCGAACTGAGCGTGCTGGATTGCACCTCCGGTTCGTGCAGCCATCCTTCTCTCTACGTCTCACCGACCGCCATCGTCAGCTTCACCGCTCCGGATATCCTGCTCAATCCCGGCAAGTACATCCTTCAGGCTTACGTGACCCTTTTGACAGCGCCGGGCGTGGAGCGGTTCGACGGGTTCACTTTCTCGGGCAGCTTTGCCGCGGCGCCAATCGCGACCACGCCGATCCCCGCGGCCATGCTGATGTTCGGGACTGCGCTCGGCAGCCTGGGCGGCTTCCGCTGGCTGCGCCGCCGCCGCGGCAGCGCGGACGCCTGAAGCTTTCGCCCTACTGCACGCCGATCAGGTCGAAGACCATCTCGCCCAGGGCGTTCTGCGTGTAGATGCGCACCGGCACGGCCGGCATCCCCGGCACCGCATTGGCGATCCAGATCTTGGCCGATTCCGGATAGAGCTGTGATTGCACCGCCATCTGGGAGAAGCCCTGGATCAGCTGCGGCGTCGCCTGGCAGGCGGTGGCCGGGCCCTGGTAGTAGGACCGCTTGTACATCTGCACATTGCCGTTGCCGACCTCGGTGACGCTGAGGTCGTAGCGGCGCACGCCATCGAACAGCTGGTAGCGCGCGGTGCAGGTGTCCTTCTGCGCATAATTGGCGATGACCGCGAGGACCAGGCTCGCCGGATCGATCGTGCCGTTGGCGGTGCCTTCGGCGGCGGCCTGCTGCGCCTGGCGGGTCAGCGGCACGGCCTTGATGTCGACCTTGCCGTTCTGGCGATAGGTGAGCGTCACGCTCTCGGTCTTCGACATGATCTGGCCCTCGGAATGGAACTGGGTCGGCTTGGCCTGCGCGGCCGCCATCCGGCCGTTGGCCGAGACCGTCATCCGGTAGGGATAGAGCGTCGCCAGCGACCCCTGGGTCACGATGCTGGCGTTGAGGCCGTAGACGCCGTCGCCGACTGCGCCGCCGGCCCCGACCGGCAGGTCGGCCTGGGCGCTCATCTGCAGGACCGGAAACCCGGCCAGATAGCCGAGATAGGTCAGGGTGACCGGCTTCGCCGTCGCCGAAGCCACCGGCAGGGCCGCCAAGGCGAGGCCCAGACCTGCGACTCGACCAAGAATCCAAGCCATTGATTATCCTTCGGAAAATCGATCAAGCGCACTGCAGCTCCGCGCCCGATCCGCGATCTTGAGCATTTGGGCTGGCGACAGGCTGACGGTCAACCGTCGGCTGGGCCGGGGCGTTCCTTTGCCGCCGGCTTCACGCGGGTTTGACCGTCGGCGGGAGGGTTTGCCCGGATCGTTTGACAGGCGGAAGCGCGGCGGTTAAACAACCCGCCTTCCACTCGCCTCCCCGCGCATTTCTCGGGGCGGCTCGGTCGGTCCCGGGTGCGTAGCTCAGCGGGAGAGCACTACCTTCACACGGTAGGGGTCACAGGTTCAATCCCTGTCGCACCCACCATCGTCCCATCATGTAAACGTATTGAAAATACGTGGTTTTTAGGGAATCCGGCAGCTCCGACTGTTGCGTCGAAAGTGGAAACTTGAAACAGAACATAACACGAATCTGCGCTTAAAAGTGTGCAAAAAGCGTGCAGTCTGTTCGCGGCTTGATCTCGTAAAAAAGCGCGCTCCGAGTTGATTCCAAAGCCCACAACTCTTTCTGATATGGATCAGACGAAGGGCGAATCGCGCAGACTGAACTGATGGACGACTACGTCGGACGAACTCTCACCTATTCGACCGATAAGGGTGACCTCGCTCGGATCGAGGACACAGAACTCGCCAGTATCACACGCCCTCTAATAGTCCTCGGCGAGCCCGGCATGGGGAAGACGCGGCTGCTTCGGCGTCTGGAGGATCTTTATGGCTGGACATTCCGATCTGCTGCGAGCTTCGTTGCACACCCAGAGCCTACCAAACTGGTAGCCGGCGGCCAGCGGGTGATCATTGATGGATTGGACGAGCTCGCCGCCACACAGGAGACCGATCCGGTCAATAGGGTGCTTGGCCAACTTATTAGTGCCGGCTGCCCGTCCTTTGTCCTCTCTTGCCGGGCGGCAGACTGGCGGGGTGCTATTGCTCGCCAGGACATCTCCGAAGAGTATACCGCGGAGCCATTGGAGTGCACGCTCGAGCCTTTCTCTGAGTCTAAGGCGGTCGCTTACTTGGCGCCCCACCTCGGCGAAGCGCGCGCCAGCGACGTCATCGCGTACTTAGTTGAGAAAGGCATACCGGACTTATTCGGCAATCCGCTCACGCTCAGGCTGTTCGCGGAGGTTGCTGAGCGGCGGGCCGTCCTTCCAGAAACGCGCGGCGCGTTGATGAAAGCTGCCACAGAGATCATGTGGAGCGAGCGCAACGACCGTCGCGATGGTTCTGATCTGGCTGGCATGAATGAGGAGGCGGCGCTGAAAGCTGCCGGTGCGGCCTGCGCCGCGTACCTACTCACTGGGTCAGATGCGATTGCTCTAAAGCCATCGAGCACAGGGCAAGCTGGGGTTCTGCAGGCGACCGAGCTCCAGGTGTTACCCGACGGAGGTGCGGCGCGCGCGATCGTTCGGAGTCGGTTGTTCAGCACTGTACCGGGCACCGATGATCAGTTTAAGCCAGTCCACCGGACAGTGGCCGAGTATCTTGGCGCCCGTTGGCTCGCAGGCACAGCGGACGATGCGCTCTCGCGCGAACGCGTTCTCTCGATGATGACGATCGACGGCGGCGTACCAGCTTCGCTCCGCGGCCTCCATGCGTGGCTCGTCCAGGATGGCGCATTTGCGCCGCGGGTCATAGCCACAGATCCATATGGAGTGTTGCGCTACGGCGATGCTGACCGGTTATCGATCGGAGAGGGCCGTGCGCTTCTCCAGGCCTTGCAAACACTTCAGCGTGGTAACCCGTTCTTCCGTTCTGAAGACTGGTTACACCATTCTGCTAAGGGCCTGACGCATCCCGAGCTACGCGATGAAATGCGCGAGGCGATACTCGGCAAAGAGACTACATTTCATCTGCGAACACTTCTGCTAGGTGCGATCCGGGGCTCGCTTTTAGCTGAATCACTCGCCGATGACCTGCGCGGCTTGGTGCTAAGCAAACCGGAGACCTATAACTTTGCTGAGCGCCATAGCGCAGCGCTCACCATGGCTGCTTTCGAGAAAGGCCGCGCAGACTGGCCCAACATCCTGGACGTACTCGTTGCGGCCGGTGACGAAGATTCGACCAGGCTCGCCCTCGAGATCCTGGAGAAGATCGGCTACGAGACGGTCACGAGCAAGTTCGTCGCCCGATCGATTCTTGCCTATCTCGGCTTACTCACTCCCGATGCCGCAGCCGAAATGGGCCGCAGCACGACGATCGGAGTGCTCTACCAACTTGCACGCGAGCTGCCCGACACGATGGTGGCGGGAGTACTTAACGGGATTGCCGAGCTTCTCCCCGCGGGCGATATAGATGGAGACTACGACGAACGTACTGAACTTGCCGACACGGTTTGCGAACTGATCGTTCGACGACTCGACGGCGCTGCGCCCGATCCCCTCGAGCTTTATAGATGGATGCGAATAACCCCAGGCCGGCACGGCTATTCTCGCAAACATCAGCAAGGCCTGAAGACTTATATCGAGGAAGCCCATGAAACGCGCCGAGCCATCCAGCGCCACGCCATCTTTCAGGAACATGCCGATGAGACCGTCTGGAGTAGGATTTGGCGACTAACTGAACACAACACCGCACTGGCGCTCAGCACCGATGATATAGTTCACTTTTTAACCGAACTCTCTGGCGGCCAAGACCGAAGCGACAAGACGGCAGATATCTGGCGTGAGCTCGCGTCCGCAGCGAGGCGTGGCGGCGCAGAGGGATCCAGAATAATGACCGCCGCACAAGCGTTCGTGGCTGGTGATGCCAAGCTCGAGACCTATTTCAATCAGCTCCAGACGCCGCTTCCGACACCGGAGTGGCAAGTAAAGCAGGAGGCGCGCCGCAATGCCGAGGATCTCGCCAAGGCCAAGGCACGTGAGGAGCATCAGAAGGTGTTCGCAGCGGACATAGCTGCAGTGCGTGCCGGAGACCTAAAGCGCTCTTACCCTATCGCCAAGACTTTCCTGGCACGGTTTAGTGACGTGAGCGCGAAATTAGCGCCTGCGGACCGGATCGGGGAGTGGCTTGGACAGGAACTTCAACAGGCAGGTCTCGCCGGTATTGAGGCCGTGCTCCACCGCAGCGACCTGCCGTCCCCGGAGCAAGTGGCGCGGAGTTACGCCGAAGGCAGACGGTGGAACTTCATCTACCCTATGATTGCAGGCGTTGTGGCTCGGGTACTCGGCGGCGGTGGCTTAGATGGCATCGCCCGCGACGTGCTGCTCGCTGTCCGTATCGGTCTCGACAACGAACATCTCGGCGAACGAATTTCGCAGAGCCGCGTCGAACAGGAGATTGACAACTATCTGAGGCGCGATCCTGCAGGTTACGAACGATATCTCCGCCTCCTGCTGGAGCCTGCGCTAGAAAGCCGGCAAAGCCACGTCTTTGGGCTCTACGAATATGCGAGATCCCCCGTTGACCGCCCGCTCGCCGTGCGGCTGGCGATAGAGTGGCTTCACCGCTTCGATAAACTGCCGGTCGGGGTCGAAGTCGAACTCGTTGATGTTCTTGCTGGGGCGGGCGAATCTGATGTTCTCAATGAACTCGCCATGAATTACATAGCAGAAGGCTATGATTCTGACGAAAGACGCCGAACCTGGCTTGCCGTCGGTATTCTATGCGACTTCGAGCAGACTCGCGATCGCGTCGGTCCGGTTACGACCGCGGACAGGGATCTACTTTGGTACCTTAGACACCGCTTCGGGGGTGGCCGCGAAGCGCGCACAACACCAGGGGTAAGCCCCGCTCAACTTGGCTGGATCGTTGCGCAGTTTCGCCAACTTTGGCCATACGAGGATCGCGAACCGGGCGTCTCTACCGGCGACACCAACGCTTGGAACGCAACCGACTTCATCCGCGATGCGATTAACCGGCTCGCCGGCGATACTTCACCCGCCGCGACCGAAACACTAACCCAACTGATCGCCGGAGCAAGCGACGGATACACCAACTCGATTCTCCACGCCGCAGACCGGCAGCGCCGAGCGCGACGGGAAATTGCATTCCCGGGAATACCTCTTGAGAGACTGAAAGATGTTGTGGCGCATCACCCACCGCGGACGAGCGACGACCTTCTAGCTGTCGTGCAGCAGACACTTGCGCGTGTCCAGGCGGAGTTGCGGGGCAACGACACGGATTCAATAGTCAAGTACTGGACCGATGACAATAAGCCTCGGATAGAGGATCGTTGCACCGACGCGCTCGCCGAGGACATTGATAGGCTCCTGCCGAATTTCGGAATACGACGAACGCCCCAGGCGGATATGCCAAGAGGGAAAATAGCGGATCTGCTCTACTCGATCGGCGATGCCGCGCTCCCAATTGAGTGCAAAGGGCAGTGGAATCGCGATCTGTGGACAGCCGCCGGAGACCAGCTAGACGCTTTCTACCTCCGTGACTGGCGAGCTCAGGATCGAGGTGTTTATCTGGTTTACTGGTTCGGAGCCAAAGTGGACGCCAATTTTCGGTTAAAGCCCCCACCTAGTGGAAAACCGAAGCCGGAAACGCCCGATCAGTTGCGCGAGGCGCTCACGGC
Organism: Dongia sp.; assembly: GCF_041905885.1. NCBI lineage: Bacteria > Pseudomonadati > Pseudomonadota > Alphaproteobacteria > Rhodospirillales > Dongiaceae > Dongia > Dongia sp. The sequence continues at coordinate 301,653 of NZ_JAYRKD010000001.1, read as the reverse complement.
TTGCATCCCGCCATCCCGACGAGGCAGCATCCGGGTCGAGGTTCTGGACTGTACACGGTAAGGCTTGGCATTGGGAACGCTTCGCCGTGGGGCTCAATTGCGCCGCACCTACGCCATATCGAGCAGCTTCTGCTCCCACTCACCGCGGCGGAACGAGATGATCCTAGGCGTGCTGTCGTCCGCCCACTCCACCGAAAGCACCTTGCCACCCATCCAGACACTGAGCTGGTTTGGCTGTGGTCTGCTGGCGCGCTGGTAAAGAATGGCTTCCTCAGGTGTGGAGATAGGTGGCGCAGATGCCGGCATTGGGTTGAAGACCGTGTTGAGAAATGCCCTGAAACCATTGCGTTCCCACTCGCGTACTTTAATCCCGCTGACCTCGGACCATTTGCCCTCCTTACGCACAAGGTGCAGGACGTGGTCGCGGATAGTGACTGCCTGTGCCAATCGTTTGCTCATGATTTTCCTCACTTCAGAATTTGACGCCCTTCTGGGGGCTATCCCTATATTGGAATTTTCATCGGCCGAAGGACTGCGTACGCGAACTCGAGTGCCTCCAGTCGGGTCTGCCGCATCGGATTTCGTGATACGCCGACATCACCTTCGCCTCTTTGATGACTTCTCGAAATGTGGATCGAAACGGCTTGCCTTCCTGGGCGTCCGGTTGATCCTCGAATGCGTGCTGTGACCAGAATGCCAAGGCACGAATAGCCTGCTTCCCAGACAATCGTGGCTCCCAGGGTTCAGGAGGCCGAAGGCCGCCGATCCATGCCGTCTCCAGGCGCGGAATCGCGTCCTTCTTCGGCCAACCCCCGTCGATGACGAGTGTGACTTTCGATGTCGGCTGCAACACCGGCAGTTCTTCGACCTCAACTCGACTGGCACCCGCATGGCCGCACCGCAGGACGAACCAAGTCTCATCGTCCAAGCCGACATGATTGGTTCGGACGTGACGCTCCCACCCCACCCGCCGGCCGAGGTCGACCTCAAACTCCACCCAGCCGCGACGCAGGCGAACCTTGCCTACGGCTTCGCCAAGAACGAGCACCAGATCGAGACAGGGTTCGAGGATAGCCTTTGCCTGCTGGCTCACAGTGACGCTCTGGCCGCAGGCGCTCAGCAACGGGCGAGCGAGAATATCCCTCGCCCGTTTTCGCCGTAGTCCGGCATCGCCGTCGGGCACGTTCTCAACGATCGCGGTCATGGCGTGGCCTTGGATTAGATCGCGGAGATCATGGAAACGCCAGATGCGTCTGACCGTCGAGCAGCGATCCGGATGCCCGGGTGCCGACCTTCCGGAGCGTCGTGGTGCCGGGAGTGTCCGGAGCAACCACAGTCCCATCCGGCATCAATCCGATGGTCTCCGCGCCCTTGCGCGCCGCCTCCCAGCACCATTCCCCGCGCTGCTTGAAGAAGAGGGCGATGTCCTCGGCGGCGCACTCGTCGCGCAGGCTGCGCGCCCAGTCCGGATGCATCGGCCGCGCCTTCGTTCCGGACTCTCCACCGACGATGACCAAGTCGAGCCCCATCTCCTTGAGCGTCCCTGCCCCCGGCGCGCCGGCGGTACCGCCAAGTGCCCCGCGAAGCTCGACCCGTTCGAGCAGAGGCTCGGCGGATATGAAGCGCGTCTGTGCCTGTGACCCCAGCAGCAGCGGAATCCGCTCCCGTGCCCGCTTCTGGTCCTCGACCGAGACCCCGACCCAGACGTTCTTGAGCGGCCATGCGAGCTTGGCGGTCATGTCGTACTGCCGCATTTCCGCTTCGACCATCTTCGGGGTCGCCGGATCGTTGAGCCAGCGCTGCATCCGGTCCGCGCGCTTGGTGAGGACCTGATAGGTGTGCCGGCCGGTCAACGCCATCACCGCCCAGACACGGGCGATGGCGGTGTCCGCGAGGTTCTTGTGGAAGAGATCCGACATGGAGTTGACGAAGATCTTACGAGGCGCGCGCCACCCAAACGGCTCGCGAAGCGAAGGTTCCCAGAGACGCACCACGTCGGTCCAGACGGCATTGTCGTTCACGGCGTCCGTAGTACCGGCATACTTCATCAGGTGCGAGAGCCGCTGATGCGCATAGCTCATCGCATAGCAGTTCGTGCAGCCGGGGCTCGCCAGCGAGCATCCGGCGACGACATTCCAGGTGTCGTCCGTCCATTGAATTTTCGTGTTCTTTGACGCCATAACTAGTTCCTTTTCATGGTCTTGGGGTTGGGGGTGACGGCTTCATCCGCTGCCGGGTGACCTCGGCAGCAGCAATTTGTGATCGTGACCTGTTGGCTCGGCGGCGACGCCGGAACTCGCATCAGAAGTGCCGCGAGACGCTCGACGAGGGCATCGTCGATCGCCCCCGGCGACAGGGAAGTGGCAAAGCTATGGTGGGCAGCGACGGGGAAAGTCCGGAGCGGGGCCGCGCCTCGCCGCTCCCCATTGCCGCGCCCGCGGAGATCCTCAAGGTCGGCGTCGAGCACCGGGATCCCGGTTTCGCGGAGCGCCAGCAAGATCAGACTCTGGACCGAGAGACCGCGCTCGAGCGCCATCCGCCGGATCGCGGTCGCCAGATCCGGCCGCACCCGGAACATGATCGGCTCGGTCCGGGGTGCGGACTCGCCCGCCGCCCCGCCGGTCGGCTTTCGCCCCAAATCGGCACCGCTGCCGGCACCGGAGTTCGTCGGTTTCAACGGACTCGCCGCTGCCTTCGCCTGGGTCTTGCCACGTGAATTCGATCTCACGACTTCCGCTCCTTGTTCGTCGTCTCAGGAGTAATGTTGGCATCTCCCGGAGAACGAGCACGTCGATTTCCAGAATTTCTGCACGAACGCTTTTTTCCCGGTTTGCCGCGGTTCTTCGGTGGCGAGGTCACCGCTCCGCCGGCCTTGGCGGCGAGGCGGCGCGCGACCGGCATGCTGGCGAAGCCACGCCAGACCAGGGTCCAGCGGTCGAACTTCAGCCCAAGCGCGTCGAGCTCTGCCGCGAGCGTCGGTGGGATCGCAGCCGGATATTGGATCTGGATCCGGCGTCGGCGGCGCCTGGTCTTCCCCTTGCTCGTCTTTGCGGTTCCCGGCTTGCCGGCTGCTGCAGCACCGGCGGCTCGCCATCGCTGCATGCGCTCGCCATCATGGCGACCGCGCGCGATACTGCAGAAGACTCCCAGAAGGACGTTCTGGTCCCAGTTCGCGACTTCCGCCTTGTTGACGATGCCGCCGAAAGCGATGCGCTTCCAGTCCAGCGCCTTTCTCGCCTTCATGTCCTCCGGCGTCTTGGTCGATTTCTTGACCACCGGCTCGGCTTTCGCGTTCGCAGACTGAAGAGCCTGCTCGCTGAGCTTGCGCCCCTCAGCCGCCCATTTTCCCTGCCAATCCTGGTCCTGCCCGAAGGACGATGCCAACCGTAAGGCACCGAGCACCACCTCCGGATCCTCATCCCGAATCCCAGTGATCTCCCCCAACACCCCGAGGCACCAGAGACGCCCTGTGCGCTTGCTCCGCGCATCTCGTTTCGCAGTCTTCCGTCCGGAGCGGAGCACCTCCCGGATTACGGAATCTTGGAGCGCGCCCATGGCGGCCTGCTCTCGTTGCACGGATTCAAAGATCTGTTGGTCGAGCTGCTCGATGTTCTTCACGATTGCCTCCAGCGGTCTGTTCATCTGCTACCTGTCTCTGTGAGAGATGGTCTTGCGCTGATCCGCTCGCCACTCCGCGACGCAGAATTCAGGAGTAGGATTCGAACTGCCGCTTCCTGATTTCGGGAAGATCCGCTCCGGCGCCGGCGCCTCGCGCGCGCGAGGAACCGTCGATCCCGCCCTCGACCAACTTCCATCAAAATGGATGACCGGCTTCGCCGGTGACGAGCGTCAGCCGCTTCGGCTGACGCGAGAGCGCAATATGGAATTTGCGCAGAGTGCAAATTCCGAGTTTGCAGCGGCAAGGAATGAGAGCCGGCAAGCAATTTCCGGCCGCGCTCATGTTTCGACTCTATCTCTAGCTCTTAGGGGGCGGATTTCCCGTCTTCCCAGCCCATGCAGAGGAGTCTTCAGACATGGCTATCAACTACATCGAGGTCCGCGTGCTCTCGACCGGTCGCGGCGAAAGCGCCGTCGGTCTTGGCGCTTATATCTGCCGCGAGCGGTGGAAGAGCCACTTGACCGGCGAGACCTACAACTTCCTCCCGGAAGAAGCGAAACAGGCCCGGGAGGCCGCCGCCCTGGAAGCGGCCGCCGCCGCGATCGATGCGGAGAAGCGGAATAAGCGGAAGCGCAAGAAAGGCGAGCCTAGGGAGAAGAAGCCCAGGAAGAAGCGCCGCAAGAGCGACATCGTCGGTCGCCCCATGATCTTCCTACCGACCGGTGCCCCGAAGCGATTCAAGGATCCATTGACCCTATGGCGGGCGGCCGAGGCAGCGGAGATGACCGTGGACCGCGAGGACGGCCTTCCCAGACCGAAGAAGAAGGCGACGCTTGCAAAGCACGTCGTCCTCGCTTTGCCCAAGAACATCACCGACGATGAACGGCGCGATCTTCTGCGTGCATGGGTGGAGCATGCTTACCCTGGCGTCGCCGTCATGGCGGTCATCCACGAAGCCGACGACCCCGAGATCGGCAATCATCATGCCCATCTGCTCATCTCGACACGGACGCTCGATGCGGAGGGGTTTGGCAAGAAGGCGACCTACCTCGAGCCGAAGTTCTCCTATCGGGCGGGCCGGTCGGTCCATGTCGAATCGCAGGATCTGCCGGGCCAGTGGCGGAACTTCCAGAACCGCTTCTTCCGCGACCGCGGCATTCCGCTGGTGGTCGATGCCTCCATTGAAGCCGGCGGCGTGCACTGGGGCGAGGCCCGCTTCATTCCGGACAGCGTCCGGGTGGAGAACGACGAGATCACCCGGAAAGCGGCTCGTGACCGGATCCTGGATCCGAAGAACCTCCTCGCCGACGCCCTGCGCAACCGCGCCACCTTCACCCGGCGCGGGCTCCGATGGTTGCTGAAGGCCAACAACGTCTTCGGCCAGGAAGCCTCCGATCTGATCAACCGAGTGTTGGCCGATCCGGAGGTTATTCCGCTCTTCGATCCGGAGACCGGAAAGCCGCTGAAGGTCTACACGACCAATGCGGTGCGCAACCAAGAACGGCTGATCCTGGAAACGGCCAGGAAGCTCTTAGGGCGTAAACCGACGAAGCGTCAGCTGGCCAAACTCAAGGCCGACATGCCTGGACGCATCGCCGCGATGACCTTCTCGTCCGAACAGGAAGTAGCCTATGAGCACCTGCTGCTCTCCGGCCGGATCGCGATCTGCCGCGGTATCGCCGGCGCCGGCAAGTCTCACGTCATCAAAGGCATCAAGGCCACCTACGAGGCCGCCGGTCTCCGGGTCGTCGGTCTCGCCCCCACCAACAAAGTGGTCAACACGATGCGGACAGAGGGGTTCTCGTATGCGAACACCCTCCACTCAGAGCGGTACCGGCTGGAACACCCTCGCCGCAACACTCTCCTCTGGAATGCCAACACGGTCGTGGTCGTGGACGAGGCCGGCATGATCGATTCCGGAATGATGCAATGGCTGATCGAGACCGCCGCCAAGACCGGTGCGAAGCTGATCCTGGTCGGCGACGAGGCCCAGCTCACTTCAGTCGAGCGTGGCGGCATGTTCGCGATCCTGAAGAAAGAGCTTGGTGCCGTCGAGCTCAAGGAGGTCCGGCGCCAGGATGAAAGCTGGGCCAAGGAAGCGAGCCTGGCACTCTCCGAGGGACGGATGTCAGAGGCCGTGGAAGCTTATGCAGCCCGGGACAGGATCCATTGGTCGGATGATCTTGACGGTGCGATGGACCGCCTCGTCCTCCGCTGGAGCGAGGATTTCGCTTTGGACCCCGACACCCCCAAGTTCGTCTATTGCGCCACCAATGTCGTCGCCAACGAGCTCAACAACCGGCTTCAGGCGATCCAGTTCGCCGGCCGACGGGACTTCATGGAATTCACCTGCGTGCGAGGCAAGATCCGCCTCTTTCCGGAGGACCAGGTGCAGTTCCACGCGACCGACAAGAAGCTTGGCATCATGAATGGAGCGGCCGGCAAGGTCGTCTCCATGGCACCCGACGAGATCGTGGTGGAGACCGATGCCGGGAACATGATCACCTTCGACCCAACCGTCTTTGACGGTTGGGGGCTCGGGCGCTGCGGCACGGTCTACCGAGGGCAAGGCCAAACGCTGCCGCGGACTTACGCGCTCTACGACCGTGAGCGCGCCTGGTCCCGGCGTTCGGCTTACGTCGCCATGACCCGGCACCGGAAAGGGTTCGATCTCTTCGTGCCGAAGTCCCTCGCCAGCGATCTTGGCCAGCTCGGCCGGCAGATGTCCCGCGGCGATGACAGCGAGGCGTCCCTCACCTATGCAAGCCGCGACGAGGCCGCGACCCTGTTTCCAACGGCGCTCGTCAAGGCGGTCCAGGAACACGGCGCGCCGCGGGAAGTCGCTGCCGGCGAGGCCGCTCCCGAGGCACTCGCCGATCATTGGCGGTTGACGCCGCACTGGCGCTTCGCTCGCGACTATTCCGCGCTCAAGAAGGCCGCCAAAGCCGCAAGCCCCTATTCTTTGATCCACGCGCATTTCAAGGGCGCCAATGAAGCGGCGCTCGATCGCGGAATTCTACCCAAGACCGGATACCGCGATCCAGGCTGCCTCAAGGACTTCCTCCCCAAGAACCCGCGCATGGATCCGGCGCTCATCCCTGGGAAAGGCGGTTTCGATGTCAGCCCCATCGTGGTCAACATCGAGACCCTGAACTATGGCGCCTGGTTCAAGATTTTGCGCCGGCTGCGCCAACTCGATCACCATGTCCTGCACGCGATCGAACGGCAGCTGGACATGATCGCCAGCCGCATCAACAACGTAATGGCCAAGGCGGATCTCTTCTCCGATCTGGTCGTTGCACGACACTTCGTTCGTTTCGCCGCCTTGCTGAAGCGGCGTGATTCCGAGGGCAAGCTCCGCCCGGCACGGACCCGGCGCGAGTTCCGGCATCTCCGGTCGCTCAATCCGGTTCCGCGCCAGACCTATGGCCGCTTCCGGCTCCATCGGAACCATCCCGTCCATGGCTCGATCCTGGCCGATGTGCTTGGATTTGTTTCCGCACGCAACCGGCCCAGCGCGTTGACGAATGTCCAGCAAAATGCCTCCAGCCGGGGTGCCGCGCCGGCCAACGCGCCAGCGCCGGCGCAACCGCAACGGCCGGCGATCACACCGCCCACGACGCAACTGCAGACCCCGCGGAACGTTCCCCCGGCGGCGGCCGCGCCGACGACGCGTCAGCCGCAGCGGCCAGCGTTCACCATCGTCCCAACGCTGCGGCCGCGGACGCCGGAGCCTCCGAAGAACGTCCCGCCAGCGGCAGTCGGGCCTGCTACACCACCGCCGCAACGGCCGGCCGGACCGGCCCCGCAGCAACCGGCGCCGCCTCCATCGAACGATGCGCCGTTGCCCAAGTCCACACCCAAGCCCCGCAAGGGTAACGACGGACCCGTGATCTAGACATCGGTCCCCGAGAAGCATGGACGCCCATCCCTTGCCTCGACCGTCGTCGCCACATCGTGCGCGACGGCGGTCGAGGCCAGAAGGCCAAGACCGGAAAGTCAGAGCTTAAGAAGCCTCTGCTGTTGCGCCCACGATTAGATGGGCACCTTCATGACAGAGCCCTCGGCGAAGAGGTCACCGCATACGCAATCTAGCCACAGAACATATGTGCAGGACTGGAGCGGACAGGTCATTCCCTGCACGATGATAAGCGGCGCGGATCTCGCCCAGCTGGCCGAATCCATGGACGATCTCCTCGTCTATCAGGTCGGCACCACCCCCCTCCCCGACTCCGAGATCTCGCGGATCACCGAGTCACTGAGGTCCCTCGCCTGGCCGCTTCGGGACCTGATGAGCGATCCCCACGCAATGAAGCGGATTCTCGTCCGCCAGGTCACCGATCGGCTGGCACGCCTTCGCCTCACAACCGGCCGCCATGTTCTGGCAGGCGTCTCCATCGAGTTCGAGGGCGAGACCGAGCGAAAGACTCTCCTCATCGTCATCGCGCCCATCCGGGTCGAAAGCTGCGATTTCGAGATCAGAGGCCGTTCGGCCGCATAGAGCCGGCCGCGGGGGCGGGCGTCCACCGTGAACGCCCGCACCCGCGGCTCCCCTCCCAGAGAGGGAAACTCCCAAATCTCCCGCATAGAAAGAGTACCCAGATGGCAAGCCAGATCCTGGCACTCCCCAACGACCTCTTCATCACATTCCACCGCGCGCATTGGAACATCGCCACCGCTCTCCGCGCACTCGGCCTGGAGATGTCCTTCATCGGCCATTCCGGCGATGAGGTGTTCGTCATTACGGCGAACTTTCGCGCGCTCGGCCTCAAGGCTCGACCGGTGGGCAAGACCGAGGTCGTGGCCTTCATCATCGCCCCCGATGACGTAGACGTGACGCAATGGGCCTGGCCGACGCCACTCTCGCACGAGGTCGTCTCGAGTCTGATTGGCAACTTGCAAGCTGTCATCGAAGAGTCGGACGACTTCACCGCGCACGACCGGTGTGCGCTCATAGACCGGTTCGGCGCAGCCACTTCCGGACCCGAGACCGGACTGAGGCCCACAATGCCCGAAGAGTCCATCAGTCCCTGGCATCCGAAACTGCTCGAGCAAGGCCAGTGGCTGAGCGTGGCCTACGCGACCGAACTGGGGGAGCTTGCCAGCAAGCTTGAAAGCTATCGATCGCGCCTCGCCGTCGCCGATTGCGAGATGTTGATCGCCTCTCTTTCCTGCCATGCTGAGCTCGGCATTCGGCTCGCGCTGGACACTCGGAACGACGGACGACGGGGCTCGGTCGCTCGGCTTATGTCACAGAGCCGGCGTGGGTCGCTGCGCCAGAGCATCGACCATGCGACCCAACTGTCGGACGCGACTTGTAGCGCATTGAGCCGATACGACCCCCTCGCCATCCACTACCAGCCGCTTGAGCTGATTAAGCAGCTGGTTGCAATCCATGATGAGGTTCAGCCGACGGCGCGGCGCCTGCGAACCATCCCGAGATGGCGGCTCCAATGTTGGTTGGATGACGACCTGCGGCAACGGCTTCCAGTCCCGAGCTATATGCCAGTCGAGGCCTTGCCGCATGCGGCCGAACTCTGGCTGGCGGACCGCGATCCCGGGCGCTGGCTGAGTGTAAACCCCTTTATCTGGGCAGTGCTTTCACATCTCAAGTTCGCTGAGCTCTCGCTGCTCCAGTCCGAGAATGGCCGCATCGGGCGGCTTCTTTTTAGTCTCGATCTGCACCGTGCCGGTTGGCCGATCTTGCCATGGGAAGCCGCCATCGAATGCAACTTCGACCTCTACATCGCGACCCTTCGCGACGCTCTGTTGTCTGGCCAATTGGATGGATTCTTCAAAACCATGTTCAAGGTTTGGGGGGACGCAATCGCCATCGGTGACCGGATGATGCAGGTGATCGTGCCCGAGCGTACGCGCCTTATCGATGCACTTCGCGATCCCGATTGCCTCGGTCCTGGTGTCTCCGATGATCTGGTGTGGAAGCGAGCAGAAGAGATGCTTGGATGCATCTTCATTGAGAGTCTCAGGGATGAGGAGAACGGACGAATTCTCTTGAGCGACCTCGAAGATCTCGGTGCTCTCGAACGGAGCGCTACACCCGTTGGAGCTCTCTTCAGTGCTCCAGCCATTCGCCGGGTCTTTTCAGGGCTGCCAGCGCTGGTCTGCAGCACCGCAGATCCAACCCGATAAACCTGCTTGCACTGGCTTCCAATCGGCCCCCCGGCACGGACCAATGTCTACTTTGATCTGTTTGATAGAAAGCTTGCAAGCTATCGAGAACTCCGCGGTGGTTTTCAGGGGTCGATTGCGCGGCTCCCCTGCGGGATCGCGTCCGCGCATCGGCGTCGGTGAAACTTACGATGCGGCCTTTCGGCCGATCTCGAGCGCCAACGACGTCATGAGCGATGATGTCCCGTGGCAGTGGACGATAGCCGATAGGCTCCACTCGCGAAATGCCGAGGAAGCGAGCGATGTCAGACGACTGGGACATGAAACCGAGAAGATCGCCGACAGGCTTAGAAATCTCGGGCACTTCCGCTCACCGCCGCTCTTCGGGACGACGGCGGCGGAAGTGATCATGATGCTGGCTTGGCCCGTAAACGCCGGCCAGCTGCGGATGGCTGGTTAGACGTACGATGAATGAATCCTCGGGTCAAATCCCTTGGCAGGTCCAATCTCTTGAGATCGTATCCTGATGGATCGAAAGTTTTTTCGCCTAGATATTGGAATTTCTAGGCCCAGCGCGACCACAGCGTAGCTCACGGCTCTATATCAGAGTCATGAGAGCGAGCACTGACATCATGCTGGACCGAGGATTCGATCGCGAAGACGCTGAGACGTCTGCGCGAGGTCCTGAGGCGTGGCCCATCACCATGTCAGCAATGGCCGCGAAGCTGCTCATCTCCAAGCGGACCTTGAATTCGTGGCTCCAGGAACTCCGCATCAAATTCCCGGACGAGCACTTCTCATTCGGAAGCCGTCGCGCTCAAAGGTTCGAGAAATTCCACTATGACCGCATCGTAGAGAGAACCGCATGCCTCTTAAGCTCAAGACCTATAAAGGCCGCCCGTACTATTATTTACGCGGCACCGTCAAAGCGAACCGCAAGCGGGTCCGCATATACGAGACTACAGGCATTCGCATTGGCACGCCCGGAGCAAAAGCAAGGGCGCAAGAACTCCTGATCCGGCGGCAATCTGAACTCCTAGAGGAGTTGACCTCAGGGAAGCCAGCTCGGGATCTTTCCTGGACCGAAGTGGCCATGCTTTACTGTAAAGCTCGCGCCCTCAGCCGCATCAGCAAGCGGCCGGAGCTAGAGGGCACGATCGATCCGGAAGCTGGCTATGTGCTGCGCTTGACCAACTTCCTGATCAGGCGGAAGGCGGCTGGTCGCCCCATCGGCGACCTTAGGCTCGAGGACATCCAAGCCTACTTCAACAATCATCTGCGCGGCAAAGAGCTTTCATACCTCCACCGCTGCCGCAACAACTACTTGGCCGTCATGAACTGGGCGGTCGCGGAAGAGTATTGTGGGGCGGATTTCCCTATGCCTGAACTGCCGAATTACGATCCGCGCAAGATTCCGGTCAACAAGAATTTGCCGCGCTCCGTCATCGACTTGTTCATCAAATTTGCGCCGCAGCATGCCAAGCTGCTTTTCGAAACCATATTCGACACCGGACTTCGGGGCGGTGAGCTGCTCTTCCTCAATCGCACCGAGCCTGACGATGACGACCCGCGCCGGAGCGGCCTTTCCCTCGAGGAAGGCAGTGAGTTCCTCCACCTTGGTGTCACGAAAGACGGCAAAGCGATAACCCGGTCGATTTCCGGTCGGCTCGCTCGGCGCATGGAGCAGGCTTTGAAAGCGCGCAAGGATGGCCATGACGCCCTCTTCCTCACCGACAAGGGTGTGCCGTACAAGCGCGCCAGGGTGCAGAGGGGCTCTCAGTTCCGCTCAGCGTGGAACTCAACCCGCCGGAAGGTTATCTACGAATTGACGTTGGACTTGGAGGCGGCGAAGCGACGAGGAAACGACGTCAGGATCCGCGAACTCGTGAATTGGATCAAGATGGCCAAACGCGCTACCGGCCATTGGGGCCGACATTCGATGATCAGTCGCGCCGTTCTTGCGGGCATGAGCGACCGTCAGATCATGGCGGTCAGTGGACATCGATCGCCGCAGATGATCGCTCGCTACTCGCATCTCGGTCAAAGTGAGTCGAAAGAGCTCGCAGAAACGGTGTCGCTGGATGGCATGCCATCGGCTCCGGTCGCGTCCAGAAAGAATCCGGTCAAGACGGCTGCACGCAAGCACGTTGGCAAATGACTGTGCTCAAGCGTGGAATTATCGGGGCACCCACCGAGACTATAGCTTTCTGAGGAGCTAAAGTCCGCTGTTGGCGCCAACAACAGACTCTGGCGGACATGGGGAGACGTGCGGACGTTCGAAGCGATTTCGGTTCCGTTGAGCCCGTGGCCTAACTAAATGGCTAGACAGTCTCCGCAATAATGGGAGTCCTCCGAGCGGCAGCTGAAGTGGACCAAGGATACGGAAAACATTGCCACGACTATCGCAAGCCGGGTGCCAGCGCCAAGCATAAACAGGGCGGCACGAGTATCACTCTCACCCGTGCCGAGGCTGGCTGACACGGCCTCGGTGCCGGCGCGCTTCGAGCCCCTCGGATCCGCTGGCCGCCCGTCTTATCAGACGGCCAGCGGAGTGTTGGATGCGGCATGGACTCCCGAATGCCCGGCTACTTTTGTTCGAAGGTGCTTGCGGGATAGAACTTTTCGGTCACCCAGGCACCGTCTTTGGCACCCTGGATCGTGTAAGCGCCCGACACGGTTCCGCTCTTGTCAAAGGTGAGCGAACCGGAGGCGCCGACGAGGTCAATGTCTTTGCCTTGCGCCAAAGCTGCCTTGCCTTCAGCAAAAGTTGTGACCGGCTCTCCGCCTTCCGAGACGTTCCTGATAGCGGCGTTGATGCCGTTGCCGGTGCAATCACCACTGGCTTCCAACGCGAGCGCGACCAAATTTACGAGATCATAGGAGTTGGAGGCAAACGGGCCTGGTTCGTTCTTGGTCTTCGCGAGATATTTCTCCCGGAACGCCTTGAACTCAGGAAATGAATTGTCGGCATCGGCAAATTCCACAAAAGCGCGACCATTGAGGAGGTCCGCTCCGACCGCACCGAAGGTCTCCGGGACCGCGAGGTCGGCAGACAGGAGCCACTGCCCTTCAAAGCCGCCGACACTGGCCTCCTTGATCACCGTGACGCCCGAAACCTGGCCACCTGCGAGATAAATCGCGTCCGGCTGATTGGCCAGCACCGAAACAAGCTCCGCCTGATAGGACGGCTGGTTCGAATTGAAGACAACATAGTCAGTGATCGCAATACCCGCGGCCTCGACGCGCGCCCTAGCGGCTTGCGCCGTCGAAATGGTCGACTCCTCGTTCTGAACGAGGAATGCAACACGCTTGTATCCACGCTCCGACAGCCACAGGCCGGCGGCGATGCCGTCCCCGAGATCCGAGGAAACGGTGCGATAGACAAAGTCGCCGCCCAGCTTGTTGAGGGTAATACTGCCGGCGATTGAGGACGCAAGCACAACCTTCTTGCGCTTCGCCAGGTCAACCAGCGCCACCATCTCGCTCGAGGACGGGCCAATGATGGCAACGGCTTTGTCCGTATCGATCATTTTTGACGCAGCTCGGAGGGCGTGATCGGGCTGACCGCGAGTATCATCCACAACGAAGCGGAGATTGCCACATTTCGTCCCGCCAGCCGCATTGATCTCGTCTAAGGCCAGATCAAAACCTGAGGCGACGATCTCGCCAAACCGACCGAGCTCACCGGTAAGGGGAACGAGCACCCCGACCGTGATATCCTTGGCTGCTGCTGCACCGATCCCGACGACTGCAGTCGATGTGACGACGAGCGATGCCGCGGCGCAGGCGTGCATTAGTTTTCGAAGAACAGCTCCGTGTTGCATTGTGCCTTTCTCCTCTGTTTTCCATTTAGTGCGCTGTTGATTCAGTGTTCTTAAATATTTCCACCAGCACTCGAAGATATGGGATTAAAGCATGGCTGCCTCTAGGCGGCCCGGCTCCAGGAGCCGCTTGCTTTCGAGTACCTCGCGGATCCGTCCGGCTTCCATAACAAACGTCATGGTAGAGGACGACAGGATATGTTCCGGATTTTGCTCCACCACCCAGACCACGCCCATTCCGTCGAAAGCCAATTCGCCGATCCATTTGACGATCCGGTCGATGAATATGGGGGCAAGGCCAGCGGTCGGCTCGTCGAGCAGCAGGATCTTTGGCGCGGCAAGAAGTGCCGTCGCAATCGCGAGCGTTTGGCGCTCGCCGCCCGACAATGTCGAGGCCATCTGCCGCGACCGATCCTTCAGGATCGTGAAGCGCTTATATACCTCCTCGATCCTGCCCTCGCCGCCCCTGAAGGCCAACGAAGACGCCCTGAGGTTGTCCTGCACCGACAATTCAGTGAATACATTGTGTTCCTGAGGCACATACCCCACGCCCAGCTTGCCAATCTGTAGCGGACCCAGGCCGACGACAGATCTGCCATCCAGCGTAATGTCCCCTGCCGTCACAGCCAGTTGACCGGCGAGGGCTTTCATCAATGTGCTCTTGCCCGCCCCGTTGGGACCGAGAAGACACGTAATCTCGCCAGGCTTCGCGGCGAAATTCAGGTCATGCAAGATGGTCATTCGGCCGTAGCCGGCACTGAGGCTAGTAACGTCAAGCTGCATTGTCAGCTCCAAGATACGCCGCGACCACTTTGGGATCAGCGCGGACTTGCGCTGGCGAGCCTTGTGACAGCAGCTGGCCGTTCTGGAGCACGACGACGCTGTCGGCAATTTCAAGGAGGAAGCGCAGATTGTGCTCGACGACAACTAAAGTAACGCCCTCCTTGTTGAGGTCTACGAGTAGGTTCTTCAACTTGACCTGAAAGCTTGGTGTTACGCCGGCGGTCGGTTCATCGAGGAGCAATATTCTGGGAGAGCGCATCAACTGCCGAGCCACTTCCAGCATGCGCAACTCACCGCCCGACAACTTCGAGACGGAGGCGCTCATCCGATCCTTCAAGCCCACTCGGGCCGAAATATCGAGTGCCTTCTGCTTTAGAGCTGCATCGGCGGAACGCCAGCCGCCGTTGAGCACCGACACCAGGTTCTCTCCAATATTGTCCGACCCGACCAGGACATTGTCCAATGTGGACAGAGAGTGGAAAGCACGCGGTGTCTGAAATGTCCGCCCGATCCCCAAAGATGCAATCTCGGAGGATGGGCAGGTTGAAAGATCCCTGCCCTCCAGCACGACCCGTCCCGAAGTAGGCTTCAGAAATCCACTGATCAAGTTGAATAAGGTGGACTTTCCAGCACCGTTGGGACCTATCAAGCCGACAAATGATCCCTTGGTGACCGCGAAGCTTAGGCCATTGTCTCCGCCCACCGCCTTCAGACCGCCGAAGCGCTTCGCCACCCGATCAACGAACAGAAACTGATCGCTCATGCATCGCGTTCCTTCCTGAACAGACGTTGAAACGGTTGCCAACGCAGAATAACAATGAACAGGATGCCGGTGAGGATTTCCTGAGCGGACGACGCCATCTGCGCGCCACGCACCGTTTCGAACGGATAGACCCGGATGCCTTCTTGAATCAAAATGAGCAACATGGTGCCCAGTATCGCACCGAGAATGGTGCGCTCACCGCCGATGACCAATGCAATCCATACTGTGAAGGTAACTTCGGCCGTGTAGAGGCTGGGAGCGACGAGCGTCGTGATCATCGCGTACATTGCGCCGGCGAGACCGACGGGAACCGCTGAAATAAGGAAAACTTCCAGGCGTATCCGAGTGACGCGCTTTCCGATTGCCTGTGTGGCCAACTCGTCATCATGGATGGCATCCATCACGCGGCCGTAGGGCGAAGCGAGAATGCGCCTAAACAGCAGCATCGTCACTATCATCAACAGCATCGCAGCGAGTGCATAGGCAATACTGTCATCTAACCCCGTCCAACTGATGTCCGGACGCCTGATGTTCGAAAGGCCCAGGTTTCCATTTCCTATCCTGCTGTCATTCAGAAGCAGGGACCCGAGGACTTCGGCGAAAGCGAATGTCGTCAACGCGAGATACTCACCGCGCAGACGCAGCGTCGGCCATCCGGTTATCACAGCGAAGGTGAATGAGGCCGCTGCAGCCCCTATCAACCCCATCCACCACGGCGCCGCGAAACCAAACATATACTGGTCCGTTTCAGTCGGCGGGTCCTGGGTGACAATCGCATAGGCATACGCCCCCGCCGCGAAATAGGCGACGATGCCGAAGTTGATCATGCCACCGCGTGCGTACTGGAGATTCAAAGCCAGCGTCAAAACTGCATAGACGCTGCCGAACAAAAGAACGGCGGTAACGAGCTGCGTCCACATTATTGCTTCTTCCTTCCTGCAAGTCCCTCAGGGCGGAATACGAGAACGAGGATGACCAGGGCAAAAGCTATGAGCGGGCGGTAACCTGCCGGCAACCAGAGCACCGAGAGATCCATTGTCAGGCCCACGATCAGCCCGGCGACAATGACCGTATAGAGCGATCCCAGGCCCGCAAGAATTGCAACGGCGATGATTTGTAGAATTTGGCCGAACGCGATGTCAGTCGAGAGCGTAGAAATAAGTCCCAGCACGACACCCGCGACACCTGCGAGGCCTGATGCGAGGAGCCAGGCCGCGCGAGAAGTCTTGCGAATATCGATGCCGCGCAATGACGCCAGTTTGGGGTCCGTCGCCATGGCCCGAATTGAAAGGCCGATCCTGGTCTTGTTCAGGAATATAGCGATCGCGATGACCGAAAGTGTTGCGAGGATGACCAGGATCAGCTGGTAGTTGGTGATGCGGAGGCCAAAGAACCGCAGGCTCTTGGCGAGCGGAATATCGAAGCTGCGGATGCCGACGCCAACCATGACGTCAACGAAACCTCCTATAACGAAAGCGACTCCAACCGACGAAATCAGGAGCGTTGCTGGGCCGCGGCTGCGAATTGGCTCATACACAAGCCTCCCGATTGCAAGGCCCAACAGAGCCGTGACGAGGATGCCGCACAAAGCGGCCGGCAAAATATGCCACCCGAGTTCAGCGTTGAGAGCCCAGGTTGTAAATGCCGAAACTCCGATGAGTTCGGCGTGCGCGATATTCAGGAAACCTTCAACACGCCGGGTCAGCGAAAAGCCGATGGTTGCAAGAATCAAGAAACAGCCGGTCACAATACCCGTGACCACGAACTGACCGAATAACAACACAGCTACCTACCTCTGAAAGATTGCGCCAGGTCCTTTGCTAACGCCTGGGCTTCGGAAGCTTGAGTCCCGTTGCGGGGCCCCGCCTCACTTTCTGCCTGTTCCCTGTCTCTGCCTTTGTTAGAGCGAATTCTTCTGACAATCGACGCAAGGTCGAGCCATCGCTTCATATTCTTAAGTAGGGTACTCCGTTTTCTCCGAAGCGCAACGATAATTAATCGATTGACGAAATCTTCTGCAACTCGGCGCCGCTGGACTGCCAAATTCTCTGCGTTCTTAGCGCGGGCTGACCCGCGTCAGGAGCGCAACCAGGGGGTGCAGGCAGTTCGGCGTGGTTGGGGATTCTCAAACCGGAAGAACCAGCGCGTTATTCACAAGCAATGTGTCGTAAACGCAGATGCGGCTGCGCAGCAGCAGGCGGCCATCCGGCTGGCGTGCAAACTTGTCCAGCATGCGACCCGCCTGATGCAAACGGCCGTACGGCGAGTCGGCCACCGTTTCGATCAGGATGTAATTCGTCTCCGAGGAAATAAGGCCGCCCGCCTCATCGATGTCAGTCACCCGCGTGTTGGCCAGGTAGTGCCGCAGATAACGGGGCCCGAACATCGTAGTCCGCGTGATCGCCAATGCGCGGTCGAAAAGCATCGCTTGGCCCTCGCAATAGACGAGCCCAACAGGTAGGCCGCGATCGTAATTCTCACGGGATGTGATGTTATAGAATGCATCCCTCTCGAAGAAGTGCGGCCAATCTTCAAGCCTCCCGTCGTCAAGAACTGCACAATACTCCGCGTTGAATTCTTCGATTTCCCATCGCGCTTCCCGGAACGCTGCCCGATTGGCGTGCGCCCGCAGGAAAACTGGATTGATCACAGCCCCATCTCCTGCCGCCAGTGTTGGTACATGGCCCGGATCGCTGCCTCTGAGATCAGCGTGTCCGAACTGCCTGCCTCCACTGCAGGATCCAGCGCGACATAGTGCCGGTCCGGGGTTGCGTTCAGCATCCCGTCCTGTACGAATTTAATTGCCTCGTTGTCTTCGACGCCAAGAAATCCGGCCGGCCCCATGAGGTTACCCTGCCGCAGACGATGGCGCGTGGTCTCATCATCATCGCCTTCGTAACCGAACATGGTCCAGGTCATGATGAAATCGTTGGGGCCTTTCGGGATGATATGACGTACGCCCAATGTATTCATCTCACGTTGCACGATCAGGTTCGGCCATATCACCTGCATCGTTACCGACCATGGCGACTCGAACTCCGGTATGAAATCCATCAACCGCGGATCCTGGAGAGTCATACCTTCGCGATAGGCCCGCATCTCTTTCTTGTTTTCGTCCGCAACGTTTCCGGAGTCGCTTTTCGCCGAGGCCATGGTCGAGTGCCGGCCTCGCGGGTCGACGATCATCGCCGACTTGTTACCCGCGACGAGCAGCCCAAACGTCACGAGGAAAGTATGCAATAGAGTTGCGTGATACGGGTCCTTGAGATTTTCAGGATAGAGCTTCCAGTTGCCGAGCAGCGTGTGTCGGTAGTAACCGAGAATCTTCAGCTTGCGGCCATTGAAGACGGCGTCGAAGTCCTTGAGCATTTCTTCGCCGAGATAGTCTTCGATCGATTCCATCTCCGCTTGATACGATGCGAAAATGACGCCGTTTCGCGTGGTGACAAAGAGCTTGCGCAGCCCGTGCTCCTCGGGAGAGAAGTCTTTTCCCATCCCACCCTGTCCCGCGACGCCGCGCCTGAATGGAACGCCCTTAAGGTTCCCCTTCATATCGTAGCTCCATTGGTGATAGGGACATACGATTTCGGCAGCGTTGCCGCGCAGCTCGCGGCAGAATTCGGCGGCACGATGAGCGCAGCGGTTCTCAAACACGTTGATGGAACCGTCCTCGGCGCGCGTCACCACCACCGGGGTCGGTCCCACGCTCGAGCGCATGTAATCACCTGCATTCGGCAACTCGGCTTCGAGCCCCACGAAATTCCAGGTGCGTCCATGAAAAATGCGCTCGACCTCGCGCTTGTAGATCTCTTCGCTTGTATAAACCCAATCCGGTATGGTCGTGAGTCCGGTATTCGGCCACACATAGCGCTGTTCCAGGCTGGCAGCGTGTTCCATCTTGGAGTTCCTAATCGCATTGGCGGGTGATCTCGGTAGCGTCATTTCATGGGATCCATGTGCGAGCGCATTGCGAGCGTCGCGCGTTCCGCTTTCCAGAAGTTCGCGCGCCAGACGGAGCGCGGCGGCATCGCCGAAGGTGACCGCGCCCGCAAGCTTGCCGTCCGGTGCGATACAGAAAAAGCTCGGCCCGTGGGCGGATGGCCTGACCACGGTCTCGTCGTTCGATCCAAGAATACCCACGATCTGGATCGACCGTCCGAACTGATCCGACCAGAACCAGGGAACCTCATCTGCGCCCCCGCTCGTCCCGGCGATGAGGCGCCCTACCTTGATGGCGGAGTTCTTGGCGTTTTGCCACGATTCAAGTCGAAGGAGCGCGCCGGTCGCCGGATCGCGCCGCGACGCCGCATCGCCGACTGCAAAGATCAGCGGGTCACTTGTTCTGCCCTCATGATCGACGACAATGCCACTCTCGACCGTGAGCCCGCTTGCAATCGCCAATTCCGTATTGGGTATGGCGCCTACGCCGATAATCACGACGTCCGCCGGCAAGACGGCTCCGTCGGTCAGAACGACCGCCGTCACGCCATTCTCATCACCGTCTATGCGTGCAACGCCCACACCGGTCTTGATCTCGACCCCGGCACTCCTTGCTATTCCAGCCAAGTGCGCTGCCGCCGGCTCGGGCAGAACGCGCGTCATCAGGCGAGACTGGCTTTCCAGAACGGTAACGTCCTTACCCAGTGTCCGGGCGCTGGAAGCGATCTCCATGCCGATGAATCCACCCCCGATGACCACGACACGCGATGCCGCGCACAAACCCGCGCTCAGGGCCGCCGCGTCGTCCCCGGTGCGCAAAAGATGGACGCCCTCTCTTTCCGCACCCAGGATCGCCAGTGTCCGCGGCCTGGCGCCGGTTGCGATGACGAGGGTATCGTATTCTATCGCCTCTCCAGTCGACAGCGTCACGCGCCGTACCGCGCGATCGATTCCGGTTGCGGCGACCCCAGTGCGAAGGTCGATATCGAGCTTCTGCTGATCGACCGCCTTGAACACGCGCGCGTCTTCCAGCGTGCATTTGCCAAGAAGGAAATCCTTGGACAATGGTGGCCGTTCATAGGGAAGCTCTGCCTCATCGCCGATGATCGTGATCCAACCGGCAAACCCGTGCTCGCGCGCGGTTGACGCCACCTGTGCTCCGGCCTGACCTGCTCCAATGACAACAAGGCGGCCGTAGGCGCGGCCTGCTTTCATGGCGGGTGGCGCTGCTATCCCGTGCGGCGCATTTGGAGTGACATCGACATGTACGATGCCATTTTCGATTTTGACCGGATAAGTCGTGATGTCCTTGGTAACCGGGCTTCCTTGCGCCTTTCCCGTGCGAATATCGAAAAGGCCCTGATGTAGCGGGCATTCCACGCAGCCGTTCTCGACAAATCCATCGGTCAGCAGCGCAAACTGATGAGTACAGACATTGCTCGTCGCATAGACGCCGTCCTCGAGATCAAAGAGCGCCAGGCGCAGGCCGTCGACTTCTACCGGAATAACCCTTTTCTCCTTAAGCGTCGCCAAGGGTATTGTCGCAAACCATGGCATTCCGGGTCTCCTTTCCTAGCTTCCCATCGACAGCTTGAAAAGCCGGGCCGCGTTCCCGCGGCAAACGAGATCGCGGGTCGCCGCGTCGATTGGCGCTGTCTCGATGAAATCGGCCGCTGTCTTGGTGTTCTCGTATGGATAGTCGACCGAAAACATCACAGCTTCAGCGCCCATTTCCCCGATCGCTCCGATGAGAGCCGGGTGCGAGCAGACACCGGACGTGGTGATGAGAATGTTGCTGCCAAAATATTCAGACGGAGTTCTCTTCAACGACACGCCCATGGGATAAGCGGCAAAGCGACTGTCGAAGCGCCAGCGGAGGAAGGGAAGTCCCTCTCCCATATGGCCGAGAATGACCTTGATCCGTGGAAAGCGGTCGAACACGCCCCCGAACAGCAGCCGCAAGGCATGGCTCCCGGTCTCGACCCCCCAGCCCCAGCTTGCGGCAAACAGTTCCGGATGGCCCTCGAGGACGTAAGGGTTCCGGTAGGCATTGGCCGGATGAAGATAGAAGGGCACGTCGAGCGCCTGCAGAGCCTCCCAGAAGACATCATACTTGACGTCATCATAGTAGACGCCTGCCGTGTGACCGTTGACCAGACAGCCTTTGAAGCCGAGCTGCCGGACGCAGCGCTCTAATTCCGCGATAGCCGCTTTGGGATCCTGCATAGGCAACGCGGCGAAGCCGCCTAGTCGATCCGGCCGGGATTCGATTTGGCGCGCCAGAAAATCGTTGGCGCGCTCGGCGGCTTGCGTCGGCGAACCGTCTTCGCCCTGGACGCCGGGCCCAGTGAGGGAGAGGATCGCGTAGCTGATCCCTCCCCGGTCCATCTCGTCGATCCGCTCGTGATGGAAATCGTTCAGGCGCCTATTGAGGGTCGCTGCGGTTTCCGCGGACAGATGCCGAATGAAGTTCAGCGAATGTTTCTCGAAACCCGGCGCCATGAAGTGCTCTTCAAACGCGATCTTACCGGTCTTGACCATTATCGATGGCCTCCGTGCTGAACTAGGGCTTAGGCGCGGGCGATTGCTTGAATACGAAGTATGCTTCCTTTATAATTATTCGCAAGAAGAAATTTATACCCTAGACGTGTCTACTTCCGTCTGAAGAGATTGCGCAGCAATCCAATCAGCACCGCCTTGCCGAGGGCGAAAGCACTCACCCCACCGGAACGCACCGTGCCGCCTGACAATACGGCGTCGCAATTGGCGACGAATTGGGCCAGGAGAAAATCGACGAAGCCGGTTACGAGTTCCGGTCGGTTGAATTGCGCCAAACTGCCCTCGATGCGAAACCGCAATATCACGCTCACGCGAGACTTGCCGGACTGCCTGTCGCCTTGGACCTGATACTTCATGTTGCCGGTTACGTTGGATTGACCGCCCTTATCCTTGCCATGAGCCGTCAGTTCACCACTCCGGTTCGCATGATCGAAACCGAACGTTCCTTCACCCTCGAACTTCGCCGAGATTAGGCCGAAGCGAACCTCCATCCACCCGGAGAAGGTTTCGCCCGCGACGTCTCTTAAGACTGCGCCCGGCAGGCAGCGGGCGACCGCGTGCAAGTCGCTGAAATGCCTCCAGACGGCCTCGGCATCATGCGCAAGTCCTACCTCGCGCTCGACAACGGTCCACCCCCTCTCCAGCCTTACTTTACCGCCAGCGGCGATATCGGTGCTCTTGCGCCTGACGCCTTTGGCTTCGAATGGCCCAAAACCGCGCGGCTGCACTGCATCCGGCTGCCGCGGCAGTATCGGCTCGATTCCGAGCTCGTTACGCCGTCCGATCACTTCTTGGATTGCGTGGACGATACCGATGTATCCGGTGCAGCGGCAGAGATTGCCGCTCAACTCATTGCGGATGCGCGTTTCATCGGCGTCCGGCAGTCGCGCGACCAGATCACGCGCCGTTGCCAGCATGCCTGGTGTGCAGAAGCCGCATTGCAGCGCGTGATGTCGCGCGAATGCCTCGCGAAGAAGGTCCATCGAGGCATCGCCGACATAGCCCTCGATCGTCTCGACCTTCGCGCCGTCGCACGAACCGGCGAACGCGATGCAAGACCGAACCGGGCTCCCATTGAGCATGACCGTGCAGGCGCCACAGACGCCGTGTTCGCAGCCAAGATGCGTCGCGGTCAGATCGAGATGGTCGCGCAGCATTTCTGCAAGCTGTGTGCGGGGGGAGACATCAAGCGTGCATTGCTCGCCGTTCACATTCATCCTGACAATCATTGGGGCAGGACCTTGCTGATCGCTCGCTGCAAGGCAACAACGAGCTTCTGGAGCTTCACGTCGTCGCCGAAGCCGGCCAATCCGGCCGCGACGGCGTCACGAACGCGGGGATCCGGCAGCGGGCGCGCCGTGCGGGCCAATTCAAACGCCAGCTCGTCCAGGATAATAGGCGCCCCGCCTGTGGCGCCGGCGACCACGCAGGCATATGAACGTCGCGGATCGATGACGACGGCGCCGATCGC
Organism: Dongia sp.; assembly: GCF_041905885.1. Classification (NCBI taxonomy): domain Bacteria; kingdom Pseudomonadati; phylum Pseudomonadota; class Alphaproteobacteria; order Rhodospirillales; family Dongiaceae; genus Dongia; species Dongia sp. The sequence continues at coordinate 278,569 of NZ_JAYRKD010000001.1, read as the reverse complement.
ATCCGCGAACTCACCGACCTTGCGGCAGATCTTGTAATATCCCCAGCGCTCGCCACCACTCCAGGCCGGCACTTCCACAGCCGCGATAAGTTCATCAGCGCCGAGAGCCGTACGGAAGCCGCCCAGCATGAAGTCGGCCATTGCGATCTGTCTCGATCTTAGGCGCTGGCGATTGTCGTAAGAAACTGCTTCGACCTTTGCGTTCAGCACCGTCATCGTCGCAATCCAGTCCGCGGCCGGGTCCGCGTGAGCGAGGCTTCCGCCGACGGTGCCGCGATTTCGCACCGCACGATAGGCGATGCCGCGCGCAACATAAGGGAGCAGCGGCGGCAAGCCATCAGGCCCCTCGCCGTCCTCTATCCGCGCATGCGAAACTCCCGCCCCGATCCGGATGCTGTCTCCGCTTCGCTCGATGCGCGCGAGATCGCTGGCCTTCGTCAGGTCGAGCAGCCGCTGGGGCCTGGCAAGACGAAGATTGAGCATCGGGCCGAGGGATTGACCACCCGCAATGAATTTCGCGCCGCTTTGCGGCTTGGCTGCCACCTGCGCCGCCTCTTTGGCGCTGTCGGCCATCTGATACTCAAATGCGACGGGCTTCATGCGGCGCTCCTTTCGCGCCCCTTGCTTTTGATGATCGCCGCCAAGACGCGGTCAGGTGTGGCTGGGATCTGGTTGATTTCCACGCCAAGCGGCGAGAGCGCGTCATTGATTGCGTTGACAATGGCTCCGCCGGGCGCAATCGCCGCGCCTTCGCCCACCCCCTTAATGCCATGTCGAGTGTAGGGCGAGAGTGTCTCGGCATGCCCAAGCCGGAATTGCGGCAACTCCGCCGGACCTGGTAGAATGTAATCGGCGAAAGTGGACGTCAGCGGCTGTCCAGCCGAATCGTAGAGCACCTCCTCGAACAGTGCGCTGCCGATCCCCTGCGCGGCGCCCCCATAGGCCTGCCCCTCGAGGATCAAAGGGTTCACGCGCCGCCCGCAGTCCTCGAAGATCACGTAATCGAGTATCCGGGTCTGCCCGGTCTCGACATCCACTTCGACTGTCGCGGCATGAGTGGCGTAGGTGAAGACGCCACTGTCAACATCGGGCTTGTAGCCTTCGGTCACTTCGAGGCCTTGTGTGTTGACGTCGCTGGCGAGCTGATCTGGGCGCAAATACCATGCGTAGGCAATCTCGGCCAAGGTCACCGAGGTGGCGCCGTGGAAGGCGGCGCCGTCTCGCAGAACGATGTTATCCGGTTTGCATTGCAGGAGGTGTGCGGCATGGATGCGCACGCGCCTAGCCAGCTCCTCCGCGGCCTTGGATACGGCTCCGCCGGCCATGACCATGCCCCGCGACGCATAGGCGCCGGTCGAATACGGGGTGGTCGCGGTGTCGCCCATGGTCACCTTGATTTGAGAAACGTCCACGGTCAGCCATTCGCTCGCGACCTGAGCCAAGGTCGTCTCTAATCCTTGTCCGAATCCTTGATTGCCCGACCGGACCTCTATCGAGCCCGATGGCGTGATCTTGACCATGGCCTGCTCGTAGCCCGGCACCAGCGGCAGCCCCCACGACGCGAAGACCTTGGTGCCATGCGCCGATTGTTCGGTAAAGCAGCTGAGTCCCAGTCCGAGGTAGCGGCCTTGCGCGCGGGCATCCGCCTGGCGGGTCCGAAAGCTCATGAGATCGATCATATCGGCAGCCGCCTTCGCGGCTGCCGGATAGTCGCCGGAATCGTAGAACTTCTTCGTCACATTCGTGTATGGCATCGCGGCAGGAGGCACTAGATTTTCTAACCGTACTTCCAGCGGCTCGCGGCCAACGGCGCGCGCGATGGCATCCATGGTCAGTTCCATTGCGAAACAGACGCCAGGTCGGGCTACGCCTCTATAAGGCGTAAATGCCGGCTTGTTTGTAGCCACGGAATATGTCCGACAGGAATAGTTCGCGAGCACGTATGGGCCTGGCAGATTGCCGCCTGCTTGTGCAGCCTCGAGGCATGCCGTGAACGGCCAGACGGAGTAGGCGCCGATGTCGACGGTCACATCAGCGTCCATGGCCAACAAGCGCCCGGTTGCGTCGGCGTAGGCCGTAATCTTGTAGTGGTGCTCACGCGTGTTGGCGCCGGCCACCAGATGTTCGCGGCGATCTTCGGTCCAGCGGATCGGGCGACCGATTTTTCGCGCGACCCATGACACCGACAATTCTTCAGGCTGAAGTACGCATTTGTATCCGAAACCGCCGCCGACGTCCGGCGCTATGACCCGCACCTGTCCCTGGCTGAGCTGAAGGAAATCGGCGAGGCCGGTTCTTATTAGATGCGGAACCTGGGTCGATGTGTAGACAACCAGCTGGTCGGCCCGCGCATCCCAGTAGGCGAGCGCGCCTTTGCCTTCCATCGGGCTCATGCATTGCCGCGCAGTAACGAACTCGCGCTCGATGACGACCGCGGCGTTCTGACGAGCGGCGTCGATATTTCCGGGATGCACCGTTCTGAGAAAGAGATTGTCTTCCCACTCGTCGTGTATCCTTCCCGCGTCGGGCTTCAGCGCATCCTTCGCGCATATGATGGGTTCCAGAGGATCGAGTTCCAGCTCCACCCGTTCAGCGATATCTTCCGCCTCGGCTCGTGTGGGAGCGATGCAGATCGCCACGCATTCGCCGACGAAACGAACCTTCTCGCGGGCGAGCGCCGGATAGTTGGAGATACGGTAGGTAGGCAGTGTCGACCGCGCGCGCATCGGCAGGAGATCGGGCATGTCTTCGGCAGCAAAGACTTGTGACTCGAGACCGGCCGGCTTAACGATCTTGCGGATCTTGGCATGCGCCACTGGGCTGCGAAGGAAGGCCGCTTCCCACAACCGCGGCATCTTTATGTCGCCAACGAACATAGCTTTGCCGAAAAGGTGTCTCGCATCTTCTTTGCGTGGCACACGATCCCCGATTCCCGTAGTCATACTGGGCAACTCCCTGATGACGCGACCTGAGAACCGCTGTTAAGACTTGAAGTCGCGACGGTTTCTATATACGAAGCGTACGTCCTATTTTGTGTGTTGGCAACATCACCGCGGCCGACCATTAGAAATTTGCTCGACTCACCCGGCACATGGAGCTCACGATGAACCAGACAATCTTGGGACCATCCTCGGAGTACGACGATCTCTGGGACAGGCCAGGTTTCCTGATCCGACGACTGCATCAAATTCACGTCGGGTTGTTTGCCGAAGAGTTTTCCGAGTGCGATCTGACAGCCGTACAATATGCGGTCCTTTCCATACTCGAGAAGAACAGCGGCCTGGATCAGCTCAGCCTTTCAATGGCTGTCGGCGTAGATCGCGTGAGCGGTGCGGATGTCATCAGGCGGCTGGTCGGCCGCGGATTGGTGAGCCGGCAGGTATCGAAGACCGATCGTCGCGCAAAGATCGTGGAAATCACGCGAGCGGGAAGAGCGATGGTTCGCAATCTGCGCCCCGCGATGCAGCGCGCCCAGGAAAGATTGATCGCGCCGTTGACGATTAAAGAACGCAAATATTTTCTGGACATCCTTTACCGCCTGATTGAAGCGAACAACGATGCCAGTCGGGCGCCGATGACATGAATCGGCCTCAGCGCTGTTGCATCTCCTTAACGGCAATGTCGCCATCGAGAACGATCGGCTCATCGTCGAGAAACAAGGAACAGCCGCGCATCGGAATGTCGAGATGGCAAGGCGTATTGTTCGTCCCGCCCAGCTCATTGTTCGGCCCGGTGGAAAACATCACGTTCCCATAGAAGGAGCGCAACTCCATCCCCATGCCGCCGGGGAATTGGGTGAGACCGTGCCATTGAGCACGATGATCCAGACCCCACCCCACATGACTCATGCCGAAGCCTCGGGGATCCCTGAACTCGGCCATATAGCTCTTGATCAGCTCCGCTTCTAAACCGCCGCGAATATCGGTGATCCATCCCTTTTCGATCGTGTAGGTCACGGGCTCGCGGACGTAGGTATTGAACGGCAACACGACATCTCCGGGTGCCAGCACGATCTGCCCATCTACGCCGTCATCGGCGCCTCCGGTGAAAACGAAAGCCGCCGGCCAGTGATCCCAGCGACCAGGCTGATCGGTATAACCGTATTCAGCTACCGTCGGGTACATGCCGATCTTGTACGTGACATCGGTGCCATGCTTCGACGTAATCCGCATTGTTCCGGCCTTCGCCAAAAGTTCTGCGCCGATCTCGACTCGTTCGCGCAACGCCGTTGTGGGCGGCAGTCTTGCCAACAAGGGCGCCGGCTCGACAGCCGTCAGGACGCGGGTACCGGAAGCCTGGATCGCCATCTGCTCCGGACTGAACAGCAGAAAGATGAGGTCAACCACCATATCCGCTTGCTTGAGCGCCTCGACCGCCTCGGGATTGGCGGCCAATCCCGTCTTGCCGACAGACCAGGTCCCGTCGGTGGGGATGGGAGCTGGGAGCCGCATATGATACGTGATTGCACCAAGGCGTTGACCAGCCGCCAGGAATGCATCGGCGTAGTCGATGCGCTGGTTTCCCTGAGACAGTACGATCACGCGCTCACCCTCGCGCACGCCGCTGAGCGTGAGTTGGTGCAGGCAAATCTCCGTCATCCCGTTGGCGTCCATGGGTCTTTCCTCTGATGCGCGGTCCAAATGTCGATGCCGTGTCAACTCACCACGAAATTCAACGGAGTCATCAGTCAAGCCGCGGAGTGAAATCCATGACTGCGTCGAGAAATCCTTCCAAATTGTCCCAAGGGATCATATGCCCAGCACCTTCGACGGTGCGGACCTCGATCGACGGTAAAAGAGATCTGATCTCGCTGATATCGTCAGGGCCGATCACCGTGGCGCCACCCGCAACAACCAGCCGCGTCGGAATCTTTATTGCCGGCAAATCATGATGGATGTCGTCCGTGTGGAATCCCGCGAACGTGATCCGCACGGCGGCCTCATTGCAGGTATGCAGCCATTCGGCGCGTAACGCGCGCTGCTCCTCCGTCCAAGTCGGGCAGAAGGCTTTCATGTCTTGCGCGGAGCATCCCTTTTGTGCGAGCGCGATGGAATCCATGTACCAGTCCAGCTTTGCCGGATAGGCGCGTCGGCCGGGACCGCTGACCGGGGGGTCGACCAGCACAATCCCGGCGATGCGGTTGCTGTCTTGTCCGGCCAGGGCACGAATGGCGTTTCGGGCGCCCATTGAATGCCCGAGCACGACACAGTTCTTGAAATCCAGGGTATCCACCAAGGCCAGAATATCCTGCGCCATAGCATCCAGTGAATAGTCCAACTCGCCCGCTTGGCTAAGCCCTCGGCCACGCACGTCCAGGACATGCACGTCGAAGCTCGCACAAAGTCGCTCTGCGACGAAGCCCCAAGTGACTGCCGGACTGGTGATGCCGGGCACAAGCAGCATCGTCGGCCCCGGCCCCTGGTAGCGCAGCAGGTGATGCCGGATTCCATTTGCGTTGACGTTATAGCCCTTCGGATTCATGAGTTCGCCCCTTCAGTAAGCGCCCGACAAAAGCGCACCTGCGCCCGGGACGACAGGCTCCAGATCGAGTGCCCTTAACATCTGATAAGTCGTAGCGATCGCCGCGCTGACCACCGGCTTGCCCGTCAGTGCTTCGACCTTCGCCACGCTTGCAAGCGACGGCATCTGGACGCAGGCCGATAGAACGATGGCATCTGCTCCCGAGGTGTCGAGTTCCGCGACGATGGCCGGCAGACGCGTGGGATCATGCGCCGCGACCTTGAGATTGTCCGAGATCTCAAGCGCCCGATGAGAAACCACTTCAAGCCCCTCCGCCTGCATGTAGTCGATCACCATCGCCGTCAACGGCTTCATGTAGGGCGCGACAACAGCGATTTTCTTCGCTTTCATCACGCTTAGGACCTCAACCAGCGCCCCTGCGCTGGTAACGACCGGGGCCGGAGCGCCGTTTTCCTCGGTGACTTTCGCGAGCCGTGCCTGGCTCTTACGATGATAGCCCTGCCCCATCGACATTATCGCTACCAGGCACGCATAGCCCAGGACGTCCACCTTCGCGTCCGACAGCTCCAGCGCACAACGGTCGGATTGTGCATCCATCGCGGCCAGCTGTTCCTTCGTTACATGCTTCATTCGCATGCGTGCCGAATGGAACGTGAATCGTTCCGGGCGAATCAGCTGACGCGCCGTCAACATCGCCGGAATCTCGGTTTCCATTGTTATGTTCGAGCTCGGCACGATTTGGCCGATCCGGAAAGTGGTTATCATGCAGTCTTGCTCCGGCAGCTTTCTCGGCCGGAGAATAATTAATCGACTGACGAATTACAAGTTGCCATTTGCGCACCGCATAAGGGGGTCCGCCCCCGATCCGGGCGCCTTGTCGCATTTATCGGCGAGTCGAGGGCCCCTTGGTTCGACCATCAGGAATCCCGGGCGCTGCCATACCCGCCTCGAGAAACCGGACCAGATGGTCGAGCACCACTTTGTCGTCCTTTGGCAGACGAATATTTGTGATGTCGCTGAAGCGATGGACATCGCTTAGCATGTAAAGATAGGTACCGATTAGAAAAACCATGCGCCACGCGACTTCGGTTGGGTCAACGTTGGGGAGCGCCCGCTGCAGTGCAGCGATGTATCGCCGGACCGGAAGGTCGTAAACTTCTCGTCGCAGTTTAAATGCCGCTTCGATCGGTTCATTGTGTAGACGCGCCTGCAACTTCACAAAAGCGCCGCCATTTTTTGCACCCTTCTTCTTTAGTTCCCACTGAGGTTGTAAATAGGCCTCGATAATTTGACGTGCCGTCGGCGCCGTTGGCGCCATCTCCAGTTCGTCGAGCAGCACATGGCGGCGGCCCGATATTTCCATTCCGCGGCGTTTGAAGACCTTCTCGAACAACTTCTCCTTCGTTCCAAAGTAGTACCGGATGAGGGCTTGGTTCGCTCCGCTCGCCTCTGCAATCATGCGCGTTGTCGTCTCGGAAAAACCATTGTCCGCGAAGATACACTCGGCTGCATCGAGAATTCGCTCCTCCATGCCCAATTGCTCCGACGGGCGACCCCTTCCCCGAGATTTCGAAGTTCGAATTTTCCCTGTCGTCACAATCCAACCCCTTCAATTCGACAGCATAACTGCCACAGTAAGAGAAAGATTCCAATCTTCTTGCCAGAATTCACCAACCGATTAATAATGTCCGTATGAGTTAACCGGGGGCCGGATGACTGACCGAGATGATATCTACAAGGCACAAGGCTTCAATGGTTCGTTGAAGTTGTGCAGCCGGATCGGCCTGCTGGTCATCGATTTTATCAATGGCTTTGCCGATCCTGCAGTATTCGGCGGCGGCAATATTGCCAGCGCGATCTCGGCCACTCAGCCGATCCTCGCTTACGCGCGCGCCAAGCGATGGCCCATCGCACATACCCGGATCGTCTTCGCCGAAGATGGCAGCGATGCCAACATATTCTGCGAAAAAGTACCCGGAATGCTGCGCCTGACGGAGAATGCGCGCGAGAGTGCACTGGTGCCGGAGCTGCGGGCGGCAAGAGGCGAGTTTGTCGTACGGAAGAGCACGCCCTCGGCTTTTGCCAACACAGGGCTCGCTGCGTGGTTGACCTTAAAGGGCGTTCAGACGTTGGCAGTGTGCGGCTGTGTCACCTCCGGCTGCGTTCGGGCCACCGTGGTCGATGCAATGCAGCTCGGATTACGGCCCTTTGTGCTCAGCGATTGCGTCGGGGATCGCGCGCTGGCGCCTCATGAAGCCAACTTGTTCGACATGCAGCAGAAGTATGCAGAGGTCCTAACCGCTGCAGAGTTTCTGACGCGTGTTGAGAATCTGGGATCTTCTGAGCAGAATCCTTCCGAATAGTATTCAACTCAACTCAGCTGCGTGCGCGGCTTGCCGATTTTGCGGAGGCGCCTCGATCTCAGTGCAATAACGGTAGTGGATGCGACCAGCAGCGGCGGCGAGCAGCAGGATCTGAGCGAACCATTTCCAGCTTCTGGATTCTCTCAGCATCTCAGCACCACCCGGTTGTCGGCGGACCGGATTGGCGGGGAGGGGAACTACGCCCCTGCCCCGCCGCAGGTTCGGGATCAATCCCAGGGGACCGGAAAATTGTCGCGGCCATGCCGTTGCAGGGCCGTTCATTCCGCGCTTGACCTCAAGCGCGCTGTCCTTGCCGAGAATGCGGTCCCAGATGGACACGTATCCCAAGTACGGTCGCCGATTCCGCGTGGTGTCCGTCCAGCGTCCCATGTGAGATTCGCCGAATCAATCACTCGGCGTATTCGTTCTTTGTATCCGAGCAGCGCGATGGAGTTCTCGGTCGTCGGCGACATGATGGCCCGAGGCGACCGCTTCAAATCAGATGCCGGATACATTGATGCAGGACTATCACCGCCAGTTCGACGAAACACCCTTGCGACGCACGGCCGAACCATACATTGCGCCGACAGCAGACTCGGCCCCCCGCGGCGCGGCCCAGAGAAGCCGACGCGCAAATCCCTGCTTCACCCGTGCCATTTCGCGCGCCGGCGCGGAGCTTGGATCGGGCCACGGGTTCTTCGCGAACCCTAGTTGGCCTCGACGGTCAGATGGGCGATCTCGTGAACCGGCGCCAGGCGTTCCCGGACCGTCTGGTTGTCGGCGCCGGTCACGCTGACGATCGCGGCATGCGCGCCCGGTCCAACCCGCCAGAGGTGAAGGTCGGTGATCGCGGCGTCGCCCGGCCCCTCGACCTGCTCGCGGATCTCCGCCTCGAGCGCCGGGTCCGAAGCATCCAGCAACACGGCCGACGTGTCGCGCAGCAGGTTCAACGACCAGATCGCAATGACAACGGCGCCGACAACACCCATCACCGGATCGAGCCAGACCCAGCCGAGGTAGCGGCCGCCGAGCAGGGCGCCGATGGCCAGGACCGACGTCAACGCGTCCGCCAGAACATGCATGTACGCCGAACGGAGGTTGTTGTCCCGCGGTCGCTTCCGATCGGAATGGTCATGGCCGTGACCGGCATGATGGTCATGGCCGTGACCGGCATGATGGTCATGGTCATGCGTGTGACCGGCATGGCCGAGCAACGCGGCGCTCGCGATGTTGACCAGCAGACCCACGACCCCAATCGCGGTCGCCTCCATGAAGGCGACCGGCCGCGGATCGGCGAGGCGGCCGATGGATTCGATCGCAATGCCGAGGGCGACGATCCCCAGCACCAGCGCCGACGCGAAGCCGGCAAGGTCGCCCACCTTTCCGGTGCCGAAGCTGTAGAGACGGCTGCGGGCATGGCGCCGCGCATAGGCATAGGCGGCCGCGGCGACGCCGAGGGCACCGGCATGGGTCGCCATGTGGAAGCCATCGGCCAGGAGCGCCATCGAGTTGAACGCGAAACCGGCGACGATCTCGCCGACCATCATGGCGGCGGTCAGGGCGACGACCCACAGCGTGCGGCGGGCATTGGCATCATGCGCATCGCCGAGAAATACATGGTCGTGCCCCAAGGCGGGGTCAGAATGAAAACGAGCGGTCATGGCTGGTCCTATTTCGTGTATTGCCGTACGGCGTCGACCAGCTCTTCCGCGCCTTCCGAGCGCTGCCGATCGGAAAGGCCGGGCTTGGCCACGTGCTCGCGCACATGGTCTTCGATCAGCTGATCCATCAGGCCCCGCACCGCACCGCGGACGCCGGCGACCTGGTGCAGGATCGCCGAGCAGCCGGCGTCGCCCTCGATCGCCTTCTCGATGGCCGCCACCTGGCCGGCGATGCGCCGGATGCGGGCGAGCAGATCCTTGTTCGACTTCGTATGCATAGGGTAGACCCCTATCCTATAAGAGGCCGAATGTAAATGCCGGGGCTTGCGACCGGACGTCGCTCTCCGGAAACTCCAAGCGAATCAAATTGATGAAGTTGGGATCCTGGACCCCTACCGGGCGCCGGCCTGCTGCAGGACCTGGTCGCGGTAGTGGCAGGCGCTCAGATGGCCCGGCTTGCCGACGGCATCGAGCGAAGGCGCCGAAGCGGTGCAGGTTTCGGTCTGCATCCAGCAGCGGGTGTGGAAACGGCATCCGCTCGGCGGATCAAGCGGGCTCGGCAGTTCGCGCGAGAGCAGGATCGGCTCGCGTGTGCTTTCGATCCGCGGATCGGGGTCCGGGATCGCGCTCAGGAGGGCCTTCGTGTAGGGATGGCCCGGCGTCGCATAGAGCTCGTCGCTGGGCGCCAGCTCGACGATCTTCCCGAGATACATGACCATGGTCCGTTGTGCCGCCTGCCGCACCAAGGCGAGGTCATGGGCAATAAAGATGCATGCCATGCCCATGGTCTCGCGCAGTTTGATGATGAGATTCATCACCTGGGCGCGCACGGAGAGATCGAGAGCGCTGACCGGCTCGTCGCAGATCAGCAGCTCGGGCTTCATGACCAGCGCCCGCGCGATTGAGACGCGCTGGCGCTGTCCGCCGGAGAGCTCGCGCGGAAACCGCTGGGCGATCTCGCCGGCAAGGCCGACATTGTCCAGCAGGCCTTCGATGGCGCGGGACCGCGCCGCATCGCTCCGCTCGCCGCTGATGATGAGGGTTTCATCGAGCGTCTGGCCGATGGTCTGCCGCGGGTTGAGCGAGGCATAGGCGTCCTGGAAGATGTATTGGATCCGCCGCCGGGTCTTCCGGAGCATCGCGCCGCGCAAGGTGGCAAGATCGACGCCGTTGAAGATGACCCGGCCGCTCGCCGGCTTCTCAAGCCCGATGATGCTCCGGCCGAGCGTCGACTTGCCGCAGCCGGATTCGCCGACCAGGCCCAGGATCTCGCCCTGCCGGACCTCGAGATCGATCCCATCGCAGGCGTGGAAGTAGGTTCCCGGCTTCGGACCCGCGAAGCGGGTCACCAGCTGCTCGACCTTCAGCAGTGCCGTCATGATGCGCGGGCCCTTTTATTGACGACCGCGGCATCCAGCAGATGGCAGGCGGCGAACCGATCCGTCATCAGGGGCACGCCGCCGAGCGCCGGCCGGTCGGTGCCGCAGATCGGGATCGCGGACTCGCAGCGCGGCGCGAAGGCGCAGCCGACGATCTTCTGGCTGAGATTGGGCGGCATACCGCTCAGGCCCCGGAACGGCGCGCCGACCGGATCGGATTCCCGCGGAATCGCCGCGAGCAGCGACTTCGTATAGGGATGCGCCGGATCGACCAGCACATCCGCCGCCTTGCCGGTCTCGACGAAGCGGCCGGCATACATGACCGCAACATCGTCCGCCATGCCGGAAACCACGCCGATATCATGCGTGATCAGGATGATCGCCATGCCGAAACGCTGCTGCAGATCCTTGAGCAGGCGGATGATCTGGGCCTGGACCGTCACGTCGAGGGCGGTGGTCGGCTCGTCGGCGATCAGGATCTTGGGTTCGGCGGCGATCGCGATCGCGATCATCACGCGCTGCCGCATGCCGCCGGAGAGCTCATGCGGGTACTGCCGCATCCGGGTCTCGGCATCGGGGATGCCGACCGTGCGCAGCAGCTCGACGGTGCGCGCCTCGGCCGCGGCGGCGCTCACGCCCAGATGCCGCTCCACCACCTCGGCAATCTGCCGCCCGATCGGGCGCGCCGGGTTGAGCGCGCTCAGCGGGTCCTGGAAGATGACGCCGATCTTCGAGCCTTTGACCTTCCGGAGCTCGCCGGCCGACATCTTCAGGAGATCCTGGCCGTCGAGCAGCAGCTCGCCGCCGAGATCGACGGTGACCCCGACCGGCATGAGATCGAGCGGCGCCAGGTTGAGAACGGTCTTGCCGCTGCCGCTCTCGCCGACGATGGCAAGCGTCGATCCCGCCCGACAGGAAAAGCTCACGTTCTGGACCGCGCTGACACTGGTCGAGCGGGTGTGCAGCATGACGGAAAGATTTCGTGCCGTGAGCAGTGCCGTCGCCACGGGCTCAATGCGATTCATGATGCAAGCCCCGCCTTCAAGGCCTCGGTGCGACGCTCCCGGATGGTCCGGCGTGCAAGCGGCCGCGGCGTCTTGCCGAGCGCGACCGCTTCGCCGAGCACATTGAAACCGACCACGACCAGGGTCAGCGCAGCACCAGGCAGCAGAACCTGCAAGGGATGGGTCTCCAGGAAGGGCAGCGCATCGACCACCATCTGCCCCCATTCCGCGGTGGGCGGCTGAATGCCGAGGCCGAGAAAACTCAAGGTGGCGATGGTGAGCGCGATGGCGCCGGCATCGGCGCTGGCATAGACGATGACCGCGCCGATCGCGGTCGGCAGGAGATGCAGCAGGAAGATGCGCGCGGGATGGGCACCGAGCACGTAGAGAGTCTCGATATGCGGCTGTTGCAGGACCGAGGTCACCACCGCGCGGCTGACGCGAGCGTAGCCTGGCCACCAGGCCAGCGCCAGAGCGAGGATCATGATGTCGAAGCCGGTGCCGAACACGCCGATCACCGCGAGCGCCACGACCAGGCTGGGAACGCTCTGGCCGACGTCCACGAGCCGCATGATGAACTCATCGACCACGCCGCGCATGAAACCGGCGATCGCGCCAAGCGTGACGCCGATCGCGAGTGCGATGCCGAGCACGAAGGAAATGCCGACCGCGGAGACACGCGCCGCCGCCAGCAGGCGGCTCAAAGTGTCCCGGCCGAGGTTGTCGGTGCCGAGCAGATGGGTCCAGCTGAAGCCCTGTTTCGCATCCAGGAGATTCTGGGCGACCGGATCATAGGGCGCCAGCATCGGGCCGAAGATAGCGACCAGCAGGAACAGTCCAACCGGAATCTTCGCCGCGCGCGGCAGCTTTGAGATCTCCCGGACGACTTCGGTGATAAGCGACATGGGTCAGATCCGGCGCGTCTTGGGGTTGACGGCGATGGCGCATACATCGACCGTGGCATTCAGCACGATGAAGAAGGCGGCGAACAGCAGCAGGCAGGCCTGCACGACCGTGAAGTCCCGGAACTTCGCCGCCTCGATGAAGTAGTAGCCGACGCCCTGAATCGAGAACATCGGCTCGACCACGATGGCCCCGAAGATCATGATGCCGAACTGAGTGCCGAAGGCCGTGACCAGGATCGGCGCGAGGTTGGGCAGGATCTCCTTGGCAATGACGTGGAGCTGTCCGAATCCCTTGCTCCGCGCGGTGATGACAAAGGGGCGGGTCGCGAGGTCTTCGATCGAGACGCGGATCAAGCGGCTGAGCACGCAGCCCGGGAAGATGCCGAGGGTCAGCCAGGGCATGATCCAGCCCTTGATGTCGTCATAGCCGTAGACCGGCAGCCAGCGCAGCACCACGCCGAAGATCAGAATGAGCAAGGCGCCGGTGAAGAAGGTCGGCACCGAGATTCCGAGCATCGCCGCCGCCCGGAGCAGCCTGTCCAAGGTGGAACCGGGCAGCAGGGCGCCGGCAAATCCCAGCACCCCGCCGACCACCAGCGAGACGATCCCGGCGCCCAACAAGAGGAGCCCGGTGTTGGGCAGCCGCTTCCAGAACGCCGTGACGATGTCCTCACCGGTCCGGAGCGACGGCCCGAGATCGCCCTGGGCCGCTTGCCCCAGCCAGCGCGCATAGCGCACCGGCATCGGATCCTTGAGCCCAAGCTCCTTCTCCACCTTCTCCACGTCGGACTTGGTGACGGTGCCCGATCGCTGCTCGGCGATCAGCACCGCCACGTTGCCCGGCGCGGCGATGACAAGTGAGAAGCAGAGGACCGACGCGAAGAGCAGAAGCACCGCGGCCAGTCCGGCTCTCCGAAGTATGAACTGCGGCATGATCCGTCAGCTCTGCAGCGAAATTCCTTCGTACGGCATGTCGTATTCCGTCGGAGGAATCTTGAAGTTCTGAACCCGGGCAGTGTGCGCCCAGATCCGCTGCGGGTGCAACAGCGGCGCAATGGCGTGGTTCTTCTCGATCCAGTCGTAGACCTTCTGGTAGCTCTCTTCCGGACTGGCCCCCGTGCCTTCGATCGCCTCGGTCAGGAAGGGATCGAGCTCCGTGCTGGTGAACATCTTCCCGTCGGCACCGTTGTAGAAGGTGGAGAGGAAATAGTTGGTCAGCGTGCTGTGCGGATCGTAGGGCGCGCCGATGCTGTAGAAGAAGGTGAGGTCGTACTTGCCTTCCGGAATGTCGCCGTGCCGCGTCGCATGGTCGAGCGAGCGGATGGTCACCTCGATGCCGACTTCGCGAAGCTCCGCCTGGATGACCTCGCCGGCCGCGCGTGAACCGTGCACCGCTTCTTCCGAGAGCACCAGCTCGAAGGCCAGCGGCTGGCCGTCCTTGCTGCGCGTCCCGTCACCGGTCCAGCCCGCCTCGTCGAGCAGCTTCTTCGCCGCCGCGACGTCGCGCGCCGGAACCGGAATGCGCTTGCCGCCATAGGGCACCGAGGCCGGGAACAGGTTGGCGGTCGGCGAGGCGTAACCGGCATAGATCACATTGCAGATGGCGGTGCGATCGACCGAGAGCGAGATCGCCTGGCGGACCCGCGGATCCTGCAGCTTCGGCCGCTGGGTGTTGAAGCCCAGCACGAAGGTGTTGGTGCCTTCGACGGTCACCACGCCGACGCCGCCGGACTTGAGGATATCGGCATCTTCCGGCGTGATCGGCGAAACATAGTCGCCGCCGGCAATGTCGATCTCGCCCGCCCGCAGGGCCGCGGTGCGGCTGCGGCCGTCCGGCATGACGACGAACTCGATCTTCGCGAATTTCGGCTTCTGACCCCAATAGTCCTCGTTGCGGACCATCACGGTCTTGCCTTCGTCGCTGCTCTCCACTTTCCAGGGACCGGTTCCGATCGGCGTCTGGTATTTGCCGTCGGCGGCGGCCGAGGCCGGGCTCAGGAAGCGCACCGGGCGGACCACGGTCAGCTCCATGAGCGCCTGCGGGATCCGCTTCTTCAAATGCAGCTCGACGGTCTCTGGATCGACGATCTTCAGGCTGTCGTAATTCGCCGAGGTCACAATCCAGCTGTGATCCTCCTTGCCGATCCAGCGGTCGAAGTTCCATTTCAGCGCTTCGGCATTCCAGGGCGTGCCGTCGTGAAACTTCACATTCTTGCGCAGCTTGAAGGTCAGCACTTTGCCGTCCTCGGAGACGGACCAGGATTCGGCCAGGCCTGGATTGAGCGTGCCGTTGTCGCCGTAGACCACCAGCGGATCGTAGATGATCGATTGCACGCCCCAGACCCCGCGATAGATATGCGGGTCGAGATTCCCGGCGGGCTTCATCAGGGCGATCTTGAGGGTGTCGCCTTCGGCGGCGACGGCCATGCCGGGCCAGGCCTGCGTGCTGGCAACGCCGAGCGATCCAAGCAGCACGGCCCGGTTGAAGGCTCTGCGAGGCAGGTTCATCATTTTGCATTCTCCCTGTTAGCGAACGCGTGACGGCTGTTTGATTCTTGTCGTCTTTCAGCCTTGATGATCAGAATGCGCCCAGATTCGGCACCTTGTCGAGTCCAATATTCATATAAATGAAATTTCCGCAGGCTTTGGCGGCCGATATTTCACTATACTGCCTGTGCAGCCGGCCGAAAGCCCAGATCCATGAGCACGCTCTTGTGCCGGAGATTGGCTTCCACGGCCTGGCGGCCGAGATCCTTGCCGAAGCCGGAACGGCCGAAGCCGCCGGTCGGGATGATGAAATCATGGGTGCGGCCGTAGCGGTTGATCCAGACCGTCCCGGCGGGGATGCGCCGCATGGCGGAGAGGGCGAGGCCGAGATTCTCGGTGTGGATTCCGGCGGCGAGGCCGTAGTCCTCATGCTGGGCGAGTCCGATCCCCTCCTCGTCGGTGTCGAAGGTCTGCACCGTCAGGACCGGCCCGAAGATCTCCGCCTTCACGCAGGGCATATCCCGCCGCACCCCGGAGAGGATCGTCGGTGCGTAGAAGTCCCCGCCCGGACCTTCCTCCATGCGCCGGCCGCCGGTTTCGAGGACGGCGCCCATTGCTCGGCTCTCGGCGACGATCCGTTCGATCCGGGTGAGCTGCGCATTGTTCATGATCGGCGAGAATTTGGTGGCGCCGCACCAGGTCGCACCGGGGCGCACCTGCCGCATCAGGCTGGACACCCGCGCCAGCAGCTCGTCCGCGATCCGGCGCTGGACGATGAGGCGGGACCCGGCGACGCAGACCTGTCCGCCATTGCCGAGGATGCCGCGGGCGATGCAATGCGCGACCGAAGCCACATCCGGCACGTCGCCGAAGACCAGCTGGGGGCTCTTGCCGCCAAGCTCCAGCGTCACCGGCTTGATACCGCTTGAGGCCGCTTCCGCCATGATGGAGGCGCCGGTCGCGGGCGAGCCGGTGAAGGTGATCTTTCCGACCTGGCCGTGGCGGACCAAGCTGCGGCCGGCCGTGGCGCCCCGGCCCTGGATCACATTGAGGATGCCGTTGGGGATCCCGGCCTCGATCGCGAGCTCAGCCAGCCGCACCGCCGAGAAGGGTGTCAGCTCCGAAGGCTTCAGCACGACCGCGTTCCCGGCCGCCAGAGCCGGGGCGCATTTCCAGGAAGCGAGCGAGAGCGGAAAGTTCCAGGGCGCGATCGCCGCGACCACGCCGTAGGGTTCGGCGACCGACATCGCGAAATGGTCGGCCTGGGTCGCCAGGACCTCGCCGCCGAGCTTGTCGGCGTATTCGGCGAAGAAGCGGATGCCCTCGGCGGTGAACTGCACGTCGTTCGCCAGCATCTCGGCGATCGGACGGGTGGTCCCGGCGGCTTCCAACCGCCCCAGCCGCTCGGTATCGGCATCGATCAGATCGGCCCACCGCCGCATCGCCCGCGCTCTCGCGCGCGGCGGCTGCTCGGCCCATCCGCTGGTCCGCAGGGCCGCGGCCGCGCCGGCGACCGCCCGATCGACGACATCCTCCGAGGCATCGGGGATTTCAGCGAAGATCTTGCCGTCGGAAGGCCGGCGGACCGGGATCCGGTCGCTGCCCGCGGTGAGCAGGGCGCCGTCGATCCAATGCCCCTCGGGCATCGGCACCTCGTCCGGATTGAAATCCATCGACTGGGGAGCAGGCAGCGGCATGATGCGGCCGTCATCGCTGTTGTTCATTTAACTCTTCCACAACGAGCCGCGAATCTCAAGATAGTGAAAAAATCTGGAGCGCCCGGTAACGCCAAATCCTCGGCGCCTTGCCGTACTCAGGATAAAAATTTATGCATTACATACACTTAACTGAGGCATATTGCGCAACCGCGCCGGCCGTTGTAGAAGCGTGCCGCGACCGACAGGTCAGAAAAAACGCATTAGGTTGAAAATCAGCGGCTAAAGCCAGGTCAGGGACAGCGCGATGACGCAGAATATTGAACCGAACGACGAGGATGGGGAACTCGGCCCTTCGATTGGCCTACGGGTGCGAACCCTTCGCCGCGATCGCGGCTGGACGGTCAATGAACTGGCGCTGAAATCGGGCCTCTCAGTCGGCATCGTCAGCCAGATCGAACGCGACCGGGCGAACCCATCGCTGAAGACCATGGAGCGGATCCGCAAGGCGCTGGGCGTCTCGATGAGCGCTCTGCTGGAAGATGCACCGTCGGGACATGCCGAGGATCCCTCCTTCGTGCGCCGTCTCGGCGATCGGCCGCACTTCAATGTCGGGCCGCACGCGCTGGCCAAGCAATTGCTCTCGCCGCGCGACACCCAAGGCCTGCAGTTCATGCTGATCGCCTTCCCGCCCGGCGCCAAGTCCGAAGAAGTGGTGATGGGTGTGGGCGAGAAGGCGGGGCTGGTCTTGAAGGGCAAGATCCGGCTGGTGGTCGGGCAAGAACAGGCCGAACTCTCCCCCGGCGACAGCTTCCAGTTCGCAAGCACGCTGGAGCATCAGGTCATCAACGAGGCCAGCGAGCCCGCCGAGATTCTCTGGATCATGGGACAGAGCCCGCAGATGCGGCATCTCTGACCGCGGGTCGAGCGCAAGTGGCCTCGCCGCAGGAATCCTCCTTCTGGTGGCGCGATGCGGATCCGCCCGAGACTGCGCCGGATCTGCCGGAACGCGACGATGTCGTCGTCATCGGGGCCGGACTTTCCGGCTTGAGCTGCGCGCTGGGCCTCGCCGAGCGCGGCATATCGGTGACGGTGATCGATTCCGGCAAGATCGGGCATGGCGCCAGCAGCCGGTCGGCGGGACAGGTGTCCGGCGGCGTCACCACCGGCAAGTCGCTGGCCGGCAGGAAGCTGCCGAACAGTTCGCCGGAACAGCGCCGCGCGATGTTGCGCGAAGCCGCCGGCGCCATGACCTTCCTTGAAGAGACGATCACCCGGCACGCGATCGACTGCGACTACCAGTCGACCGGGCGAATCACGGCTGCCTGGACGCCGCAGCACGCGGACGAGTTCGGCGCGCGCATCGAGGAGCTGAACACCGTCACCGGCGCCGAAGCCTCGGTCCTCAACAAGGCGGAGACCGAAGCCGAGCTCGGCAGCCGTTTCTACCATGGCGGCCTGCTCATCAAGCGCGCGGCCCAGCTCCATCCGGGCAAGCTGGCGCTTGGCCTGGCCGAGGCGGCGCGCCGCCATGGCGCCAGGCTGGCCGGCGGCACGCCGGCGCTGCGCCTGGAACGGCGGCCTGCCGGTTTCCGGATCACGACCAGCCGCGGTCCGATCGATGCCGGTGCCGTGGTTCTCGCCACCAACGGCTACCGCGATGGCCTCGATCCCTATCTCAAGCGCCGGATCATTCCGGTCGCGAGCCACGTGGTGGTCACCGAGGAGATCCCGGAGCGGATCGCCGCGGAAATCATTCCGCAGCGGCGCAGCATTTCGGAGAGCCGCCGCGTCCTGAACTACTTCCGCTTCACGCCGTCGGGCAGACGCTTGCTGTTCGGCGGCCGCACCCGGTTCTACCCGATATCGCCGGCGCGCGCGGCCATGCTGCTGCGCCGCGCCATGGTCGAGCGGTTTCCCCAGCTTAAAGATGTCGGCATCGCGCATGTCTGGAGCGGTCTGGTGGGTCTCACCTTCGACGCCGTGCCACATATCGGCGCGCATGACGGGCTCTACCACTGCGTCGGCTGCAACGGCAGCGGCATCTCGCTCATGACGCATCTCGGCCACGCGCTGAGCGGCAAGATCGCCGGCGACGACCGGATGCCGGTCAGCGCCTTCGAGGCAAGCCCTTTCGAAGGTCACCGCGCCTATACCGGAACGCCCTGGTTCCTGCCGGCGGTCGGCAGCTATCTCCAGGTCCGCGATGCGATCGACCGCTGGCGGGCCCCCGCACCGTGATAGCACAGAGCGCAACGGCCAGACGATGACCTCCCAATCCGGCATCCGGATCGATGTGTTTGACGCGGCGCATCTGCCCGATGCGCATCGATTGACGACAGCACTCAAATGGGCCCATCGCCTGGAGGATTGGGCGTTTCTCCAAGCGACCGCGCGCGGCTTCGGCGCCTGGAACACCGACAACGCCCTGGTGGGTGCAGCACTTTGGTGGCCGTTCGGAGAGAAGCACGGTTCGGTGGGCATGGTGGTCGTCTCGCCGGATGCCCAGCGCGCCGGCATCGGCCGCCGGCTGATGGCCGCCATCTTCGAGGATGCCGGCTCGAGATCGCTGCAACTGGTTTCCACCACCGCGGGCCTCGCCCTCTATCAAGCCTTGGGCTTCGTCACGATCGGTGAGGTCGAGCAGCATCAAGGCATCGCAAGATTGGCGCCGGGTCAGAGCCGCGGCGGCATCCGGCCGATCACGGAAGCGGACTTCGACACCGTCGCGGAACTAGACGCGCGGCAGCTCGGCTACCCGCGCCCGGAGATTCTCTCGCGCCTCATGGGCATCGCATCCGGCAGCGTCCTTCTGGACGGCGGCCGGATCGCAGGCTTCGCATTCCGCCGGCGCTTCGGCGCCGGTAGCGTGATCGGACCGGTCGTCGCCGAGACCGAGACTGAAGCCACGGCGCTGGTGCAGAGCGTGCTCCCGGACGCTGAATTCGCGCGGCTGGACATCCCGGTCGAGCATGTGGCCTTGCGCGAATGGGCGAACGAGCGCGGCCTGCCCGCCGTCTCGCGCGGGACCGTCATGCTGCGCGGCACGCTCCGGCGACCGTCGCGATCCTTCGCACTGATCAGCCAGGCCCAGGGATAGTCGGCCGAACGCCGGCACGCCGCCCGTATGTCAGTCAGTGCGGGTGCGGATGCCGATGGTGCAGATCGGGATAGTGAGCATGGCCGTGTGACAGCCTTCCATGCTTGTGCGGATGACTGTGCGGCTCGGCGCCGACGGGTTCCGCATGGCTATGCTGGTGATGCGCGTCGTGGACATGTGCATGCTCATGTTCCAACGGCTCGTGGTCATGAATATGCAGATGACGTTCGGTCAAATGCATCCATAGGCCGACGGCCATCAAGATACCGCCGATGATGAACGTCGTCGTGACGCTTTCACCCAGAAAGGCGATCGCAGCGCCGGCGCCGATAAAGGGTGCCAGAGAATAGTAAGCACCGGTCCGCGCCGTCCCGAGATGCCGTAGACCGAAGACGAACAGCACCAGCGATATGCCATAGCCGAGGAAACCGACAACCGCTGCTCCCGCCAGGAGAGCGACCGATGGAAATGCCGCCCCGAGCACAAGTGCGATCGCGACGTTGGCGCTGCCAGCGACCAGTCCCTTCAACATCGAGACCTGGACCGGATCGGCGCTAGACACCTTTCGGGTCAAGTTGTTGTCTATCGCCCAGGCGAGACAGGCGCCGGCGATCAATACAGGCCCCCAGCCCCAATCCGTATCGATCTTTCCCGGCCAGGACAGAATGACCGCCCCAGCGACGATCGCTGCCGCGCCGATGAAAAGGCGGAGATCCACGTTCTCCTTGAACACGATCCAGGCGATAAAGAGGGTCAGCACGCTTTCAAGATTGAGCAGGAGCGCCGCCTGCGATGCGGGCGTCACTGTCAGTCCGAACATCAGAAGGACCGGGCCGCAGATGCCGCCTGCGAAGATCGCCGCACCCAGCCAGGGAACATCGCCTCGACTGAGCTGCGCTTCGCCGCTGCGCCTGAACAGGCGAATGGCGCCGAGGCCGAGGCCCGACGCAAGATAGAACAGACCGGCCAGCAGCCAAGGCGAAACATCGCCAAGCAGCATCTTGGCAAAAGGCGTGCTGAGGCCGAATAGGGCGGCGGATCCCAGGGCATAGGCTACCGCCGCAATAGGTCTCTTGTGCTGGCCCATGGGTCAGGCCTCCGCTGTTCATGGGGCATGAAGCTGTTCATTCGGGGCATTCTAGCAAGGGGAGATGACCCAGTCTCGCGCTGCGCGACGCCGACGGCCGGATGGTTTGAAACTCCGCGGAGCCGGCAAGCGTTTGGGAACTCGATGAACGGGGTCCGGTGACCGAGATCAACGGCGGTGAGCGAGATCGTTTTCGTAGGACCACTGCGTTTCGGCGCAGAATTCTTCCAGCGTTTGCCGCGCGGAAGGAACCCAGTGGCCATAGCCGCTGAGCGAAATGCATTCTTGCACGGCCTCGGCGCGGTGCTCATTCGGGTGGTTCAACAGCTTGACTACGCTG
The DNA here is from genome assembly GCF_041905885.1 of Dongia sp. Lineage (NCBI taxonomy): Bacteria > Pseudomonadati > Pseudomonadota > Alphaproteobacteria > Rhodospirillales > Dongiaceae > Dongia > Dongia sp. The sequence continues at coordinate 257,107 of NZ_JAYRKD010000001.1, read as the reverse complement.
AACCCAAGGGCCGCCAGAATGAACGGGCTCAACACAAACAACGTTATCTTGAACCATCTGGGCATGCCGGCCGACTGCCTCCGGTTGGACGACCTTCGAAGCTCATGTTCCCCGCTTGAAGCATTTGTTCGGGGCGAAATAGTACTCGTAGTTCTGCGCGGCGTTGTCGCCGACCTGTCCTCGGGCAATCTCGTATAAGTCGCCGCCGGGTCGCTCCCACACCATGGAAAGGACGCTGCTTGTTCCAAGGCCGGCGACATCCCGTATGCGCTCGGAGTTCGACCCCGCCCCGAAATCACGCGAGGCTTTCTCGAGCGCTTGCACGAAACTGTGCCAGTCACTGGAGAAGTCGCGTTGATAGGCGATCAGCTCTTTGTCGCAAAACGTAAGGACGCGCAGCGGCGACTGGGCCACGTACTGCTCGGCCCGATTTTCCGGGTCGGATTTTCCTCGTGCGAACTCCGCGGCTCCGGGCCGTTCCAGCGCCTCGCTCTCGGTCATGCCAGATTTGAAGCCATCCACTTCGAAGGCCGAAGCGGGCAACGTGTCACCCATCGAGGCAAGCAGCGCCGATGCGAATGTGACTCGCTTGAACATGCGCGCCTCCCCATTGTCTCGATGGACATCGCCGATCTTATAACGCGGCGGGGCGAAATTCACCGGTCTGAACGCGCGTAAAATAGCGCCAGGCGCCGGAGACGACCACCTAAGCAGCCGCGATGTGCTCCGACGACGGGCGGGAGGCCGGGCTGGGGTTCAATGAGGCTGACGAAAGTCGTACTTTCCTCCGGCGAGATCCTCCGTCAGCGCGTCGCAGAGAGCAGCCAGGCGGTCAGGACTTTGCGTTCGGATGTCGGCGAAGAGGCTCGCCGCGACTTCGAGGGCACGGGCGTAGGCTAGGCGCCCATCTTCCCCTTCGCCCCGCACCGCCTGCCTATCAAGCCAACCCACTAGTCCTTCGATTTCATGGTTGCTGCCCAGCCAATCAGTATAGGCTTCGATTAGACTGTCGTTAGGCGTTTTCGAGTCATCGATGCACATATCCGTCGCGGATCGGACCCAGGCGATCTGGCGGAACACCGAGATGTCGACCTTGGTGGGGTCGGCGTAAGAGACGGTGTCGCCAAACGCGCAAGTCGCGGCGACGTATTGCCAAGCGCAAGCACCATCATGAATGCGGCATTGCGGAACAAAGAGCGACCTCAACGTCGTGGCAGAGGAAGTCCCTACAAGAACTTTGTCATATGGACGATTTCGTCAAGGGCAACGCCGCGCCGGTCGTCTATTTTCGGCGCATGACCGAACTCGCCGTGTATGCTGGATTGTTCGTGACGGCGCTGGCCGCAGCGACCATCCTTCCCATGCAATCCGAAGCCGTGCTGGCGGGTCTGCTGCTGGCCGGCAGCCAGCCGGCTTGGCTTCTGATTCTGGTGGCCAGCATCGGCAACGTTCTCGGATCGACCGTCAACTGGTTGCTCGGCCGGGGCGTCGAGCGTTTCCGCGGTCGCCGCTGGTTTCCAGCCAGCAACCAAGCCTTGGAACGCGCCCAGACCTGGTATCGGCGCTACGGCAAGTGGTCGCTGTTGCTGAGCTGGGCGCCCATCATCGGCGACCCGCTCACCCTCGCCGCAGGCATCCTGCGCGAGCCGCTGGGCGTCTTTCTCCTGCTGGTCACCATCGCCAAGGTGGGACGCTACCTGGTGCTGGCGGCGATCGTACTCAGCTGGACCTGATCCGCGCCCCGCGTCAGACGTGCGGATGACCCTCCGGGTCCGCGAAATGACAGGCGGCCAGGCCGCCATGCGAAACCGCGCGGAGTGCGGGTTCTTCGCGACCGCAGATGTCGCGGGCGACCGGGCAGCGCGTGCTGAAGCGGCAGCCCGGCGGCGGCGCGCTCGGGCTCGGCGGATCGCCGGCGAGAATCACCCGGCGGCGCTCGGCCTCGATGCGGGGATCGGGCGACGGGACCGCGGCGAGCAACGCCTGGCTGTAGGGATGCGACGGGTCGTGAAACAGCGGCCGCGCCTCGCCGGCTTCCGCCACCTTGCCCAGATACATGACGGTGACCGTCGAGCAGATCTCGCGCACGATCGCGAGATCATGGGCGATCAGAACGATGGTGAGCCCGAGCCTCTCCTGCAGCGATTTGAAGAGATTGACGATCTGCGCCCGGATCGAGACATCGAGCGCGCTCAGCGGCTCGTCGCAGATCAGCATGGAGGGTTGCAGAGCGAGCGCCCGCGCGATCGAAACCCGCTGACGCTGCCCGCCGGACAGCGACCGCGGCAATCGGTGGAGCACCGTGGCCGGCAAGGCGACGAGATCCAGCAACTCTTCGACACGGCGCATTCGCTCATCGCGACTCCCGGCGCCATGGATCTGCAGCGGCTCCTCGATCGACTGCAGAACCGTCTGGCGGCGGCTCAATGAACCCAGTGGATCCTGGAACACGAATTGCACCGCGCGGCTGAAGCCCTTGCGATCGTCGCGCTGCCACTCTGCGCGGTCGCGTCCCTCGATCAGAACCTGGCCCTCGGTCACCTTCTGCAAGCCGATGATCGCGCGTGCCAGCGTGGTCTTGCCGCAACCGGATTCGCCGACGACGCCATGGAATGTGCCGCGCCGGATCGAAAGATCGACTCCATCGACGGCGCGCACGACGCCCCGGCCGGCCCGGCCAGGGAAATGCACCTTCAGCCCTCTGACTTCGATGGCCGGAGTTTCAGCCATGAGCCGCACCCTGCTCCCGCAGCACGACCGGGCAGGCGGCACTGTGACCCGCGGAAGATCCCGGAACCGGCTGAAGGACGGGACGCGATTGTCGGCAGGCCGGTTCGACGAGCGCGCAGCGATCGGCGAAACGGCACCCGGCCTCCAAACGGATCTGGCTGGGCGGGCTGCCCGGGATCTCGCGCAGCGCCTGCGCCGCGTCGGCCGAGCGAAAATCCGGGACCGATGCGAGAAGACCGCGCGTATAGGGATGCACCGGCCGGGTCAGGACATCGAGGGCGGTTCCCGTCTCCGCCACCTGCCCGGCATAGAGCACGACCACGCGGTCGGCGACCGAGGAAACCGCGCCGATATCATGGGTGATCAGGATGACCGCAACCCCCTCATCCCGTTGAATGTCCCGGATCAGGGCGAGGATTTGCGCCTGAACGGTCGCGTCGAGCGCTGTGGTCGGTTCGTCCGCGACCAAGACCCGCGGCTTCGCCGCCAAAGCCAGCGCGATCATCGCGCGCTGCAGCATGCCGCCGGAGAGCTCATGCGGATAGCGATGATACCGGTCCTCGGGATCCGGGATGCCGGTGCGGGCCAGCAGCGACACCGCATCGCGGCGCGCCTCGGCCTTGGTGCGACCGGCGAAACGCATCGCTTGCGAGGCCAATTGTGGGCCGATCTTCAGCATCGGGTTGAGTGCACTCATCGGGTCCTGGAACACGACTCCGAAAAATCCGCCGCGCAGCACAGAGAGCTGGCCCTGGTCCATTTCCAGGAGCTCGCTGCCGTTCGCCTGGGCCCGACCGCGCATGTTGACCGCGACCCCTTCCGGCAGCAGACCGAGCGGCCCCAATGTCATGACCGTCTTGCCGGAGCCGCTCTCGCCGACAATCGCCAGCGTTTCGCCTTCGCCGACACCGAAGGAGACTCCGTCCACGGCCCGCACCGTCACATCGGCCGCATAGAGATCGATGACCAGGTCTTCGACCGAGTAGATGGATTCCGCGCTGGTCATGCCGGGTGCGTCCCGTGCTCGGCTACGGCGCGGGCAACCTCTTCGCGCTGGCGCAGGGTCTTCCGCCGGCGGAGCGACCGGCCACGGACCGGCTTCGGCACCTTCTGCAGCGCGAAGGCTTCGCCCAACACATTGAAGCTTACGACGACCAAGGTCAGGGCGATGCCGGGCATGACGACGAGACGCGGGAACTCCTCGATATAGCTCATGCCATCGACCAGCATCTGCCCCCATTCCGGCGTCGGCGGCGCCACCCCGAGGCCGAGGAAGCTCAAGGTGGCGATGGCGAGCACCAGCGCCCCGGCATCGGCGCTGGCGTAAACGACCACCAGGCCGAGCACATGCGGCAGCAGGTGACGGACGAAGATCCAGAGATGGCTGGCGCCCATTATCCGAGCGGCTTCGATATAGGGCTGCTGCAGCTCGGCGATCACGACCGCCCGGCTCATCCGGGCGTAATTCGCCCACCAGGCCAGCGTCAGGGCCACGATCATCGACCAATAGCCGGCGCCGAGGATCCCGATCAGCGCCAGCGCGATCACCAAGCTCGGCAGTGCCAGGGCGATGTCGATGATGCTGATCAGCGCCAGCTCCACCCGGCCGCCGACATAGCCGGCGAAGGAGCCGATCATCACGCCGATGGCCAATGCCGCGACCAGCACGATCGACATCGCGATCAGCGAAACCCGCGCGCCGCCGACGATACGGCTCAGCATGTCGCGGCCGAGATAGTCGGTGCCGAGCCAATGGACCCAGCTCGGACCCTGGAGCGTGACGTCATAGTCCTGCGCCGCGGGGTCGTAGGGCACCAGGGAAGGGCCGAGCACCGCGACCAGCACGAAGAGCAGCACTGGTGTCAGCAGCAGCCAGGGCCAATGTCGGATGCGCTCGAACATGGCCCTACCCCCTCGTCCGGCGCAGCCGCGGATCGGCGAAGACGCAGATGATGTCGAAGGCGAGGTTCACGAACACGAAGAAGACGACGAAGAGCAGCAGGACCGCCTGCATGCCGACAAAATCGCGGAACCGGATCGCGTCGATGAAGAAGGCGCCGATGCCCCTGAGCGCGAACACCGTCTCGACCACGATGGCACCGATCATCATCAGGGTGAATTGCGCGCCGAAGGTGGTGAGGAAGGGAACGGCGATGTTCGGCAGCGCCTCCCGAACCAGCACATTGGTCCGGGTGTAGCCCTTGGCGAATCCGGTCGTCGCGAAGGGTCGCGACATCACTTCCTGCAGGTTGACCCGCACGACCCGGCTCAGCACCGACGCCGGAAACAGCGCCACCGTGACCCATGGCAGCAGCCAGGAGGTAAAGCCGCTCACGCCGAAGGTCGGAACCCAGCCGAGCATCACCGAGAACAGGATCACCAGCAGCGCCGCGACGAAGAAGTTCGGCGTCGACGCGCCGATCAGGGAGAAGCCATGGAGCAGTCGGTCGGTCGGACCGCCGTTGCTGATGGCACCCGCCAGCCCGAGCCCGAGCGACAGGACGAAGGCCAGCACACCGCCGCCGGCGAGCAATGCCCCGGTCATCGGCAGGCGCGACGCGAACTCTTCCGAGATCGGCTTGCCGGTGCGCAGCGAGACCCCGAAATCGCCGGTCACAGCGGAGAGCAGCCAGCGCCCGTAACGCACGGGCAGAGGATCGTAGAGGCCGAGCTCGTTGCCGATCTTCTTGATCATCTCGGCATCGGCGCCCGGCCCCGCGGCGCGCTCCGCAATGAGCGCAGCGACGTTGCCCGGCGCCGCCGTGACCAGACCGAAGGTCACGGCGGAAGCGGCCACCACGAGCAGACAGGCCAGCGCCACCCGGCGCAGGATGTTACGCCACATCTTCGGAATCCAGCCTCGGGCCTCAGGCCTTCAACGAGATTCCCTGGAACGGCAGATCGTAATCCGTCGCCGGCAGCGAGAAGTTCTGCACCCGCTTGCTGTGCGCCCAGAGACGCTGGGCCACGACCAGCGGGCATACGGCGGCATTGTCGTAGAGCCAGTCGTAAACCGCCTGCAACTTGGTCTCGCGTTCCGCGCCGCCCGCGTCCAGCGCCGCCTTGACCATGGCGTCGAGCGCGTCGGCCACATAGATCTTTCCATCCGGGCCGCTATCGACGGTCGAGACGAAGGCATTGCCGAGCGTCCCATGCGGATCGTAGGGCGCGCCGTAAGTCGGGAAGAAGGTGAGGTCGTAGTCGAAGGCCGGCCGGCGCTCGTGCATCGTGGCGTTGTCGACCGAGGACACCTTCACGTCGAAACCGACCTCACGGAGCTGCGCCTGGAGCATCTCGGCGATGCGGCGCGAGCCGGGCAGTGATTCTTCGGAGACCAGGAAGTCCAGCGCCAGCGGCGCCCCATCCTTGGACCAGGCGGCGCCGCTTTGCGCCCAGCCGGCCTCGGTCAAGGCCTTCTGGGCCTTGGCGACATCGCGTGCCGGGATCTCATGACGCTTGCCCGATGACGGGACATTGGCCGGGAAGACATCGTTGATCGGATCGGCATAGCCCTCGAACAACACCTTGGCGACGGCCGCCCGGTCGATGCCGAGGTTGACGGCCTGGCGGACCGCCTTGTCGGCCACGTTCTTGGACTTGGGCGAGAATCCGACGATCAGTGTCGCGGTGCCCGGCGCCGCGAAGACTTCCATCCCCTCGCTTTTCAAGGCCTTCGCCCGCCGCGGCGAGAGGGTCGCGACCCAGTCACCGCCGATCACGTCGAGGTCGCCGGAGCGCAGCGCATTGGCCCGCGCCAGTTCGTCCGGCACCACTTTCAATTCGAGGCGCTCGATCTGCGGCTTCTCGCCCCAGTATTTGTCGTTGCGGACCAGAATGGTCTCGCTCGCATCATATTTCTCGACGATCCAGGGCCCGGTGCCGATCGGTGCCTTCTGCTTGCCGCTGGCATCCACCGCTTTCGGCGACAGGAAGCGCACCGGGCGCACGATCGTCAGCTCCAGAAGCGCCGCGGGAACCGGTCGCTTCAGCTTCACGGTGATCTTGTTCGGGCCATCGACCGCCACTGTGTCGAAGGCGTCGGAGACACCGATCCAGGAGAAGTCCGCCACACCCATCCAGCGGCGGAGGTTCCACTCCGCCGCGGCGGAGTCGAAGGGCGTGCCGTCGCTGAAGCTGACGCCTTCGCGGAGATCGAACGCGATCGACTTCTGGTCCTCGGCAACGGTCCATTTGGTAGCAAGGCCGGGTTCGAGCTTTCCATCCGGTCCGTATTGGATGAGCGCGTCGAACACAACGGTGTATGAGCTGAGGCTGGAGACGTTCTGCAGCAGGTCGAGATCGCCGGTTTCTGAAGCGATCGCGATCTTCAGCACATTATGCGCTTCGGCGATGGCGAGGCGCGGCAGCCCCGCCAGGAAAGCGAGCCCCGCGGAGCCGGCGAGGAAGTCGCGACGGTGCAGTTTGTCCATTCTTGTCTCCCTGTTTTCGAGTCGAAGACGGCCGTTGAGCCCGGCCGTGCGCTTGACTCAGAATGCTCTGGGGGAGGATACTTGTCTATACAATTGAAACCAAGCTTGCGCTTTTGTGGTCGCAAGCGCCGCGGCGGAGTGTGCTGTTCGCGCGGCGGTGGACGTTGCCTTCAGCCGAGGCACGCGCGCCTAAAAAAGCGCCTATTCGGCAGTGTTGTCGTCTCTGAACCCGGCCAGATCCTTGGTGAGCTTGTCGCAGAGTTCCGCGAAATCCTCCGGCTCGTTGACGCGCTTCCATTCGAATATCTGCGCGACCTGCTTGAAGGATTCGCCGTATTGCCCGCGCGTCTCCGCGGTCAGCGCCGCGTCCGCGGGATCGTCGATCTGCTTGATCAGGGTTTCCATGACAGGGGTCTTGGCGACCCAACCCTCGTAAGCCTCAACGAGATGCCCGGCCATGGTGGGAGAGTCGTCACGGCAGGCCTTCACGCCGGCGCGCACCCAAGCCAACCTGCTGAGCGTGTCGTGGTCGATCTGATGGGCGGCATTCTGGGCCTGCAGTTCCGACGCCGATAGGCCCGACAAGGCGAGGCCGGCGAGGATCATCGAGACCGGAAAAATGAAGTGCAGACGTGACACTTCGACCCTCGGGGCTTTCATGCCGGCATCACAGGAACTTGGTGATCTCCTTGAATTCGTCGATCGGTCCGCGCTTGCTGCGTTCGATCGGACCGGTCACTTGTTCCAGGCAGTGATCGATATGGTCGTGGATCAGGACCGTCTTGGCGGTGTCCAGGGCACTGACGACGGCTTGCATCTGTTGCGCGATGGACAAGCAACTCTCGCCACCCTCCAGCATTGCAATGATCTTCTTCAGATGCCCATCGGCGCGGCGCAGCCGGTTGATCAATTGCTTATGGCTTCGATGGACGGTGCCTTCCGAGGCAGCGTGCCCTTCCCCTTGTTTAGACTTGGTTTTTTCGTCCCGCTTCATAAGCCATTCCTCGCATTGCGCTCAGGTTCATCTTACCCGCGAGGAATATGGCGTTGCAAACGACAAGCTCCGGACGATTGGCACAGCCGGTGGGCCTGCGGCAGCGCGCCGGACGCGCGCTGCCGCCCGCTCCTAAGTGGCTGATCCGAGGGCTTGAAGACCGTACCAACCCTGCACGCCGAGATAGATTCCGACCAGAGCGATGAGAACACTGCTGAAATAGGGCGCCCGCCGGGCAAAGGTGCTGAAGCCGCTCCATCGCTTCGACGCATGATGGACGCCGAGCGCGGCGACGGCACCGACCACGACCAGAGTGACCGCCAGCCCGATGCTGAAGCAGAGCACCAGGACCGCTCCGAGGCTGATCTCCTTCAGCTGCAGGCAGAGCAGCAGCACGGTGATCGCAGCCGGACAGGGAATGAGGCCCCCGGTCAATCCGAACAGAACGATCTGGCCGGTGGTGACATTGCGGTTGGCAAATCGCTTGCGGATATCGTTGGCATGCGCTCTTTCATGTGCATCCTGATAGTCGCTCGACGACACATCCAGTCCTTCGAGTTCGGCATGACCATGCGATTCGCCATGGGCGTGCTCGGTGAAGGTAAGGTCGTAATCGTGGCTGTGGCCGCCATGCGCGAGGGTCAGCCTTGCGGTGAATTCATGCGGCTCGGGAATCTCCTCGATCGATTCCATGAAGCCGCCGCGATCGACAAAGCGGAAAGTCTGGGTCTTTCCGTCCGGCCGATCGGTTCGCATCGAGACCTCGGCTGCCTTCCAGCCATACGCGGATGATTGCGTAATGCGCCAGCGCGGCGGAACACCATCCTCGAAGACCTCGACATTCATGATGCCGTGGCCGGTATCGATCTTGCGCACATCCGCGGCATGGGCGTGCGCGCCCTCGCCATGGGGATGGGGATGGGGATGGGGATGGTCGTGGTCATGCCCATGGTCGTGACTGTGGTCATGCCCATGATCGTGTCCGTGGTCATGGCCGGCGACCGCCATCTTGGCCTGCTGGTTGTCGCGCAGTGTCCGCAGAAACATCCACAGCGCCACGCCGATGATCAGGACGGCGGATGCGAGCTGCAGATAGGGCTCCACGGTCTCGGCGCTCAACCCGTTCCAGAGATACATGCCGCCCAAAGCCACCACCCACACGATCAGCGTGTGCGAAATGGTGGCCATGATTCCGAGCAGAACGGCCTGCGCAACCGTGCCGCGGACGGCGACGATGAAGGCCGCCATCATGGTCTTGCTGTGGCCGGGCTCCAGCCCGTGCAGCGCCCCCAATAGAATGGCGCTCGGGATGAATAGCCAGGCGTGAGCCGAGCCCTGCTGCAGCAGATCGGTGAAGGATGTCATGTTTTAGCCTCGGTCAGAGATACTTCGAGATTTCCTTGAACTCACCCAACGGCGCGCGACGGCTGCCGTTGACCGCATGCTCGAGGCAATGATCGATATGGTCCTGGATCAGCACCCGCTTTGCTTTGCTGATCGCCTTCTCAACGGCGTACAGCTGCTGCGCGATCTCGAGGCAGGGGCGGCCGGCCTCGATCATCTCCACGACGCTGCGGAGGTGGCCTTGCCCGCGCTTCAGGCGCTTCACGATATCGGGGTGGCTTCCGTGCAAATCTTCGTCAGTCATGATATTTCCTATCCTCCTGGAGAGGATAGATCACAAACCGAACCGGAAGTCCAGGGCCGGCGTCCCGGGCCCGAGCCGCATTGAGCCCGCTATTCAAGGCGCGCCAGGCGAGCCGCCGCCTGATTTTCCTTGCCGCGCAGCGGTCGCGCGAGGTTTGGGCGGGGTGAGCGAAGATGTCACGGGTATCGGACCCGGATCGTCGGGATTGGCTCTTGCCATATCCTCCCCTGGAGGATAGGTTATGTCCATCGCGGCTTCTGACCAATGCCCATGGCCGGCGCCCCCGTGCAGAGAACCCGGCCGGCTCGACATGCTGGCAGATGCCCGCCTATTCGCTCAAAACCAGGTGATACGATGATTGGACGCATGAAGGAGTGGTTCGGCTTTGGCAGGCAGGATGCGCTGTCATTTGAGACATCGGCGGCCCATGCCGGGCAGCAGGGGTCGCACGGTCACACCCATGGCGTCATAGATCCCTCCCTTTCCTCATCGGAGCGCGGCGTCTGGGCGATCAAATGGTCATTCGCCATCCTGGCCGTGACGTCGATCCTGCAGCTCGTCGTGGTCTTCTACACGGGCAGCGTGGCGTTGCTCGCCGATACGATCCACAACGTCGGCGACGCCGTCACCGCCGTGCCGCTCTGGATTGCCTTTGTCCTGGTGCGGAGGAAGGCGACGGCGAGCTTCAACTATGGCCTGGGCAGGGTCGAGGATTTCGCCGGCCTCGTCATCGTCTTCATCATTCTGGTGAGCGCGCTGATCGCCGGATATGAAGCGATCGACCGCTTGATCCATCCGCAACCGGTCACCCAGCTGCTGGCCGTTGCGATCGCGGGGATTGTCGGCTTCATCGGAAACGAAGCTGTCGCGATCTTTCGCATTCGCGTCGGGCGGGAGATGAACAGCACCGCTCTCATTGCCGACGGCTATCACGCCCGCACGGACGGGCTCACCAGCCTTGCCGTGGTGCTGGGTGCGGCCGGCGTCTGGCTCGGTTTCCCGCTGGCCGATCCGATCGTCGGCCTGCTCATCACCCTGACGATCTTCGGGATCGTCTGGCAGTCGGCCAAGGCCGTGATCAAGCGCTCGCTGGACGGGATCCAGCCCGAGGTGACGGCCGAGATCCGGCACGCCGCGGAACATGTCGCTGGCGTTCGCGGGGTCACCGATGTGAAGGCCCGTTGGCTGGGCCACAAGCTGCGCGCCGAGATCACCGTCGCCGTCGACAACAGCCTCAGCGTCGGAGCCGCGAACGAGATCGCCGGCAACCTCAAAAGCGAACTTGCCGCGCATATCCCGCCACTGAGCGCCGCGACGGTCATCTTTGACGCGGACGGTCCGGGCGACGCCATGCCGGCGGCACCGGCCGGACATCATGCACCGGAGCCGTTCGCCTTCGATTGCGCGTTCGGAGCCGGCACCATCGCCATTGTGGACACCGACCTCGGCGAGCGGATGCGCCTGTCGCTCACGAAGCCGGATTCCGAGATCCGGGCGGTCGTGCATATTTTTCGCGGGAGCACGACCGAGATCCTGCCGCTGCTCCGGTCGAAGGACGATGCGCGCATCTACGAGAGTCAGTCCGCCCCGGCCGAGCCGCATGAGTTCGAAGCGAATCTTGAGCTGAAGGCGGCGGGCGACAGGACGGCGACCGTCCCGTTCCATATGTCTGAGCCGGTCGGACATCATCACTAGCGTGATGTCCGGTGGTAGCGCCGGAAGCATCCCCACACCGGTGCTCTCACGAAGCCCCTCCTGACCCCTGGGAGGGGCTTCCCACATCGGCAGGCCGGAGCGGCAGCTTTCTTTCTTGCGCAGCATCCTCCTGGAGAGGATAAGATTGCAGCAGCGCGAGTCGACTCGCTCACCAAGAGACCAGCATGGCCCGAACGGAAGCCCGAAATCGAGCTTGGTTGCCAGACGCGATTCTGCGATCGGGGCTTCGCGTCCTGTTCGCGGCGTTGCTGGCGGTGACCTGCGGTCTTCTTCCAGGCGCCAAGGCTCCGCATGGGATTTCACTCGAGCGGCTGAATTCGGCCTCGGCCGCCAGCCATTCTGATCCTGACACCCCGTTCGATCATCATGGCGAGACGTTGGACCACCATGAGGTCGGGCGCGAGGCTCCGGCGAGCGAGAGCGCCTTCTTCGACTTGCCCAGAAACTGGTTCGCGCAGCCGACAATGCTCCGGGTCGCGCGCAAAGGCGACGGATTCGAGCGTCCCCCGAGGGCCTGACGGCCGGCCCATCCGGCCCAACCGGCCGCAACCGCATTTCTCTCGGAGCTCTGAAATGACGCTTACCACGCGCCCCCCGGCGCGCAACGCCGCATTCCGCATAGGACTTGCCGTCCTCGCCCTAATGGCGACGGCGAGTCAGGCACTCGCGCACGGCGTCACTGCCGGTGACAAGGGTTACATTCAGGAAATCACCGGCATCCACCTGTTGCCGTTTCTCTATCTTGGCGCAAAGCACATGGTGACTGGATACGACCACATCCTGTTCCTGTTCGGCGTGATTTTCTTCCTCTACCGAATGAAGCATATCGCGATCTATGTCAGCCTGTTCGCGATCGGGCATTCCACGACCATGCTGCTCGGCGTCTATTTCGAGATCGGCGTCAACAGCTACATCATCGACGCGATCATCGGCTTCTCGGTGGTCTACAAGGCGCTCGACAATGTCGGCGCCTTCAAGCGTTGGCTCGGCTTCCAGCCGAACACCAAAGCCGCCACCTTGATCTTCGGCTTTTTCCATGGCTTCGGCCTCTCGACCAAGATTCTAGACTACCAGATCTCGCGCGACGGCCTCATCCCCAATCTGCTGGCCTTCAACGTCGGTGTCGAGATCGGCCAGATGCTGGCGCTCGGCTCAATCCTCATCGTCATGGGCTACTGGCGCGGCACCAAGAGCTTCTGGACGTACGCCTATACCGCCAATGTCGCAATGATGACCGCCGGCTTCGTGCTGATCGGCTATCAGTTGACCGGCTTCTTCGTAATGTGATCCGGAGAATTCCCAGATGTATAATTCGAATCTTCCCCGGCGCGCCGACCTCCCCACCGCCGCTCAACTACAGCGCTCCTCCAGCATCGCGGCGTCGATCGCCGGGATCATTCTGGCATTCATCGTACTGCCCGCCGAATATGCACTCGATCCCACCGGGATCGGTCGGCTGCTCGGCCTGACGCAGATGGGCGAGATCAAGATGCAGCTCGCCGCCGAAGCCGCGATGGACGCCTCCAAGAGCCAGCAGGTTGCGCAGGCCGCGGCCGTTCCACCACCAGCGGCACCGATTCAGCCCGCTCCGGCCCCGGTGCCAGCGCCCGCGCCCGCGCAGCAGGCGGAAGCACCGACACAGCCGGCAGCCGCACCGGCGATTCCCAATGCCCCCGCCCAACAGGCCGCAACAGCCGCGGCCGGTCGGACTGATGAGGTAAGCTTCACCTTGACGCCGGGCGAAGGGCTCGAGGTCAAGCTGGTGATGCGCGAAGGCGCGAAAGCAGCCTATGCTTGGTCCGCAACAGATGTCGTGAACTATGACACGCATGGCGACGGCGGCGGCAGCAAGATCTCCTACGCGAAGGGCCGGGGCGTCAAATCCGACACCGGCGTCATTCAGGCCGCTTTCGACGGGAATCATGGCTGGTTCTGGCGTAACCGCACGACGCGCGACGTTACGGTCACCCTGCGCACCAACGGGAACTACGAGAAGCTGAAGAACGCTCTCTAGGGTCGGCTGAGGCCGCTTCCCGGCGGCCTCAGACCACCATCGATCTTCGGTCGAAGATATAGACCGCGCCGCCGAAATCCGGCGGCAGCAGCATTCCGCTGAGCGCCTCATCGAGCTGCATCGAGAAGGCGGCTTGGGCCCGGTAGCTGCGCCAGTTGCCGAATGCAAACTGGTGGCGGCTGCCGATGACGATGTAACGCCGGACCGATGGCGTTTCGAATACCGCCGCCTCGAAGGGATTTCCCCCGGGCGGCCAGGAGCAGAGCACGGATTCCGGCCGGTATTGCGACAATGCCTCGACCGCCGGAAGCTTCTGGACTTCGGGTGGATAGTCGATCTTGCCGGACCAGCTGTAATCGTCGGTGGCGACGATATCGGCGCCCGCATCGCGCAGACAGCGCGCCAGGGCGCCGTCTCCGGCGCCGATCTCGAGGCAGGATCCGTCGATCCGGCCCGCCAGCGCCGAGACGAAGCGCGCTGTGAAGAACCCGTAAATGCCATTTGCCTCGGCAAGAGGCATCAGCGCGCTCGGTCGCCGCACGAGCGGCCAAAGCAGCCGGAACGCGGTTTCCGACACGATCTTGCGTTGGTGTTGCCGGGTGAAGAAAAGCCGTCTGAAGAGAAGCCGATCCGACCAGCCGGCACGAATGCTGCCTTCCGGCAGGGCCTCCCGGACAAACTGCTGGATCGCGGTCGCCGCCATCCGCTGTCGAATCAGAGCCCGCGTGATCCGGACGGCTTCGGTCGGTTTCAGGCGCATGCCGCGCTTGATGCTGGCGCTCTCGATTGGGCGCATCAATGCGTGGAGCCGGGCGTGATCCTTGACCTCGACCGCCGTGGCGAGTTCCTTCTCGACCCAGTGCCAGTCGTCGGGATACTTCTGCCGCAGTGCTTCAAGAGTTGGTCGCGTCTCGAGCCATTTCAGGGCTTGGACGACATCGTCGTGACTTCGCTTCATGGCCTGGTCAGATACCTTCGGCAACGCTCCCCGGATCGTCGGTCACCGAGGGTCGCGCGCGGATTTGCATGCGCGATCGGCCTTCCTGGTTAGTGGAAGGCGGGCGGATCGGGATCCGCACTAGGAGATGGGAGGGCGCTGAAGCGAGATCGCATTGGCGGACCGCCAGCTCTGGTCACTTGTCGAGGCGCGCGCCTTTCCGCGATCACAGGACGGGAATGCCAAAGCGACGTGCGCGGCGGCAATGACATGACATCCACTCAGACTGTCGTGGGATGTGGCTTCGAAATCACCGCCGGCGCCGTTCTGATCATACCCGGCCGCACTGGCGCTTTGCGTCTCCTGCAGGTGCTCGATCGCATGCTCGATCCCCATCGTATGCAGAGGCAGAGCGATCGCCGTGGCAAGCGCCGCAACGAGCATCAGAGCATGGGCCAGACGCCGCAATAGTGCCGCCGTCCAGGGGACCCGGTCCTCGTTCACGGGGCCGCCTTGGGTAGATCGTAGACTCCGTCGGCCAGTTCCTGGACCGTGGTCTTGCACTGATTCGCGAGATCCTCCGGGTCGTACTTTCTCTTCTCATCGAAGATGCGAAAGGCCTGCGCATAGGAGCGCGCATATTTCTGTCGCGTCTCTCCCTGCATCGGGGATCGCGGCTCCTCGTCCAGCAAAGTGAGCGTGGCCTTCACCTGCGGGTTGCTGCGGAGCCAGACGTCATACGCGGCACCAACGCCATCCGAAGCGCTTGGAAAGGCCTGTTCACAAACCGAAGCTGCGGCCCGGAGCCAAGCGAGGTTTCCCAGCAACAGGCCGCTCGGTACAGCAGGCGGCGCCCCCTCCTCGCCGCTCGCTCCCGTCGCGATCATGGCGGTGGCGGCCCAGCACAGCACAAATCTTGAGGCCGCCGCATTTCGCCGGCCACGCGCCAAGAGTTGCCTTGGATCGGCGCTCATCATGACCACAAAGGTTAAAACCTATCCTGGAGGATGTAAATGCACAGTCCGCGGCACCGCATAGCAAGCTTGTGAACAGGCACTAGAGCCGACGGAATCAAACCTATCCTGGAGGATATTATGGTCCCCACTGTGGATTTGGGCATCAATTTTAGGAATTTATTAGTGGTTTCCAGAATATGAAGCAGCACGCCCACAACACTGCCCGCACGGGTAATAACCGGACCTCGTCTCATGAAATCCTTGAAGTTGCGAACCGCGCTCCTGTCGGCCGCTCTGGCCACGATGTTGCTCTCCATCGTCGTCGGCTTCATCGGGCTCCGCAGCCTCGGGATCATCCTGGAAGGCGAGAAATCCTTCTCCGACGATCTCTTCCCCGGCGCGACCTCGGCGCAGGAGATGAGGATCGCGTTCGGCGAGATGCGCATCGACGGCGCACAATATCTGATGGCCGTCACCGACGCGGAGCGGACCGAGACCCAGAAATCCATGCAGCAATATGCTGCGGACTTCGAAAAATGGGGCAAGGAATTCAGCTCGCGAATCCCGAGTGACGCCACCGAGGAACTCGGCATCTATGCCAACATGTCGAATGCCTATCAGGACTACCGCAAGAACAATGCGCAGTTCCTCGAACTGGTGAACTCCGGCGATACCGCGAAGGCCGGTGCGCTTTTCCGCGGCCAGATGGACAAGGACTTCGACATCGTCACCGCCGGCGTCGCCGACCTCATTCAGCGCCACCGCAACGAGGCGGCGGAAGTCAACGAAAGCAGCGACGTCACATACGCGCAGACCTGGTGGACCGTGGCCGGGGTTGTCGCCTTGCTGATCGCCTGTTCCGCTTTGCTGGCGCTCTTCTCCTTGACCGGCGTCATTCGACCCCTGGCGCGGATCAGCTCTTCGATGACGACCCTGGCCGATGGTGATGTCAGTCAGGAGATCCCCTTCGTCGAGCGTCCCAACGAGCTCGGGGTGATGGCGCGGGCGGTTCAGGTTTTCAAGGACAACACTTTGAAGGCACGCGATCTGGCCGCCCGTGAACAGGCGGAGCAGAGCCGCCAGCTCGAGCGCGCGAACAAGACGCAGGCCGCCGTATCCGCTTTCGACCGCGTGATCTCTGAGATCGTGACCTCGGTCAATTCCGCGGCGACTCAGCTGCAGTCCACCGCCCAGAGCCTTTCCAAGACCGCGGACACAGCTTCGGAGCAGTCGAACGCGGTCGCCAGCGCGGCGCAGAAAATGAGCCAGAACGTGCAGACGGTCGGGGCGGCCACCGAAGAGCTGACATCTTCCATCCGCGAGATCGGCAACCAAGTGACTGAATCGACCCGGATCGTCGGCACGGCGGTCACCCAGGCCGATGAGACCAACGATAAGGTCAAGGCGCTGGCCGATTCGGCGCAGCGGATCGGCGCCGTCGTCACGCTGATCAGCGAGATCGCCGGTCAGACCAACCTTCTCGCCTTGAACGCCACCATCGAAGCAGCGCGCGCCGGCGAAGCCGGCAAGGGCTTCGCGGTTGTCGCGAGCGAGGTGAAGAACCTCGCGACCCAGACCGCGAAAGCAACCGACGAGATCTCCGGGCAGATCCGCTCGATCCAGGAAGCGACCTCGAGTTCCGCGCAATCGATCCAGGACATCACGCAGACCATCGGCCGGGTCAGCGAGATCTCGACCACCATCGCCTCGGCCGTCGAGGAACAGGGCGCCGCCACGCAGGAAATCGCCCGCAACGTGCAGGAAGTGGCAGGCGGCACCGAGGATGTCTCCTCGCACATCTCCGGCGTCACCGAAGCCTCGAAGCGCACGAGTGCCGCGTCATCCCAAGTGCTCGGCGCCGCATCCGAGCTCGCGAAGAACAGCGAGCGCCTGAAGGGCGAAGTCGAGCGCTTCCTCGAAGCTGTGCGCGCAGCTTAGTCTTTCGCCGCGATAGTCCGACGTTCCGGGTCGTGCGCCGGTTTGCCTGGCAGACGGCGAGCCGATGCGGGACTTGGTGGTCCAGGTGTTCGCTCCGTGGCAGGTTGGGAGCCGCAAGACTCTCGGCAACCCGGACAGCGCATGGATTTCCTGGCCTCAATCGTCCATCAGGTTCTTGAACTTCACCGGCAGCTCCAAGGGGCGTTCTCGGCGGCCTTGCAATCCGCCGAGGGAGGGCGGTCGGCAGCGCTCTCCCTGGCAGCCGCAGCGTTCCTGCTCGGCATGGTCCATGCGCTGACACCCGGCCACGGCAAAACGATCCTGTTCACCTATTTCCTCGGGCGCGAAGCCCGGCCCTTGACCGGCATCGCCGCTGCGGCGCAGCTCGCAAGCACCCATGTCGGGACGGCCATCATGCTGGTCCTGTTGTTCGGTGGTGCCTCGACCATGCTGGGCCGACCTTCGGGCGCGGCTACGGTCCTGGAAGCGGTCAGCGCCTTCGCGGTGACCGGGGCAGGTTGCTGGTACGTCTGGCGCGCGCTCCGCCCTCGGGCTGCCGTCGAAGCACGGCACCATCACACGGGCATCGCATTCGCGGCCGGACTGCTACCCTGCCCGCTCACCATCATGGTGCTCAGCATGGCTTTTGCACATGCAAGCTTGGGCATCGGTTTCATCCTGGTCGCGGTGATGGCCCTCGGCATCATGACCACGATCGCCGTCATCGGCACGGTGGCGATCGTCATCCGGCGCACCCTTGCCGGCCTGCGGCAACGGCTAGACGGCTTTGCCAGCCTTCTGAGCGCCCTGGAAATCGGTAGCGCCTTCATCATCCTGCTGATCGGTGTGATTTCAGTCCTGGGGCTGGCCGGCCGCGCATAAGCCACCGCGGCCGAGCGGATCACTCCCAGCAATCACGAGACGCCGCTTGTCGCCGCGTCAGTTCATGGTCGATTCGACCTGAGCTAGACAGGCTCGGCAGGGCGGTCTTGCCGGATCCGTTCGGTCCGATGACGCCAAGACTTCGCCTTCGCGGATGTCGAACGCGACGGCGCTGAGGGCAAGCTGATCGCCGTATCACTTGGTCAGTCGATCGACCCGCATCAGGTTGGTGGAAGCCATGGAAAACTCCACTACTGCGGCGAGCGCTCAATGCGCGAGCGGTACCGTCGGCCCTCCCATCGCATGCCAGGCGGCGATGCCGCCGGCAACGCTCTTGGCGTCATAGCCCCGGCGCCGCAACTCGGCGACCGCATCGCCGCTGACCTGGAAGCCATAGACGCAATAGACGGCGATCTCCTTGCCACGCGGCAACTCCGTCGCCCAGGCATCGATCGCCTCCGGTGCCCGGATCTGCGCTGTCGGGAGCATGTCCGAGCGCTTGGCGAGATCCTCCGGCAGGCAGACGTCGAGCACGAGGATGTCCTCGCGACGTTCCAGCCGTGCGCGCAGGGATTCGACCGAGATATGGTCGGCAACGGACGGGGCTTCGGCATTTCCGCCGCGCATCGCGCGCGCATAGCGCGCGCCGACGCGGTCCCACTGGACATTCTTCATGAAGGCATCGACATATGCTGCCGCCTTGGCGCCGAAATCGAGATGATAGGCGTGCTCGTACATGTCGAGCGCCCGACCATCCGCGAGGCCGTGGGTGTGATCGGCGGCCCAGGTGTTGACCAGCCGGCCGTGGCGGTCGGACCAGGTGAGCAAGACCCAGCCCGATCCGCCGGCCAGCGCCTTGCCCATCGCGGAGAACTCCGCCTGCCATCGCGCGACGGAGCCGAAGTCGCGCTCGAGGCGCGCAGCGATCTCGCCCGACGGGTCGCCCGATCCGCCGAGCCCGTCGAAGTAGACCTCGTGCAGGATCATCGAGTTGGCGGCGATCAGCTCCTCGCGCTTCAGCCCGTTGATCTCGAAGACTGGTGCCTTCGACCAGTCGAGCTCGGCCAGGCGCGCCTCGATCGCGTTCAACCGGCGCACCGCCCCGCCGTAGTTGTTCTCGTAATGGCTGGCGAGCAGGCGCTCGGAGAGGCCGGCGAGGCGCGGCGGCTTGAACGCCAATGGCTTGACGGCGTGCAACATCCTAGACTCCTCCCAGTGCGAGGCCATAGATCAGGCCGATGGCCGAACAGACGGCAAGCACCTTCAACATGCCGACCTTGTAGCGGAAGACCGCCAGCATCGCGCCGAGCGTGAGGACGAGCGATGGCAGCTTCACCGACGAGAGAACGGGCACGTCCAGCGTCGTGCCGAGCGCGGCGACACCGCGGACCTCGCCGAAGAGAACATGCAGCGCGAACCAGACGGCGAGGTTGAGGATGACGCCGACCACCGCGGCGGTAATGGTGGCCAGTGCCGCCGAGAGCGCCTTGTTGCTGCGCAGCGCCTCGACGAAGGGTGCGCCGACGAAGATCCAGAGGAAACACGGCGTGAAGGTGACCCAGGTCGTCAGCAGGCCGCCCAGCGTTCCCGCGAGCAGCGGGTTGAGACCACCTGGCGCACGGAAGGCGCCCATGAAGCCGACGAACTGCGTGACCATGATGAGCGGCCCCGGCGTCGTCTCCGCCATGCCGAGCCCGTCCAGCATCTCGCCGGGCCGGAGCCAGCCATAGGTGCCGACCGCCTGCTGCGCCACATAGGCGAGCACCGCATAGGCGCCGCCGAAGGTGACCACCGCCATCTTGGAGAAGAAGACCGAGATCTGGCTGAAGACATCGCCAGGACCGGCGAGCAGCAGCAAGGCGGCGACGGGCACCAGCCAGAGCAGCAGGAAGACCGCACCAATCTTCAGCGACCAGGCGAGATTGGGCCGGGCATGCTCCGGGACGGATTCGCCGAGCAGGCTGTCGGCATCGGCCACCTGCTTGTCGCCGACCTTGCTGTGACCGCCGCCGACGACAAATGCCTTCATCCCAGCCTTGGTGCCGACGAATCCGATCACGCCCGCAGCAAGGATGATGATCGGGAACGGCACATGGAGGAAAAAGATGGCGAAGAAGGCCGCCGCCGCGAGGCCGATCATCACCCGGTTCTTGAGCGCGCGTTTGCCGACCCTGACGACGGCTTCGAGCACGATCGCCAGCACGGCGGCTTTCAACCCGAAGAACAGCGCTTGGACCGCGCCGACATCGCCAAAGATCGCGTAGATCCAACTCAAGACCATGATGGCGATGATGCCCGGCAGCACGAAGAGCGTGCCGGCCACCAGCCCGCCGCGGGTCTTGTGCATCAGCCAGCCGATATAGACCGCGAGCTGCTGCGCTTCGGGGCCCGGCAGCAGCATGCAGTAGTTCAACGCATGCAGGAACCGCGTCTCGCCGATCCAGCGCTTCTCCTCGACGATGATCCGGTGCATCACCGCGATCTGGCCCGCTGGCCCGCCAAAGCTCAGGGCGGCAACCCGCGCCCAGACCCGCACGGCTTCCCCGAACGGGACGCCGTGCGCGGGCGTGGCGCTCGCCGGCGCCGCGATGGCGTCGATCGGTTCCACCTTGCTCATCCGTTTCCTCTTCTTCGGCTATCCGCGCTTGGTGCGGAAATACTGGTAGAGATTGTCGAAGACCGGACCCCCATGTGCGATCCGTTCTTCATCATCGTCATTCGCCATGGCGATGCCGGCGATCAGATGCGCGATGCCGGTCGCTTCCTCACGGCCGAACTTGCCGTCCTTGAGATCGATGTCGTGGACGATCTCGGCAATCGACGCGAGCGCGGGATCGGAAAGGCCGGCGCGGGCAAGCAACACCTCGAAGCTGCAGCGATCGCCTTCATGGGTGAACTCGCCTTCGAACATGTCGAAGCGGAGCTCGCCTTCTGCGGGGACGTAGCCCTTTCCGGGCACAAAGCGGATGGTCGCCTTGGGGTCGATGAAGCGGCGAATCAGCCAGGCGCACGCGATGCGATCGACATGCACGCCCTTGCGCGTGACCCAGACGCGGCCTTTGAAATCCTCAACCGCGGATGAGACCGTCTGTTTTTGCTCTTCCGGCATCCGCTCGTCCTCCGCCGTCCGCTGTTCCAGTTCTGCGATCAGACTCTCCGCCGAGAGGCGGCCCGTCGCACCGAAGAAATCGATGCTCACGATCTCCGCCAGGCGCTTCCTGAGGCGCCGCGCCTGGTTGCGGGCGTCGGCGAAATCCTCGCGGCTTGCACTTGCGGCCAGCTTGGCGACGAGCGCGCGCA
This sequence comes from Dongia sp., assembly GCF_041905885.1. Classification (NCBI taxonomy): domain Bacteria; kingdom Pseudomonadati; phylum Pseudomonadota; class Alphaproteobacteria; order Rhodospirillales; family Dongiaceae; genus Dongia; species Dongia sp. The sequence goes on along the minus strand of NZ_JAYRKD010000001.1, from coordinate 235,562 downwards.
GCTCATCGGTGACCGCCTGATAGTCCTCATCCCGCGCCGCGTCGAACAGGGCCCTGACCTGCGGGTCGGACAGGCCGTCGATCAGCCGCGCCTCGCAGACCATGGCCTCGCCGCCGCCTTCCACGATCTCCTTCAGCAGCCATTCGAAGTCCTCCTGGGTCTCGGCGTTGGCCGGCAGTGCGTAAACCGTGCTCTTGACCGCCACGGCGCCGATGCCCTGCAGCCGCCGCCAGACCTTGACCCGGAAATAGGCCGGCTTGGTCGGCAGCTGATGGATCAGCAGCAGCCAACGCTCGCCTGTTTGTATCTCGCCCCCGACCATAGTCATACCGTATCTCAAAAAATTCATTAATGCAACACTTGTATCATTTTTTATTCGGGCGCATTGTCTGCCGCGATCGTAGCCTGAGGGAGGGAAAGCCCATGCAATGGGTCACACGCGAGCACCCAAAGATCGATCGGGTCGCCTGTCCCTGGTTGATCAACCGGTTCATCGACCATGCCGCGGAATTCCTGTTTGTTCCCGGAGACGCCGTTCTCGCAACAGCCGGTCGCACGGGCGCGACGCCGTTCGACGTGCCCGGGGCGGAGCTGTCGCACAAGCCCGGGCGCTGCAGCTTCGATGCCTTCATCGCGAAGTACCGGCTGGACGATCCGGCACTCCACCGCGTCGCCGCCATCGTGCGCGGCGCCGACACAGGCAAGCTGGAGATGACGCCGCAATCCGCCGGCCTGTTCGCGATCTCGCATGGCCTCTCACGGAACTTCCGTGATGACCGGCAAATGCTGGAACACGGGCTGGTGGTCTATGACGCGCTCTACACCTGGGCGCGCAAGTGGCCGGCTGTCCCGACCGATGCCCCGCTGGCGCTGGTGCCGCAGCGACTGTTGTCCCTCGTCCGCGATTGGAGCGAGCGCAGCCGGCAGCGGCGCCGCCTCGGCGAGCTCGAAGACTGGTTGCTGCGGGATATCGGCGTCTCGCGCCACGAAGCGGAAGCAGAAGCGCACAAGCGGTTCTGGATCTCGTGACCCGGCCGCTCGAATGCCGGCTCCGCGACAAAAGGAGGAGGTCACCATGAAATGGATCACACGCGAACGTCCGGTCATCGACCGCATCGCCTGTCCTTGGCTGATCGCGCGGTTCATTGACAAGGCGCCGCAGTTTCTGTTCGCGCCGCCGGACCGTGTGCTGGCGGTCGCCGAGGAAACCGGAGCGACGCCTTATGACATTCCCGGAGTCGAGCTCACCCATGTCGGCGACCAATGCAGCTTCGACACCTTCATCGCCAAATACGCGCTTAATGGCGATCCGGCGATCATGGTGCTGGCACCGATCGTGCGCGGCGCCGATACCAGCCGCCACGATCTGACCCCGCAATCGGCGGGGCTGTTGGCGATCTCGCAGGGTCTGCGCGACGTGACGCCGGACGATCACGAGGTGCTGCGACACGGCTTCGTCATCTATGACGCGCTCTATGCCTGGGCCAAGGGACGGCAGAAGGAGGCCCATAGCTGGCCGCCGGCAATGACGCCGGGGGCCGCGACCGCGCGCTGAGAGCGGCCTCCGCTGGTCGCCAGCGATCATTTCAGAGTTTCGGGGGGTTTCGGGGTACCTCAAACCAGGAGAACAGCCATGCAGTCGAGACTCTCGATCAAATCACTTCTCGTCATCGCTCTGCCGCTGCTGATCGCCCACCCTGCCCTTGGAGACCCGGATTGGAGCAAGGTCGGTGCGGCCCTGGGCAAGACCGGCACCGAAATGCCCGGCGGTGTCTACCGCGTGGGACTGCCGCGCAGCGATCTCAAGGTCACGGTGGACGGCGTCGCGATCAAGCCGGCGCTCGCTCTCGGCGGCTGGGTCGCCTTTCAGCCGATGGGCAATGGCGCGATGGTGATGGGCGATCTGGTCCTGACCCAGGACGAAATCGAGCCGGTGATGACCAGTCTCAGCGGAGGCGGCTTCGAGATCACCGCGCTGCACAACCATCTGCTCCGCGCGGAGCCGGCGACGATGTATATGCATGTCGAGAGCGAGGGCGATCCGGTGAAGCTTGCCGAGACACTGCATACGGCGCTCGGTCTCAGCAAGACGCCGCTCGGGTCGGCCGCTGCCGCAACAACGCCGCCGCCGATCGATCTCGATACCGCGGCCATCGAAAAGACCCTGGGCCACGCGGGCAAGGCGAACGGCGGCGTCTATCAGTTCACCATCCCGCGCGCCGGTGCGGTGACCGACGCAGGCATGACCATCCCGGTTGCCATGGGAACCGGTATCGCCATCAACTTCCAGCCGACCGGAGACGGCAAGGCTGCCATCACCGGCGATTTCGTGCTGATCGCTTCGGAGGTCAATCCCGTGCTCCGGGCACTGCGGGAGAACGGGATCGAGGTGACAGCCCTCCACAGCCACATGCTGGACGAGCAGCCCAGCCTCTACTTCATGCATTTCTGGGCCAATGACGACGCGTCAAAGCTGGCTAGGGGTCTACGCGCAGCGCTCGATAAAGTCGCCATCGCGAAAAGCTAACCCCGGAAACGGATGTCCGGCATCGCGAACGTGCGATGCCGGACACGCCCACGATCAGACGCGCGTCACCGGTACTCCCCGATTGCACATCTTGCTTGAATCAGGTTCACCCTCGCGATTGCTGAGCCAGGCTTGGGCTCTTGCGGTAAGCTTCATCTTGGTTCCTCTGCCCCCGCAGATGACATACGCGGATGAAACATTCAGGCAGCTGAATGGCGAGCAGATCAAAGCCATGTTCGTTGGAATGGAATTCACCGACACCTTCCACTGGGCAGACGTTTACGGGGGCGATGGGCACATTACGTCGTACTACCTCGAGAAAAAGGGCGACGGAACATGGCGTGTCGAAAACGACCAGCTCTGCATTACTCTGAACAATGACGAGCGCTGTTATCTGGTTTGGCTGTCCGGAGCGACGATCGAGTTGCGTGACGTAGATGGAACGGGACAGACAATTGACGGTGTCCTGCAGAGGCCATCCAAGAGAAACTAGAATCCGGGGTCGATGAGGATCTGCCAGACCTGCGGCGTTTCAGACCTGCTTTACACCGCCAAGGTCCACATCGCCGGCGGCCGAGAAGGCGGCGCTTCCAAGAGCTGGGACGACATATCAAGGTGACAACGACAATGACATCAAAGGTGGCGGTTGTTTGGCGCGGCGACTGGGAGGCGCGTCGCACGGCGACGCCCGGGAACAACCGGTACTTCCGCGTCTTCGAGGAACTTGAAGCTGTCGGCATTCGCCCCGAGCCCGCGGTCTATGACGAGGAATTCGCGGACGAAGTCCGTGACCAGCTTTTGTCCGTCGATGGCGTGCTGGTCTGGGTCAATCCACTGCAAGAGGGGAAAACGCGCAAATCGCTCGATACCCTGCTTCGCGACGTCGCGTCACGCGGGCCTTGGGTGAGCGCGCACCCCGACGTGATCCCCAAGATGGGCACCAAGGAAGTGCTGTACCGCACCAAGCATCTCGGGTGGGGCAGCGATACCCATATATATGAGTCCGCCGAGACCTTCCGGATAGAGTTTCCACGCCGCCTGCGAGCGTCGGGCTCGCGCGTATTGAAGCGGAATCGGGGCAATGCGGGTCAGGGCGTCTGGAAGGTCGAGAGCCTCGATGGAGATGGCGGCACGGCCAACGTCCGGGTCCTCCAGGCGCAGAGCGGAAGCATCCCCGAGGAGATGCCGCTGACCGCCTTCATGACGCGATGCGAGGCCTATCTCGCATCGGACGCATGCATCGTGGACCAGCCGTTCCAGATGCGCCTGGCCGAGGGCATGATCCGCTGCTACATGGGCGCCGACCGGGTCGTCGGGTTTGGCCATCAGCTGATCAGGGCATTGATCCCGCCACCGCCGGAAGGCCCGGCCTCTCCGGCGGCACAGCCGGGTTCGAAGATCATGCACCTCGCTTCGGCCGAGCCATTTCAGAGATTGAGAGAGAAAATGGAGGCCGAGTGGACTCCGCAGATGATGGAGGTTCTCGGGATCGACGAGGCTTCCCTGCCGATCATCTGGGACGCGGACTTTCTCTATGGACCGCGTACCGCATCGGGTGAGGACACTTATGTCTTGTGTGAAATCAACGTCAGCTCGGTCTTCGCAGTTCCAGATCAAGTGCCCGCTGAGATCGCCCGCCTCGTCGCCGCGCGATTAAAGAGCGGCGACTCGAAGTAACTGAAGCCACGAACCAGCCTCGCAAAGGCGCTCGTAGGAGAGTGTGCAAAACGCGTGCAGCAGATCGAGGGTTTTCTATAACTATTTGATTTAGATAGTAAATTTGTCATTGCCGACTACCTTCACACGGTAGGGGTCACAGGTTCAATCCCTGTCGCACCCACCATCGGCTCCGCAGAGAACCGCTGCAATTGGCCAATTCACTGCCGCTGCCGCCCCGCGGAACCTGCACACCTGACGCAGCCGCGCGACCTTCGCCGGCGACGGCGCGTTGTCTCACTCGAGTTCTTTCGACAGCGGCGTTCCCGTTGCGGCCCCGCCCCAAAGTGGATCCCTGATTTTGTCGAAAGTGGTATTTTACAGGATACCGCTTTATGGCGCACATCCAGGGGACGCATTCACCCCAGGATATCTCTCATGAATCTCTCGAACTGGAAGGGCGTGCCGCGCCCCGACCGCGCGCCCATCGACGGCCGTTACGCCCGCCTGGAACCGCTTGACCCCGCGCGGCACGGCGCCGAGCTCTTCGCCTCGGCGCGCGCCGAAGGCGCCGCGGACCGGTTCCGCTATCTGTTCGAGGAAGCGCCGGCCGATGCCGCGGCCTTCAACGCCTGGATCGAGAAAGCCGCGGCCGGCGCCGATCCGTTGTTCTTCGCCGTGATCGACAAGCGGACTGGGCGCGCCGAGGGGCGGCAGTCCCTGATGCGGATCGACCCCGTCCACGGCGTGATCGAGATCGGCAACATCCTCTGGGGTCCGGCGATCGCGCGCAGCCGCATCGCCACCGAAGCCCTGTTCCTGTTCGCGCAATATGCCTTCGATCTCGGCTACCGTCGCTTCGAATGGAAGTGCAACAACCTGAACGAACCTTCGAAACGGGCGGCCGAGCGTTTCGGCTTCAGCTTCGAAGGCATCTTCCGCCAGCATATGGTGGTCAAGGGCAAGAACCGCGACACCGCTTGGTTTGCCATGATCGACCAGGACTGGCCGCGCCTCAAAGCCGGCTACGAGAAGTGGCTGGAGCCTGGGAACTTCGACGCCGCAGGGCAGCAATACCGCAAGCTCAGCTTTTGAAGAAAGAAGTCATCATGACTGCCGCAGCTGATCTCGTCCTCCGCCCGATCCGGCGCGAGGACCATGATGCCTGGATGCCGCTCTGGCGCGGCTACCAGGAATTCTACAAGGTCGATATCGCCCAGGAGGTATCCGCGACCACCTTCGAGCGCCTGCTCGACCCCAAAGAGCCGATGAACGGCACGCTGGCCTGGGCCGGCATGCGCGCGGTCGGCCTGGTGCATTACATCGAGCACCGCTCGACCTGGACCATCGGCAATTACTGCTATCTCCAGGACCTGTTCACCGCGCCCGACCTGCGCGGCGGCGGGGTCGGCCGCAAGCTGATCGAGCATGTCTACGCCGTGGCGAAGCAGGCCGGCTGCGCCCGCGTCTATTGGCTCACGCACGAAACCAACGAGACGGCGATGCAGCTCTATGACCGGATCGCCGACAAGTCGGGCTTCATCCAGTACCGCCGCGTTCTCTAGATCAGGTCCCGGGTCGGCGCGGTCGCCTGTCCCTTGGCCCGGGCCTCGCGATGCGCGACATAGGCGCTGCTGGCGACGATGATGGCGACGCCGCCCAGCACGGTCGGCGTCGGCAGGTCGCCCCAGAACAGATAGCCGAACAGCGTCGCCCAGATCAGCGCGCTGTATTCCAGCGGCGCCAGCATCGAGACTTCGCCATAGCGGAAGGCCTGCACCAGGCCGAACTGCGCGCAACTCCCGGACAGCGCCAGGACCGCGATCGCCGGCCAGTCTGCCGGCACCGGCGTGGTCCAGGCGAACGGCACCACCGACCCGAAGGCGAGGATCATCAGCGACGACGACCAGAACAGGATGCTGTGGCTGCTCTCGGTGCCGCTCATCCGCCGCGTCAGAATGATCTCGAACGCGCTGCCCAATGCGGCGGCAAGCGCCAGGGCCGCGCCCAGCCCGAAGCCGACGCCGCTCGGCTGGGTGATGACCAGCACCCCGGCAAAGCCGATGACGATCGCGATCCAGCGCCGCGGGCCGACCCGCTCCTTGAGAAGCGGCACGGCGAGCGCGCACATGATCAGCGGGCTGACGAAGGTGATCGCCACCGTATCCGCCAGCGGCAGATAGATGAGCGCCGCGAAGAAGGTGACCAGGGTCACGCCGTTGGCCGTGGCCCGCGCGAGGTGCCAGCCGGGATGCCGCGTCCGCAACGTGCCGATGCCGCCTTGATGCAGCGCCACCCCCAGGGACAAGAAGGGCGAGAGCAGCCGCGAGAACAGCGCGATCTCGACCACGCTGTATCCCGTGGTCAGCCACTTCGCCGCGGCATCCATGGCCGAGAACAGCAGGATCGCCACCGCCATGTAGGCGAGGCCGCGCAGCGGTTGGCGGTAAAGTGCGGCGGGGGACATGACCGGGGATGCTTCTTGCGGCGAGCCTGGACAAATATCTCACCGCCGGCCGCCGGTCGACCCCATTTGCACAAGGCTTCGGGCTATGCTCCCCTGGTAACATGCGCTTCGCCAGGACGACTCTTCTCATCGCCATCGCACTGGGTTGCTGGATGCCGGTACGCCCCGGCCTCGCGCAGAGCAACACCGCAAGCGTCATGAGCGCCGAAGCCTGCCGGCAGCAGCTCGATGCCCGCGGCCTGACCTTCTCCTTCGCGCTGCCGGTCGTCGAGGGTGAATGCGCGATCCCCTTGCCGGTCCGGCTGCGGTCGCTCGCGATCGGCGACAAGAGCATCGCGTTCAGCCAGGCGCCGGTCCTGGATTGCCGGCTGGCGGAGCGGCTCGCCGACTGGATCGGCAATGTCGTGGAACCGCTGGCGCGCCATCACCTCGGGTCCGGCTTGGCGGCGATCGAGAGCGGGCCGGGCTATGTCTGCCGCAAGCGCAACAACCAGGCGACCGGCAAGATCAGCGAACACGCCAAGGGCAACGCCCTCGACCTCGCCGCCTTTGCCCTCGCCGACGGCCGCCGCCTCGCCGTCCGCCCGGCCGATCAGCCCGCGCCGGCGGTGACCGGCTTCCTGGCGGCGGTCAGGACCACCGCCTGCGGCTATTTCCTCACCGTCCTCGGCCCCGGCAGCGACGCCGCGCATGCCGAGCATCTCCACGTCGATCTCGGCCCCAGCACCCGCTCGCCGTATTACCGGATCTGCCAATAGGTGTATCGCCTAAGATGTAAGGCCTAGCCGGCCCGCCGCTGCTTCTCGGCGCTGAGCTTCTCGCGCTGCTCCATGGTGATCTCGAAGGAGCGCACCCGCGCCGCGTGGTCATAGATCTGCGCGGTGATCATCAGCTCGTCCACCTGGGTCGCGTGGATGAACTCGGCCAGGCCCTGGCGCACCGTCTCCGGGCCGCCGACCACCGAATACATGAGGCTATGCTCGACCATCATCCGCTCCTGCGGCGACCAATGGCCTTCCATGCTGGGGAGCGGCGGCGGCAGCGGGCCCGGGGTGCCGCGACGGAGCGCGATGAACTGCTGCTGCAGCGAGGTGAACAACCGCCGCGCCTCGGCATCGCTCGCGGCGGCGAAGACGCCGATACAGGCCAGGGCATGCGGCTTCTGGAGCTGCGTCGAGGGCTTGAACCGCTCCCTATATATGGAGAGCGCCTGCATCAGGTAGTCCGGCGCGAAATGCGAGGCGAAGCCGAACGGCAGGCCGAGCTCCGCCGCCAGCTGCGCGCCGAACAGGCTGGAGCCCAGGATCCAGAGCGGCACGTTCAGCCCGGCACCCGGCACGGCGCGGACCTGATTGCCCATCACCTGCGATTGGGTCGGCATCTCGGCGCCGAAATAGGCCAGCAGCTCCATCACGTCCTGGGGGAAGCTGTCGTCGCTGCCGGAGAGATTGCGGCGCAGCGCCCGGGCGGTCCGCATGTCGGTGCCCGGCGCCCGGCCGAGGCCAAGATCGATTCGCCCGGGGAAGAGCGATTCCAGTGTCCCGAACTGCTCGGCGATGACCAGCGGCGCGTGGTTGGGCAGCATGATCCCGCCCGAGCCGACCCGGATGGTCCCGGTCCCGGCCGCGACATGGCCGATCACCACCGCGGTCGCGGCGCTGGCGATTCCCGGCATGTTGTGGTGCTCGGCCAGCCAATAGCGCCGGTAGCCCAGCCGCTCCACGTTCTGCGCGAGGTCGAGGGTGTTGCGGAAGGCGTCGGACGCGGTCCCGCCCTCACAGATCGGCGAAAGGTCGAGGACGGAGAAGGGAATCACGGGCAGGCCTCCGGTCAAATGCTCCGGCAAAGATAACCGCTTCGCGCCGGATTGCGCCCCCGCCCGATGCCGGGGCGCCTATGCACGGCACGCAACACCTTACCGGATGTAGGGTCCCTCTGGACCTCGCCAACGGACCGTGTACATTTATTGCGGTTGAACAATCCGGGAGACCATCATGGCCAAAGGTCAGCAGAAGACGACACGCGAGAAGAAGAAGCCCAAGAAGGACGCCAAGGACAGCGTGAAGACCGAGTCCTCCTACAAGCAGAACTTCAAGAAGTAATCGGGGCTTGATGGCCGCGGATCTCGCGTCGCAACCCTGATGGAATCCGCGGTCCTCAAGAGCACCCAGTTCCGGCGCGAGCGCGAGCCTTCCTGGCGCGAGCTCGAGGACCTGCTGGAGAAGCTCCGCAAGGGCTCGCCCCGGAGCCTCACCCCGCAGGAACTGACCCGGCTCCCCACCCTCTACCGCGGCGCCCTCTCCTCGCTCTCGGTCGCGCGCTCGATCTCGCTCGACCAGAGCCTGCTCGCCTATCTCGAGAGCCTCGCCAACCGCGCCTATTTCCAGATCTACGGGCCGCGCAAGGGTTTCTTCGCGGTGGCGAGCGCCTTCGTGCGCCGCGGCTTCCCGGCGGCGGTCCGCGAGCTCGCCCGGCCGATCCTGCTCGCGATCCTGCTCTCGGTGATCGCGGCTTTCGCCGGCTACTTCCTCTGCATGAACAATGCGGAATGGTATTACACCTTGATGCCGGGCAGCGCGGCCCAGGGCCGGATGCCGACCTCGACCGCAGCGGAATTGCGCGCGGTGCTCTACGACCACGATACCGCGCCCGGCGACATGCTCTCGGCCTTCGCCTCCTTCCTGTTCGTCCACAATGCCGGGATCGGCATCGTCTGCTTCGCCCTCGGATTCGCCTTCGGCCTGCCGACCGCCCTGCTGCTGATCCAGAACGGGCTGATGCTCGGCGCCTTCGTGGCGCTTTATGTCAGCCATGGCCTCGGCATCGAGATCGGCGGCTGGCTGATCATCCACGGCTCGACCGAGTTGCTGGCGATCATGCTGGCCGGCGGCGCCGGCTTCGCGCTGGCGCGGGCCATCCTCTTCCCCGGCGGCAAGACCCGGCTCGGCGCCCTGGCGGAGACCGGACGGACCGCGGGCCAGGTGGCCTTGGGCTGCGTGCTGATGTTCTGCGTCGCCGGCATGCTCGAAGGCTATGCCCGGCAATGGGTGGTGACGCTCTGGGCCCGCTATGCGATCGGCGGGCTGATGCTGGCCTTCTGGGCCTTCTATTTCCTGCAACCGCTGCCGCCCGCACCCGATGACGAGAGCCAATGACCGTGGCCGGTGAAACCGCGGCGCTGCCAAGCAACGGCCTGCCGCTGGCCCGCCGCCAGCGCGCGATCGTGACGCCGGAAGGCGTGCCGCTGGTGGTCGAGCTCGCCGACCGCGGCTCGCGCGCCGCCGCCTTCGTGCTCGACGTGGTCTTCATCATCATCATCCTGGTGATCGGCGGGATCGCGCTGGCCTTCACCGTCTCGGTGATCAAGATCTGGGCCCTGGTGATCGGGGTGCTCGCCTTCTTCCTGCTCCGCATCTTCTATTTCCCGATCACCGAGCTCGCCTGGCGCGGCGCCACCCCCGGCAAGCGGCTGCTCGGCCTCCGGGTGATCGACCGCGGCGGTGGCCCGCTCCGGCCGGAATCGATCGTGGTCCGGAACCTCATGCGCGAGGTCGAGGTGTTCATGCCGCTGACCGTTCTCGCGGTGCCGAGCCTGACCGGCTTCGAGGCGATCGAGCAGCTGCTGATGCTGGGCTGGGTCGGCATCTTCACCCTGATGCCGCTGTTCAACCGCGACGGCCTCAGGGTCGGCGACATGGTGGCGGGAACGCTGGTGATCACCGCCCCCAAGGCGGCCCTGCTCCCCGACCTCACCGCCCGCGCGCCGAGCGCCATCCCGCTGACCCAGGCGCGGGTCGAGGCCTCGCCGTTCAAATTCACCCCGGCGCAGCTTGGGCATTACGGCGTCTACGAGCTCCAGACCCTGGAGGCGGTGTTGCGCCGCGCCGAGGCCGGCAGCGCCGCCGGCCGCGAGGAGATCGCCAAGCGCATCCGCGCCAAGATCGGCTGGCCCGATGCCGACCAGGTGGCGCCGGCGACGCAGCGCTTCGACGCCACGGGCTTCCTCGAGGCCTTCTACGCCGCCCAGCGCGCCCATCTCGAGCGCCGCCTGCTGTTCGGCCACCGCCGCAAGGACAAGCATGACCGCAGCGGCGACCAAAGCGGCAACGGCAAGAACGGCCCGAAGCTGAAGGCCGAGCGCTGACCGCTATTCGAAGATCTCCGCCAGCCCGGCCAGGCCCGAGCCTTCCTTGATCGCCCGCAGGTGGCCGTAGATGGTCGTGGCCGCCACCGCGTTGAAGGCGGTGAAGACGCCGGAAATGACGATGTTCACGACCGCAATCACCACCGCGCCCAGCACCGGCGTCGCCACCACCAGCAGCAGCTTCACCAGGAGCTGCGGCAGGTAGAGCGTCAGCAGCAAAGCGAGCAGCTTCCAGCGATGGCCTTCGGTCAGCGCGGTGCTGCGCTTGATGCAGGCGATCGGGCCCGCCCCCTCGACCACGATCACCGGGATCAGCAGCCACCAGCGCAGCGCCAGCATGGCCAGGCCGACCCCGCCGCCGAGGCCCAGCGCCAGGCCGAAGCTCCAATGCAGGACCCCGGCCAGCAGCCCCGCCGCCACCCCCAGCATCACCAGCGAGAAGCCGAACAGCATCACCACGAACAGCCCGGCGCCGACCAGGCTCGGCGCCATCACCAGCGCGCGCCCCAGGCTCTGCAGCAGGTCGGCCGGCTCGCCCAGCAGGTCCTGGAAGGCGGCGTCGGTCACCGCGCCATGGATCGCCAGGCCGATCAGCGCGATCAGCAGCATCAGCATCACCTGCGCCGGATCGAAGCCGGCCTGCCAGGTTTCCGCGCTGGAGACCAGGGCGAACTCCATCAGCATCTTCTTGCCGCCGAGCACCAGCCAGACGAACAGCGGCACCGCCACGATGAGCACGATCCCCGCCACCTGCGGCGCGATCCGGCCGAAGGTCTCGAAACTGTCGGCGATCACCCGGCCGGGCTGGAAGCGCGGCGTCTCGGCAAGCGCATAGGCCTCGTCGCTCATGCTTTCCTCAGTCGAACACGCCGGCGAGGTCGTCGGTCGCCACTCCTTCCTTCTCGGCGCGGATCAGGCTGTAGCCGACGGCCGACAGCACCGCGCTCAAGGCCAGGAAGAACAGGTTGGAGAGCTGATCCAGCACCACGCTCGCCGCCGGCGCGCCGACCAGCGCCAGCAGCTTGATCAGCAAGGCCACGCCGATATTGGCGACCACCACCAGCAGCAGGATGCCGAGGATTCGCCAGCGGTAGCCCTTGGTCAGCGCCGCGCTGCGGATGAAGCAGGCGATCGGCCCGGCGCGCTCGACCACGATCGCCGGCAGGAAGACCCAGAAAAGGACGATCAGGTAGAAGATCACCACCATCAGCGCGAGCCCGGCCAGGAGGCCGCCGACAAAGCCGCCGCCCATGGCCATGGCGCCGCCGATCGAGACCACCATGAAGCCGACGGCGCCGCCCGCCGCGGCGAAGATCAGGCCCGCGACGAAGGCGCGCGGCAGTGCGGCGAGCCCGTTGGCGAGGCTGGCGCCGATCTCGACCTTGCGCCCGCGCAGGCCCTGCAACGCGCCGAAGGTGACCGCGTTCAGGATCAGCAGATAGGCCAGAATCGCGAACACGGCGACGACCAGCAGCGCCAGCACCTGCGGGGCGCGGCCGCCGGATGCCAGCGGCTCGGAAAGTTGCAGCACTGCGGCCAGCAGCACCAGCACCACCGCCGCCGGCAGGGCGACCGCGAGGATGATGCCGAGGAAGCGCCAGATGTTGGCGAGCAGCAGGCCGAGGCCGGTCGAGATCACCGTGCCGACCGCAAAGCGCGGCGGCCCGCCCGCCGCATTTCCGTCCATCGCCATCCGGACTTTCCCCCGCCAATCCTCGCGCCGCCATTCTGCGGCGGCGCGGGCGTCGCGCGCAATGCGAACTTCGCGCAAGCGTTGCGCGCGACGCCCGCGCTTTCAGTCGAAAACTTGCGCGAGGTCGGCGCCGCCTTCCTTCTCGGCGCGCAGCCGCTGATAGCCGGCGGCCGAGATGGTCACGCCGAGCGCGGTCTGCAAACCGGTCAGCGCGTAGTCGAGCCATGCGCCGAGATCCACGGCGCCGGCCTGCTGGATCTGTCCGGTGAGCAGGGAAGATCCCACACTCACGACGGCCAGCAGAACGACGATCGCCAGCACTTTCCAGCGCCGCCCCTTGGTGAGGGCGAAGCTGCGCCGGAAGCAGCGGATCGGTCCCGCGCCCTCGACCGCCAGCGCCGGCACGAAGACCCAGCTCGCGATCATGAACAGCAGCAGCAGGACCAGGCCCACCAGGCCGATGCCGCCGTTCCGCGCCAGCTTGCCGTAGTCGATGAAATCGGGAAGCCGCCAGGCAACCGACAGCTCCGTCGACAGCGCCACGATGCACCAGACCACGGCGACGAGCAGAATGCCGGCCACCAGGCAGTAGACCAGGATCGCACCAAAGGCCTTGGGCAAAGTGCGGATCGCGACGCGCAGGCTGACGCCGATCCCGACCGGCTCGCCGCCGAGCGCCTGCAGCGCGCCATGGGTGAGCGCGGTCAGCGCCGCGGCATAGCCGGCCAGGAACAGCAGGGCGACAGCGAGCCAATAGAGGATCGCACCGATATCGACGCCCGGCTCGGGGGCGACGCGGATCACGGCGCCGCCGGCTTCAAATGGGCCTTCCAGGATCGCGACCGCCAGCACCAGGCCGACCGGCACCGCGACCGCCAGGCCGATCGCGAGCAGACGCAGGAAATCGCGGATCAACACCGAGCAGCCGGCGCCGATGACACCGCCGATCGTGAAGTGCGGCACCGCGCGCCGGCTCAACCGAACGCCCGGCTGATCGAACGCTCGCTAGTCGAACACCTTGGCGAGGTCGTCGATGATGATGCCTTCCTTCTCGGCGCGGAGATAGAAGTAGCCGACCGCGGTGAGCACGCTGGCGAAGGCCGAGAAGAACAGCATGACGACGGCGCTCAGGATCTGCTGGCCGACCATGCCGATCGCGCCGCCGACCAGGCCGAGCAGGAAGCTCGCGATCCAATAGACCAGGCCGACCAGCACCAGGATGCCGAAGATCTGCCAGCGGTGGCCGCGGGTCAGGTCGCGGCTGCGGCTGAAGGCCTGGCCGACGCCGGCGCCCTCGATCACCAGCACCGGGTTGACGATCCACCACATCACCATGAGGATCAGGCCGGGCACCAGCAGCAGCATCGAGCCGATCCAGATCCCGAGGCTGGCCAGCAGCGCCACGATCAGCACCCGCGGCAGCACCGCGAAGCCGCGCGACAGGCAGTCGCCGAACGAAGCCCGCTGGCCGCGGAGGTCCTGCACCGTGCCGTAGACCAGGGCGGCCTGGGTCAGCGCATAGGTCAGCATGCCGATCAGGATGCCGATCACGATCATGCCCCAGAAGCCGGAGGGCAGCTGGCCGGTCGCCTGGATCGCCTCGATGTCGATCGAGGCCACGGTCATCAGCGAGACCAGCAGGTAGGGAATGCCGATGATCAGCGAGATCACCAGGAACGGCCCCAGGTTGCGGCCGAACACAGCGATGCTGTCGCTGATTACGCGCCCGATTTGAAACTGCATGAACTCCCCCTCGTATGCCGCTATGTCCCCGCGCCTATTCTGCGGCCCGGCATGGCGGCTTGGCAATCGGAAGTTGGTAGCGGACACTTGTCCTGCGGTTCACGCCAGCAGCTGAGTGCCGCCCTTCACCAGCCCCACCACCGCGAGCAGCAGCAGGATCCACAGCACGGCCTTGCGGAACTTCGCTTGGTCCATGTGCTGGAAGCCCTTGCTGCCGATGAAGACGCCGATCAGCAGGGCGGGCAGCCAGGCGATGAACTGTACGAAGCTCTGCAGGGTGATGATGCCGCTCATCGCCTGGCCGGCGAGTCCCAGCGTGTCGGTCGAGAGGAAGAAGGCGATCACCGAGGCGCGCCCCACCGCCGCCGCGGCCGGCGTCGAGAAATAGAATAGCACCACCGGCGGCCCGCCGGTGCCGAACGCGCCGTTCAAGAGCCCCGAGGCGACGCCGGTCGCCGTGGTCGCGGCCGGCCCCGGTGTCCGCTCCAGGCGGAAGCCGCGCAGCATCACGATGCTGGTCACGATGACGAAGATGCTGAGGGCGATCTGCAGCGGCGCCTCCGGCGCATAGACCAGCGCATAGATGCCGGGCGCCAGCCCGATCACATAGCCGAGCAGCAGCCAGGCCAGCCCCTTCCAGTCGATCTCGCGCCAGATCGAGGGAATGAGATTGAGCGAGGCCGCGACCTCCAGCATGAAGATCGACGGCACGATCGCCTGGGTCGGCATGAACAGCGAGATCGCGGTGATCGACAGCAGCGAGAAGCCGAAGCCGGAAAACCCGCGCACGATCGCGGCGAGGAAGATGGCGGCGCTGGAAGCCAGCAGCAGCGGCCAATGCGCGCCCAGTTCGGCGATAAGCTGATCCACCATACCCAGCCGGCCCCCTACTTGCCCTCCGACCTGTCCGCCGAAGCTTTAAGCGAAGGCGGAAGCCTTGGCGAAGGAGGGCGGCCGCGAAGTTAACCTTTGCCCCCGCCGCGGGATAGGGCCACGCCGGGGTAGTTCGTCCGGCCCAGTCATGGCGGCTCGGCCCCGGTCTCGGTCGTCATCCCCGGGCTTGACCCGGGGATCCCTGAACTGCTTGATTTCGTTGCAGAAAACTCAGGGGTGCCCGAGCCAAGCCCGGGCATGACGACGGAGCAGGGCCAGCCACGCCCCTTGCATCCCCGCCCTGCATCCCCATGCCTGGACACCCGGGCCAAATCCGGGTACCCCCTCGCGCCATGAGCGCGCAGAGCACATCCAACCAACCCTCCTCCGCCAAGGCTTCGGAGGGCGCCGGCCGGAAGACCGGCCGTCGGAAAGCCAACCCCAAGGTCGGCATCGTCAGCCTTGGCTGTCCGAAGGCGCTGGTGGATTCCGAGCGGATCCTGACCACGCTCCGCTCCGAGGGCTACGAGATCTCGGACTCCTACGACGGCGCCGACGTGGTCATCGTCAACACCTGCGGCTTCCTCAATTCGGCGCGCCAGGAATCCCTGGACGCGATCGGCGAGGCGCTCGCGGAGAACGGCAAGGTGATCGTCACCGGCTGCATGGGCGGCAACCCCAACGAGATCCGCAAGGCGCATCCCGGCGTGCTCGCGGTCACCGGCCCGCAGCAATATGAGAGCGTGGTCGCCGCCGTGCACGAGGCGGTGCCGCCGAAGCACGACCCCTTCCTCGACCTGGTGCCGCCGGCGGGCCTGAAGCTGACGCCCCGCCACTACGCCTATCTGAAGATTTCCGAGGGCTGCAACAACCGCTGCAGCTTCTGCATCATCCCGAGCCTGCGCGGCGACCTGGTCAGCCGCCCGATCCGCGACGTGATGATCGAGGCCGAGAATCTGGTGAAGGCCGGCGTCAAGGAGCTGCTGGTGATCTCCCAGGACACCTCGGCTTACGGCGTGGACATCAAATACGCCGAGAGCAAGTGGCGCGGCCGCGACGTGAAGGCGAAGTTCCTGGAGCTCGCCAAGGAACTCGGCGAC
Organism: Dongia sp.; assembly: GCF_041905885.1. Classification (NCBI taxonomy): domain Bacteria; kingdom Pseudomonadati; phylum Pseudomonadota; class Alphaproteobacteria; order Rhodospirillales; family Dongiaceae; genus Dongia; species Dongia sp. The sequence goes on along the minus strand of NZ_JAYRKD010000001.1, from coordinate 219,359 downwards.
CTGGACGCCTGGATCCGCCTCCACTACGTCTATCCCTACCCGCACGTCGATGAAGCCCTCCCCCTCATGGCCGAGGGCAAGGTCCTCCCCTATCTCGACATCCCCTTCCAGCATGCGAGCCCCAGCGTCCTCAAAGCGATGCGCCGCCCGGCGCATCAGGAGAAGACGGCCGAGCGCATCAAGGCCTGGCGCCGCGCCGTCCCCGACCTCACCTTGCGCTCGACCTTCATCGTCGGCTTCCCCGGCGAGACCGAGGCTGATTTCAACTTCATGCTCGACTGGCTGGACGAAGTGGAGCTGGACCGCGTCGGCTGCTTCAAATACGAGCCGGTCCAGGGCGCCAAGGCCAACGAGCTGGAAGGCGCCATCGACGAGGACGAGAAGCAGGACCGCTGGGAACGCTTCATGGAACACCAGCGCCTGATCAGCGAACGCCGCATGCAAGCGAAGGTCGGCAAGACGATCGAAGTGCTGGTCGACGAAGCCGCGACGGAAGACGAAGAGACCGGCGAGGTCTTCGCCGTCGGCCGCAGCGCCGCCGACGCGCCGGAGATCGACGGCAACGTCTTCGTCGAAGGCAAGGGCGCTGAGAAGCTGAAAGCTGGCGACAGGGTGAAGGTGAAGGTCGAGGCGGCGGAGGATTATGATTTAAGAGCGACTATCGTCCGCTCAGGCTCCTAGACCGGTATCTTTCGTAGGAGATTGTCAATTGTCCACATATGGCGCCCAACGTTGTCACGCAAGCGCCGTTCGATCCGCCTATCTTTGATCTTATGCGCAACGCTTATGCGGTCTGGATTAATCTTCTTCAGCCCACTGCATAGATGAGCATCAATTTGATTAGGCACTAGCTTCTTACAAAAGACGTCAGCTAGGGCGCCGAGTGGCATTCTCTTGATCTCATTGACACCTAATGTTTTGGCAGCGCCTTTCTTTCCCGGAACCTGGACTTGGCCTGCCCTCGCCTCTCTGCAAAGATGCTCGCGCGCATAACTCTCCACCAGTTTGCAAGCGTCCTCAAAACCGTGCTTCCAATCCCCGTTGGCGAAACGCTTGTAAGCATCTCCTAGATCTCGTCGGACCGACATCCTTTGCCTGTTTAATGGCGGAAGAGCGATGTTCAGTGATAGATCATTTGGAGCGACTATTTCCATGACGGCACCGCTCTCTGGATTAATCGTAGTCAGCCCAACTCCAAGCTCACGGAGGCGAACTATGTCATCCGGATTCACGGGTTGCACAGGGAGGCAGAGGACGACGTACGTCGCACTTGAACAAGACCGACCGTAACCCGACCAGAGAGTCAACCTATCCAATTTGACTCTAGCATCGAAGATGTAGAATCGGTGTTCGTCGCGGCTCTTTGCGTAGATGGTTGCCGTCTCCGGAAAATCATCAGCTGCATGCTCATAGAAGAGCTTTAGGCCGAGAGCCTGAACATTCTCGCGACAAGCATGAGCTATTGCCTGAAGCTCTTGCGGAACTGTCAAGAAGTTGATTACAGCGGCCATGTTAGCGCCCTCACAAGAGCGCCCTTAGCCTCGCTATCAGTTCTTGTATTCGATCCCTGAACTGCGGAATGAGATCACCGTTGGATTCAATTGTTGTCAGCCATTTTTCTTCGAACGTCTTGAAACTGCGCTCCAGTGAACGTTGCTGCTCGACGCTTTCGATGGTCTGCGAGACTACTTGCCCAACAGTCATCTCAGGTCGTGCGATGAACCGCCTAATAGCCGTTTTAGCTCGAGCTACGCTCAGTTCCTTCTTCTTCACAAATCGGGCAACGGCGCCAAACTTTCGTGGTTCGACGGTGTTCTTAATCACCTTTTCTTTGAATTTGTCGACTATGGCGTCAATCACAACACGCTTGTCGCTTTTCTCAATCACCTCTGCATCGACCAAATTTTCCGCTGCATCAACAGCTTCGATAACCTGATCAACGGAAATCGATTGCTGCTTAGTCGGATCTTCAAGATCCTTCATCAGTGTCGCTTGGATATCCTTAGGGATCCTCAGAATCTTTCGGTATCGACGCACTGCTCCGCGCGACAGAGAAGCAGAGGCAGCGAGTTCGGCCTCTGTGAGTTTCTTCCCCCGAGCCTTCGTTAACTGACGCTCCAGTTCTTCCAACTTCAGGGCGGTGGGAAGCGGGTCCCAATCCCTGCGAGCATTGTGAATGGCAAACATCATCATGATGTTCTGAACGCGCTCAGGTTTTGGCTGAATGATTGCAGGAACTCGATGCAATCCAAGTTTGCGCGCGCATCGCCAGCGACGCTCGCCGTCTAAGAGCGTGAACCTTTTTCCGTTCTCGAAGACGGTTAGTGGAACAAGAATGCCTTGAGCCGAGATACTCTGCTCTAACTCCTCAAGTTCCTTGAGCCTAAATATCAACCGCGGATTATCTGGATTTGGCGAGATATCTTTCGGCGCTATTAACTGGACCTTGGCGGCCATTTTTTCTAATCCCCCGGGCAACCGCTTTGCTACGCAAGGTAGCATAAGCTGGGCCGCTGAGAAAGATTGCTTCGGACGTGGGAACTCGCCGCGATTTGTCGGACGCTAGGGTACTCGAACGGACAAAGCTAGAGTAGATAAAGCCTTCATAAAGTTCGCGAACGTCCGCGTGATTGGCATTTGTTATCAGCACGTTTGCGCCTCGCCTCGCCAACCGTTTAGCCATTTTCGCGAGTCGGACTTGGTCTTTCCACGAGAACAAGCACTCGTTCCAATCAACAAAGCCATTGAGGTTATGCGAAGTCACATACGGTGGATCAAGGAACACAAAATCCCCGGCACAAACACGATCTTCGATCTCCTCGAAATCTTGCTGTCGAATTGAAACTTCACGTCGACGAAGCTGCGTCGCGCACCGTCGGAAATTCCCCTCATCGATGATAAAATCGCTTTTTGGATATCCGAAGGGGACATTGAACTCTCCAGCTGAGTTCACACGAAACAGACCATTCCAACACGCCTTATTCAGGAAGATGATGCGAGAAGCGGCATCGGCTTTGTCGATTGGCTGAGCACGTTTGATCTGCTTGTAGGTGGTCTTATTTGGCTTAAGGGGTCGCAAGTTGTCCAATATCTCTTCTGGCCTATTCCTAACCGCTAAGTAGGTATCAATCAGCATCCCGCTCATGTCTGAGATTTCGGCGCGCTTAGGCCCCAGGAAAAAGAAGAGCGATCCCCCCCCAAGAAATGGTTCGTAGTACTTGTCGAACCTGGTTGGAACAAAGGGAAGTAGATGCTTGATTACTTTCCGCTTGGAGCCTGCCCATCGAAGGAAGGGGCGGATGTTCGCAAATACCGGATCGGCAGGGATTTCTAACGTCAAAGTGCTCTCAGTTCTCAGGACTATTACTGCGCGAGTTTTAACTACATAACACCAAATGGCCGAGTCGGTCATTCTCTTTGCCTTGGCTCCTCCGAGATGGTTGGTGCCGCACCATCAGCCGCCGCGGGATCTTATGTCGCCCGTGCGCCGCTCCAGTGTCCCCAAATCCGAACTTCTGTAGAAAGCGATCGCTTGGGCGTTGAAGTGGATGACGCCGAGCTGGACCGGGACGCCCTCGCCGACTCATTCCAGCGCACGCTCCATCAGCCGGTGCGCGACGCCCTTGCCCTGCCATTGCGGCCCCACGATGAGCCAGTCGATCTCCGGCATCGCTTCATCCGTGCGGTCCACGATCACGAATCCCACCAGCGCCCCGTCATCCTTCGCGACGAAGATCGCGCGATGCGGTTCGTTCAGCGTCTCGCGCGCGGTGCGTTCGGCGATCGCCGCGATCCGGTCGTTCTCCGCGATCTCTTCGGCGGTGAGGCCCGGCCGATAGAACGCGTCCTTGATCGCTGCGGCGACGAAGGCGTTCAGGTTCGCGAAATCCTCGGCCTGGCCGGGGGCGATGGTGATCATGCCGCGGTCATCGTCCTAGAACATGAAATCCCGCACGCAACGTCCATCGCGCGGCAGATCCTCGAACCTGTCCAGCCCGCCGAAGAGATTGATCGCCAGCCCGGCGAACTTCCGCCGGTGGCGCTAGGCGCACGTCGACGGCCATCCGCCTTCTGCCGTCCGGCTCCAGCCGCAGGCCGGCGGAGTCCAAGCCTGTTGGCTTTCGCTACTCCTGAGGTCGGCAAGACCGTACACCATAGTGTGAGCAAAGTCAACCGCAGCATAAGCCATTGAGCTGCTTGCGTCTTTCTCATCGGCGGACGCAAGATTGTTGCGAAGCCTGCGGATACTCACCTTCCGCCTGCAGCGCCTGCCCGCCGGGCCTTCAGGGCATCAGCGCGTCGCGGTCGAAGATCAGGGTGATGCCGTCCCAGTCGCGGGTCCTCGGCACGGTGAGCGGGCTCGCCGCCCAGATCGCGCGGATCGCGGCATCCTGCGCGCCGCGGCAGGGATCGTCGTAGCCCCGTTCCGGCTTGGCGTCGGCGCGGGTGACCCGGCCGTCCTCGGCGAGCTGGATGTAGACCTTGAGCTGTTCGTGGCAGGGCGGCTCGGCCGGCGGCTGCCACAGGGGATAGATCTCGGCGCGGAGCGCGTCGGCGTCGGCCTTGGAGATCTTGGTCTGCGCCGGCGCCGGCGCGGGAGCCGCCGCCGTCTCCAGGTCGTCATCCGACCCGCAGGCCGCGAGCGCCAAAGCCAAGGCCACGGGCGCGATCAAACGCAGGAGCGAACGGGCTGCATACATGGATATGTTCTCGAAATCTTCGGCCGCCGTCGCCCGCAGCTCAATCGGGCGCGTTGAGCTTGCCGGCCTTGTATTGCTCGACGATCCAGGCGCGCATGGCGAGCGCCTGCGCGAGACCGTGGGTCGGGAAGCTCATCGTCTTCGCCGGGCCGCTCGGGTAGAAGCCGGCCATGACGCTGACATTCTGCCCGCCGATCATCGCCTTCTGGATGGCGTCGCTGTCGGCGCCAGAGAGGCAGAGGCTCGGCTGCGGCAGGCTGACCGGCGCCGCGCCATCGACGCTGATGGTGGCGGGCTCGTTCGGGTTGGCGGCGCGCACGCAGGTCACGTGCTCGTCGAGCGCGAGGCCCCCGGTCGCCATCGTGCCGGGCTCGACCGAGGCGATGCGCAGGATCGCGCAAGGCGTTCGCCCCGCCGCCCCGGCGTCGCCGCTGCCCGGCTCGGCCTTGCACTGCACGCCCCAGCTCTGCTGCACCTGGATATATTGCCATTCGGTATTGGGCTCGCCGGCGACGCGGAGCTGCCCCGCATCCGACGAGCCGTAGCGCCAGGCCACACCCTCGCTCTCGCCATGCACCGCCCAGCCGTCCTTGCCGGTCACCACCGTGCCCTGCTCCAAGCTGCCGCCGTCCGGCATCACCTCGCTCGAGAGCAGGATCGGCTTGGCGCCCGGCGAGGCCAGCAGGCTCTGGTCGAAGGCGGCGGCCATCGGCGCGCTCTCGGCCATCGGCTCGGCCGGCGTCTCCTCGGCCTTCTTGGCGGCGCAGCCGGCGGCCAGCAGAGCCGCGGCGCCCAGCGCCAGCATCCCGTTCCAGCGAATCATGTCTTCAGTCTCCCCACGCGAGTCCCAGCGGTCGCGCCGTCGCGGTTTTCCCCGGAGCGGGAGAGTAGCGCGGCACGGCGGCCAAGGCCACCTCTTCAGCGCCGGCGCTGCACCACCGGCTCCCGGCCGCTGGAGAGCAGCCCGTCGCGGCGGATCACCGCCGGGGTGGTGGACTTGGGCAGCGGCGCATGGTTGTGCGGCTTCGCCGTGCCGGGCGACTTGGCGCGCGTCGCCCCGGGGCGTGCCGCCTTGGGCGCCGCCGCGCTGCGCGGCGTCGGGTTGGCGACGGAAGCGCCGCGCTCCTTCAGGATCCGCTCCGCCGCGGCGTTCAGGCGCGCCATGCCGGTGCCGCCGTTCTTCGCGCCGCGCAGCACGCCCCGCACCACCTGGAAGATGATGAAGGCGATGATGAGGCCGGCCCAGCCCAGCCATCTGTCTTCTTGCATCGCTGCTTCTCCCTGCAGCCTGTTTGTCATCAGTCTAGCAGCGGAACGCACGCCACATAAAGCCCGCCGCGTCATCGAGATACCGCGTGACAGTCGGGGAAAATCGCGTTCGAATGGCCCCAGCGTCCCTCATTTTAGCGTCCCTCCCCGCGATCCCTTCCCGGAGCCCCGATCTCATGCCTGACGTCCCGCAGACCGCCTTTCTGTTCGATCTCGACGGCACCCTGGTGGACAGCGTCTACGAGCATGTGCTGGCCTGGCATGACGCCCTCTCCGCCGAGGGCATCCAGATCTCGGTCTGGCGCATCCACCGCAAGATCGGCATGAGCGGCGGCCTCTTCACCAACATCCTGTTGCGCGAGACCGGCCTCGACATCACCGAGGAGCGGCTGGAGCGCCTGCGCCAGCGCCACAAGGAGGCCTACACCAAGCGCTCGCATCTGGTGCAGCCGCTGCCCGGCGCCCGCGAGCTGCTGGCCTATCTCACCGACAACAAGATCCCCTGGGCGATCGCGACCTCGGGCCGGATGGAGACCGCGCGGCCGAACATCGAGCGCCTGGGCGTCGATGTTGACAAGGCCGCGGTGGTGACGCGCGACCAGGTCCGCTACGCCAAGCCCGACCCCGATCTCTTCCTCGAAGCCGCGCGCCGCATCGCCGTGCCGATCGAGCATTGCGCCGTGGTCGGCGATTCGATCTGGGACTTGCTGGCCGCGCGCCGCGCCAGCGCCCTGGGGATCGGCCTGCTTTCCGGTGGCTACGGCCAGGACGAGCTGGAACGCGCCAGCGCCTATAGGGTCTACGAGGATCCCGCGGACATGCTGAAACACATCGACGAAGTCGGGGGACGGAGGCCCGCAAATGGTTGAGACATTCACAGTACCCGCCCGCAAGGGCCGCGCGGCGCGGCTGACCAAGGGTCAGGCGATCAAGATCATCAACACCCATGGCAGCCAGGTCTGCGACACCTGGGCGTTCAGCGCCGAGGACCTGAGAGAGTTCCTCTCGGTCGAGCATATGCGGCCGACCCTCGGCTCGATATATCCGAAGAGGGGCCAGGCGCTGCACACCAACCGCCGCCGCCCGATCCTGATCCTCGAGGAAGACACCTCGCCCGGCATCCACGACACCCTGATCGCCGCCTGCGACGACTATCGCTACGGCCTGCTCGGCTGCAAGGACTACCACGACAACTGCACCGACAACCTGATCGCCGGCATGCGCCAGCTCGGCATCAACGTCACCGAGGTGCCGAGCCCGGTCAATCTCTGGATGAATATTCCGGTTGGCAGCGACGGCGCCACCCAATGGGGCGAGCCGGTCTCCAAGCCCGGCGACTACGTCGTGTTGCGCGCGGCGCTGGATTGCATCGTCGCGATGTCGGCCTGCCCGCAGGACATATTGCCGATCAACGGCAAGCAATGCGTGATCCACGAAGTGCATTACCAGATCCTCAGCTGACGGGAGTGGCCGCATGCGCTACGAGCTCTACTACTGGGACGGCATCCAGGGCCGCGGCGAATACGTGCGCCTCGCCCTCGAAGCGGCGGGCGCCGATTATGTCGATGTCGCCCGTACCAAGGGCGGCGAGGCGAAGATGATGAAGCTGATGCAAGGCGGCGCCACGCCGAGCTTCGCGCCGCCTTATCTCAAAGCCGGCAAGCTGCTGATCGGCCAGACCGCCAACATCCTGCTCTACCTCGGCGACAAGCATGGTCTGGCGCCGAAGACCGAGGCCGGCCGGCTCTGGGCGCATCAGTTGCAGCTCACCGTCTCGGACTTCGTGGTCGAGATCCACGACGTGCATCACCCGGTCGGCAGCGGCCTCTACTACGAGGACCAGAAGCCGGAGGCCAAGCGCCGCGCCGCCGGTTTCCTGGCGCAACGTGTGCCGAAATACCTCGGCTATTTCGAGCGTGTCGTGAAGGCGAACAAGGCGGGTAAGGGCCGGCACGCGGTCGGCGCGCGGTTGAGCCATGTCGACCTCTCGCTGTTCCAGATCGTCGAGGGGCTGCGCTATGCCTTCCCCAAGGCGATGCGCAAGCTCGAGAAGACGGCGCCCCGAGTCGTCGCCGTGCATGACGCGGTCGCGGCCCTGCCGCGCATTCGGGCCTATTGCGAGTCGCCGCGCCGGATTCCCTTCAACGAAATGGGCATCTTCCGGCACTACCCGGAACTCGACGCGGAATAGATGTGCTGGATGTGATAGTGTTCCTTCATGTCCGGGGGAGCCATCAACCATGCCGACGGCAGCGAGGCGCTGCCGAAAAGCGCCGATCTGCGGCGCCTGCTGGCCTATTGGGCCGGGCGCTGCGGCGCGCGGGAATTTCCGCGCCGGGCCGACATCGATCCGGTGGACTTCCTGTTCATGCTGGACCGCATCACCCTGACCGAGGTCCACGCGCCGGAGGTCGGCGACGAGCGCCGCTATCGCTTGCGGCTGGTCGGGTCTTATTGGTACCGTTTGCTCGGCTTCGAGGCGACCGGCATGTGGATGCACGACTTTCCTCGCGCCAATCAGCGCAAGTTGACGGAGGATTTCTACGCTGCGCTGATCGATGGCAGACGGCCGCGCTTCGCCGAGCGGGATGCCATCGTCGATGACCAGCTGCTACATTATGAAATCATGCTGCTGCCCTTGTCCGAGGACGGCAGCCGCATCTCGATGATCATGACCGCGATCGGTCCCAACTGATCCCGGCGAGGCAGCGGAATGGCGAAACCCAGCGAGCCCGGCAAAGGCCCGAAGAACAATCCCGCTGATCGCAAGGCGTGGGACAATGTGCGCCCGATGACCGGCGCGACCGACGGCCCGATGAGCGAGCGGCGCGGCACGCACCGGCCCAAGTCCGAGCCGGCGAAGCCGCGCGCCGGCGGGGCCGGCACCGGCGAGGCGCTGATCAGCTGGTCGGAGTTCTTCAAGACCTTCTGGCGCATCGCCGGGCCCTACTGGAGCTCCGAGGAGAAGATCAAGGTCCGGCTGCTGACCCTGGCGCTGGTGGTGCTCACCATCTGCCAGGTCGGCGTGCCCGTGGCGCTCAATCGCTGGATGCGCTGGCTGTTCGACGCGCTGGAGCAGAAGGCGATGCACCAGTTCGCCAACCTCTCCGGCATCCTGCTGATCATCCTGGTGAGTAATGTCGCGATCGTGAACCTGCACTTGCGGGTGAAGCGCCGGCTGCAGATCGGCTGGCGCGCCTGGCTCAGCCGCCAGGTCGAGCACAACTGGATGATGAAGGGACGGCATTACCAGATCGGCTACCTGCCCGGGCCGCACGACAATCCCGACGGCCGCATCGCCGAGGACATCAAGAGCGCCACCGAATACGCGATCGATCTCGGCCACAGCCTGTTCTACGACCTATTGCTGCTGGTGAGCTTCACCCAGATCCTCTGGTCCTTGAGCCAGGCGCCTTACATCATCATCAGCAACACGCCCTACTATGTGCCGGGCTACCTGGTCTGGCTGGCGGTGATCTATGCCGGCTTGGGCAGCGGGATCGCGCTGGCGCTGGGCCGGCCGCTGATTCGCGCGGTCGATCGCCGGCAGACCACTGAGGCAGATTTCCGATTTGGACTTTCGCATGCCCGCGAGAACTCGCTCGGCATCGCGCTGGCCGGCGGCGAGCGCGACGTGCGCTCGAAGTTCTACCATCTGTTCGACGGCGTCACCTCGGCCTGGGACAGCGTCACGCGGGCGCTGGCCAACATGTTCTTCTACTCCGCCAGCTGGTCGGTGCTCTCGCAGGTCTTCCCGACGCTGGTCGTCGCGCCGCGCTACATCGCCGGCCTGATCACCCTCGGCGTCCTCATCCAGAGCGCCCAGGCCTTCCAGCAGATGGTGGGCGCGCTCTCCTGGGCGATCGACAATCTCGGCAAGGTCGCCGACTGGCGCGCCTCGGCGGAGCGGGTGTTCGGCCTGGTCAACGCGGTCGACAATTTCGACGAGCTGCTGCACACCACCACCGGCAAGCCGATCGCCGTCACCAACAGCGAGCAGCCGGTCCTCGCCTTCCGCAACTTCTCGACCACCACCCCCGCCGGCCAGCCGCAGATCGAGGACATGAATGTCGAGATCCGCAAGGGCGAGCGCATCCTCTTCACCGGCGAGACCAGCGCCGGGTCGAGCATCCTGAAAGCGGTCGCCGGCGTCTGGCCCTGGGGCGACGGCACGATCGAGCTCCCCGCCGGCGCCAGGTTCTTCTTCATGCCGCCGCGGCCCTATCTGCCGACCGGGACCTTGCGGGCGGCGATCGACTATCCGACCGGCGATGCGCCGATCGACGAAGCGGCGATCCGGGCGGCGCTGACCCAGGTCGGGCTGCAGGACCTGATCGCCCGGCTCGATGAATCCGGCAAGTGGGACCAGGTGCTGACCATCGACACCCAGCAGCGGCTCGGCTTCGCACGCCTGCTGCTGAAACGGCCCGACTGGATCCTGATGGAGGAAGCGGCCGACACCCTCGACCCCGCCGGCCAGCGGGCGATGATCGACCTGCTGCGCACCGAGTTCCCCAAGGAGACGGTGATCGCGATCGGCCATGTCGACACCCTGCTCGGCGCCGAGACCCGGCGCTTCCTGCTCGAGCGCAACGAGAGCGGCGGCGTCTCGGTCGGCGAGGACAAGGTCCAGGCGCACCAGGCCTGGGCTTGAAGCCTCAGGCCTTGGCGCGACTGGCGGCGATCAATTCCTTGTACCAGTGATAGGAGGCCTTCGGCGTGCGCTTCAGGGTCTCGAAGTCGACGTGGATGAGGCCGAAGCGGTTGGTATAGCCGGAGCCCCATTCGAAATTGTCGAGCAGCGACCAGACCATGTAGCCGCGGACATCGGCGCCTTGCGTGATCGCCTTCAGCATCGCGGTGATGTAGCGCGTGAGATAGGTGATGCGCTTCGCATCGTTGACCACGCCGTTGGCATCCGGCACGTCGTCTGTGTTGCAGCCGTTCTCGGTGATGTAGATCGGCAGCTTGTAGCGCTTGGTGAGATGGATGAGCTCGGTGGTGAACTCCTCCGGGAAGATCGGCCAGCCCATGTCGGTCTTGTCGGCGTCTTCCGGCGCCGAGCCCCAGCCGAAGCCCCAGATGTTCTTCGGCTCCGCCTTGGCGAAGATCGGGCCGTAGTGGTTGAGGCCGAAGAAGTCGCAAGGCCGGCAGATCCGGGCGAGATCGCCGGCCTGCATATGCGGCTCCATCAGCTCGGCCAGCAGCGGCGGGTAGTGGCCGAGATTCTGCGGATCGGGAAAGGCGCCGTTCCAGAAGGCATCGAGCCAGGCGGCGGCGTTGCGGTCCTCCGCCGTTTCCTTCTCCGGAATGACCCGCTGGTTGTTGTGCACGCAGCCGATCGAGGCGCCCTTGACCAGGTCGCGCAGCACATCGACGCCGAGGCCATGGGCGAGGTTTACGTGATGCGTGGCCTTCAAATGCGCGACCTTGTCGATGATGCCGGGCGCCGCCCAGTCCATCGAATAGCCGAACACGGTGAAGACCGAGGATTCGTTGAAGGTGACGTAATGCTTCACGCGGTCGCCGTAGCGCTGCGCCACCACCGCGGCGTAGTCGGCAAACCAATAGGCGCTGTCGCGGTTGGTCCAGCCGCCGACCGCCTCCAGGGCAAAGGGCAGGTCCCAGTGATAGAGGCAGAGCCAGGGCTCGATCCCCGCCTCCAGGGTCGTGTCGATCACCCGGTCGTAGAAGTCGAGCCCGGCCGGGTTGATGGCACCCCGGCCGCGCGGCAGTATGCGCGGCCAGGCGGTCGAGAAGCGGTAGACCTGCATTCCCGCATCGCGCATCAGCGCGATGTCCTCCTGGTAGCGGTGATAGTGGTCGGCGGCGACGTCGCCGTTGTCGCCGTTGGCGGTCTTGCCTTTGATCCGGCTGCGGATGTCCCAGATGCTCGGGCCCCGGCCGTCCAGGGCCGCGGCGCCCTCGATCTGGTAGGCCGAGGTCGAGGCACCCCAGCGAAAGCCGGCGGGAAAGCCTCGGCCGAGCTCCCGAGCGGCGAGTTCCTGAGCGGTACGGGCTGCGCCTGTCATGATTTTTCCGCTGCCAATTGAACACTATCTCGCGTCCAACCATTCCCCATTCACGATTCGTTAGCAATATCTATACCCATACTGTGTTCCTGTGTCGGGGGAAGGGGCGGCTGCATTTGTCGGCCGCTCGGAACTTGCTTTGCTTCTGTCGAGGTTTGGGGACCTGGATGCCGCATCGGATTGCCTCCAGCATGACCGCCGCCCATACGCTGGACGTGTTCGGCGACGGGCTGGACCAGAGCGGGGTCGCCTACTCGCTGTGGGACGCCGAGGACAAGCTCGTCGCCTATAACGACATCTACGTCCGCATGTTCTTCTCCGGCTTCGAGCATCTGGTCGAGCTCGGCCAAAGCTTCGCACGGCAGAACGCGCGCTGGGGCGAGCATAAGGCCAAGGAGCTGCAGCTCGACAACCTCGACGATGTGGTCGCCAACCGGCTCGAGCAGCACCAGCGACCGAGCGGCTCGTTCGAGCGCAAAATCGACGACCGCTGGATCCGCAGCAAGGAGATCAAGACCGCCGACGGCGGCTTGCTCAGCATCCACACCGACATCACCCACGAGAAGGAGCGCGAGAACGCCGCCCGCGAGGGCGAGCGCCGGTTCCGCTCGCTGGTGGAGAATCTCCACAACATCATGTTCTGCCGCGGCGTCAAGGGCGACAGCCGGCACGGCTATGACGAGGCCGGCTGCCAGGTGTTCGGCCGCGACAGCGAGCGGCTGTTCGGCACCGCCAATGCCAGCGGCGATTCCCGCCTCGACGAGTGGTACCAGTCGATCGTGCCGGAGGACCGTGCGCGCTATCTCAACGCCGAGATCGCCCGCAAGCAGTTCGGCAAGCCGTTCGACCTGGAGTTCCGCTTCGTCCACCCGCTGACCGGCGAGCTGCGCTGGGGTCGCGAGGTGGCCTGGGTCTATGTCGACCAGGAGCTCGGCCGTACCTTCCTCGACAGCTATCTGATCGACATCACCGACAGCAAGCTGCGCGAGGCGGAGCTGTCGCGCAGCCGTGCCGAGCTGACCCTGGCAATCCAGCAGGCCGATGCCGCCAGCCGCGCCAAGTCCGCCTTTCTCGCCAGCATGAGCCATGAACTGCGGACCCCGCTCAACGCGATCATTGGCTTCGGCCAGGTGATCGCCATGGAGAAGGTCGGGCCCGGCGTGGCGCCGGCCTATCGCGACTACGGCAAGGTGATCGTCGACAGCGGCGAGCATCTCCTCAACCTGATCAGCGACATCCTCGACCTTTCCAAAGTCGAGGCCGGCAAGATGGAGATCAACGAATCCGACTTCCGCATCACCGACGTCGTCGTCGAGGTGCGGCGCCTGCTCGGCGAGCAGATCGGCAACCGGCTGCAGCAGCTCGGCGTCGAGATGCCGCGCGAGGAGATCTGGCTGCACGCCGACCGGCGCCGGATCCTGCAGATCCTGATCAACCTGGTCGGTAATGCCAGCAAGTATTCGCCGATGGGCGGCCTGATCGTCCTCAAATGCCGGCTTCGCCCGGATGGCGGGCTCGAGCTGCAGGTGGTCGATGAAGGCTCCGGCATGACCCATGCCGAGATCGAGGTGGCGCTCACCTTGTTCGGCCAGGCGGCGGCCGGCCGCAACCACAATTCCGGCACCGGTCTCGGTTTGCCGCTGGCGCGCAGCATGACCGAGCTCCATGGCGGCATGATGTTGATCGAAAGCGTCAAGGGGCGCGGCACCACGATCCGCGTCGTGTTGCCCCCGGAGCGGGTCCGCGCAGAACTCGGCCAGGAAGAAGGGCAGCTCCGCTTGAGTCTCGGCTAGCGCCTATTCGGCGGCGGCGGCTGCCCTGTAGCGTTCCGCCAGCCGCGCCAGATGCCGCCGCGCCGCCGCGAGCCGCATCGCGCTGCGCAACCCGGCAGAGATCCGGCCATGCACCACGGAGAAGGCGGTGACCTCGCCGGGCACGACGCGATCCAGCATGACCACATGGATGCCCTGCTCCGTCGCGACCGGGGCCGGATAGATCTGCCCGGGCTTGAGACCGAACAAGGCGATGTCGAGCTCGGGCGAAAGCTCGCCGCGCACCACCGGCCCGATCCGGCCCGATCCGGTCCCGTCGCTGATCGAGTCATAGGTCGCGACCAGGTCGCCGAACATCTTCGGGTCGAAGAACAGGATCGCGATCAGCCGCTCCGCCCGCGCCCAGGCTTCGTCACGTGCCGCCGCATCGCCGCGCGCGCCGCGCAACACGATCTGCCGGCCGATATAGCGATCCGGCTCGCGGAATTGCTCCAAATGATCGCGATAGTAGCGCTGGCAGGCATCCTGGCTCGGCGTCGGCACCTTGAACTGGCGCGACAGCATCTGGGCCAGGCGCGGATCTCGTAGAGTCTCAGGAATTGACCCCTGAATCCCCGCCTGTTGGGCTTGAGCTATGACAACTCTAAGACGATCATGCTCGAGTGGACCCATGGCGATGCGGTGCTGGCCGCGCGCCAAGTGAGGCCCGGACTTTCCCCGGAAATTCAGCGATCTACCGTTAAGCGCTAGAGCGGTCATATTTCTCCCCCCAAGCGAGCTCGGCCTATCTCCGAATAAGACTAGGAACTGATGCCTTCAGAAGTCAAGAATGAACCTAAAATTTTATCTTAATGCGACAGGACCCGCGACCAGCCGGCCACACCCCAGGAATGGTGTATAGATTTCTGGGGGTGACAACCCGTGGTTAGCGACCCGCGCGCTCGCTCAGGTTTTCCAGATGCCGCCAAGCGGCGGCGAGCCGCGACCGCGTGGCCAGGCGCCGGGCCACCTCGGTCTCGACCTCGGCGAAGAGACGCAACCGCCCCGCCTGAACCCGCTCCATCAGCAGCACATGAAAGCCCTGTCGGGACGGCACCGGCAGCGGGAAGACCTCGCCGGCCTTCAGGCTGAAGAACGGCGCCGCGACCTCGCTCTGCCAAGCGCCGCAAGCGACCGGACCGATCCGGCCGCCGCGCGCATCGGCGCTGGCGGCGGAGGTTAGCAGCAGGTCGTTGAAGACCCGTCGGTCGTAGTGGAGCATCGCGATGATGCGTTCGGCCCGGCCATAGGCGTCGCTGCGCCAGTCGCGGTCGGTGACATCGCCGCCGATCACGATCTCGCCGCCCTCATAAAGGTCGGTGCCGCGGAACTCCTGCGGGTGCGCTTCATAATAGGCCCGGCAGGCGGCACGGTCGGGCTGGTGATAGGGGAAGCGCTCCGCGACCAGCTCGGCCACCTCGGGATGGCGCAGCAATTCGGTGTCGCTGCCGGCAATCGCGTAGCGCTGTGCAATGGCGCGGATCTCGTCCAGCGACGGCGCCATCGCCCGCGCGATCCGCATCAAGCTATCGGCGGCGGAGAGCTCGACGGCGCTGAGCGGCAGTCCGCTCGGGCGCCGCGGCGCACGGCGCAGGAGCTCCAGATTCTCGATCAGATCGACGGCGCGGCGCTGCGGGCGTCCCACAGCAAACTCGGTTAGCGATCCCCGTTCGGGCGATCGTCGATCACGGGCGAAGGTGCTCATCCCGATTCCAATGCAGTCTTCGATCCGCAGGCGGACGGATCGAGTCCCCGAAACTGTCGAGCCGAGTCATACATTTGCCGCGCGATTCGCCGGTAGTAAAAATTGCGTCAAATTTTCGGTAATTTTTCACCGCTGCCCGCCGCGCGCGATTGACACCTTGGCGCCGAGCGAGTCGCGCGTCGGAAATTCGGGAGGCGCTGCTGTTTGCATCGCCGCGCCGGCAAGACTACGGTGCCGGCCATGGCCGATCCAGCAGACAAACCATTCTGGAAGACGACTCCGCTCGGACAGATGGACCGCAAGCAATGGGAGAGCCTGTGCGACGGCTGCGGGCGCTGCTGCCTGGAGAAGCTGCGCGACGGCGACACCAACGAGCTCTACTTCACCAATGTCGCCTGCAAGCAGCTCGATCTCAGGAATTGCCGCTGCAAGGATTATAAGCACCGCAAGGAAATCGTCCCGGACTGCGTGCAGCTGACCCCGCGAAACATCCGCCGCCTCGACTGGCTGCCGGAGACCTGCGGCTATCGGCTGGTGGCAGAAGGCCGCGACCTGTACTGGTGGCACCCGCTGGTCTCGGGCGATCCCAAGACCGTGCACCAGGCGGGGATCTCGGTCCGCGGCCGGGCGATCTCGGAGCGCGCGGCCGGCGACCTCGAGGACCACATCATCGACTGGATCAAGTAGCCGGAACGCGCCACACTCCCCGCATGATCAGCTTCGCAGAATTTGAGATCGCGCTGCACGGCCTGCTGCGCCTCGCCCGCTTCGACGCCGGCTTCGCCGGCTTCTTTGATCTCTCGGCGCGGGGGGCGCGGCGGTCGTTCCGGCTCGCGCTTCCACTGCTGCCGATCGTGCTCTTCCTGATACACCTCCGGGCGAAGTGGCCCGAGGACACCGATATGGTCCGCGTCGTCCTCGGCGAGCTGATCACCTATGGGCTGGGCTGGGTCTCATTCCCGCTGCTGCTGTTCTATGCCGGCCGGGCCATCGACCGCGAGGCGCGCATCTATGGCGCGATCGCGGTCTACAACTGGCTTTCAATTCTCAGCATCGGCCTGCAAATCCCGATCGTGGTCGCCGGCTATTACGGACTGGACGACAGCGTGGTCTACGACCTGTTCTGGCTGGTCATCCTGTTCGTCACCGCTTGCGAGTTCTTCGCATTCTGGCGGTTGCTGGGTACCGGAATCGGCGTCATCGTCGCGCTGGTCCTCGCGGAGTTCAGCCTCAGTCGAATCCTCGATCTCGTGCTTTATGGCCTCGTCCACGGGCCGATGTTCTGAAGATCAGGCCGCTTCGGCCAAATCTTTCTCCTTGAGGCGCAGCACCCGCAGCCGGCTCTCGACATCCTCCTTGTTGAGGTAGGCACCGGCCAGGCGGCGGTAGCCCTGATAGGCATCGCGCGCATGCAACAGGCGCCAGTTGTCGAACAGAACCAGCGCGCCCGGCTCCAGGCGGCGCCGATATTGCAGCTTGCGGTCGTTGGCGAGACGCGCGAAGGCGCCATAGGCGCGGTAGAAGACCTGGAGCTCGGGGGCGGGCAGGAACAGCGGCGCGCGGTCGAGATGGTTGAAACTGACCTGCACCAGGCGGCCGCTCGAATCCAGGCGGAAGACCGGGCGCTTGGCCATGAGGTGGATGCCCTTCTCATGGTCGATGTACTGGCCGGTGACCTCGACCTCGGTCAGCACGCGGTAGAGGTCCGGCATCTCGCGTTGCATGATCGCCGCGATCTCGAAGCCGTCGACCAGCACGCTGTCGCCGCCGACGCAGTCGAGGCCGAGGCAATGGAACATCTGGTAGCCGGGCGCGTCGAAGCTGTAGGTGCCGTCGGTATGCGGCCCGATCGCCATCGAGGTATAGGCGGTGTCCTTGTGCTCCATGTTGGCGGTGAAATCGTAATAGCCGCCGAAGATGGTCTCGCGGATATAGGCCGCGCGCCGGGCCACCGCCTGGGTCGCCTCGGGCGTCGCCGGCGTGCCTTCGACGAAGGCGAAGCCGTAGCGCTCGATCTGCTCCAGCCAGTCCTTCAGCACGCGGTCGCCGGCCGCATCCGGCGCCATCAGCGCCTCATAGGCGACGTGGGGCGGGGCACCGTTCAAGCGGGCGTCATTCCAAAGGAAGGGTTCCGGCGCGGCGGGCCCGGCGAGGCGCGTGGCGTTGCGCAGCCAGGCGGCATCGAAGGCGCTGACATGGGCGTCGTCGCCGGCCCATTCGATCTCCAGCTCCGGCGCGTTGGCGGCGATGCTGAGGCGGCGGGTGGAGAGCGCATCCTCAAACGCCACCTGATCCGAGAGGCGCTGCCGGGTCTCCGGGTGCAGGCATTTCGGGCAGGGGCAGTGGTCGCGCAGCCAGAGCAGCGGCACCGTCACCTGATGCCCATCGGTCCAGGCGATCACCGCCGACCCCGCTTCCAACCTCACGTCGCGCAACATGGCTGCCTCTTCCGGCTGTGTCCTGGGTGAGATCGTAATTATACGATCGTATAATAGCGTGCAAGCGGTTATTTTACGTCTGTACAATTGCGAGGATGCCGCCATTTCCGCCAAAGCCAGCCCGGGACCGAAGTTCACCCGCGACCTGCCGGAAAGCCGCCGCCAGCAGCTGATCGAGGCGACCGCGCGCTGCCTGGCACGGGACGGCCTTGCCGGCACCTCGGTGCGGCATGTCGCGGCGGAGGCCGGCGTCTCGCCCGGCCTGGTCCGGCATCACTTCGAGGGCATGCAGGACCTCATCGCCGAGACCTATCGCGCGACCGGCAAGCAGATCGCCGCGATCCTGGACCAGGCGCTCGCCGCCGCCGGTCCCTCGGCCGAGGCGCGGCTGCATGCCTTCATCGAGACCAGCTTCAAGCCGCCGCTGCTCGACGCCGATCTCCTCGCGGTCTGGCTCGCCTTCTGGAATCTGACCCGCACCGACCCGCAGATTCACGCGATCCACGCCAAGGTCTATGCCGGCTATCGCCGCCTGCTCGAGGGGATGATCGCGGAACTGAGGCGCGAGCACGGCATTGCCATCGAGGCGCGGCAGGCAGCCCTGGCGCTCACCGCCTTGCTCGACGGGCTTTGGCTGGAGCATTGTCTCGACCCCAAGACCTTCAGCGCATCCGAAGCCGCCGCCATCGCCCATCGCTGGATCGACGGCTTGAAGAAGGGCTTGTTCGAATGATCATCACCACCGTCGCACTCGATGCCGACGACACGCTCTGGCACAACGAGTCGATCTTCCACCTGACGCAGGATCATTATGTCGGCCTGCTGAAGGATTACGGCGAGCCGGACCATATGCGGGCGCGCCTGCTCGAGGTGGAGATCAAGAATCTCAAGCTCTACGGCTACGGCGTCAAAAGCTTCACCCTGTCGATGATCGAGACCGCCATCGACCTGACGCGCGGCGCCGTGCCGGCCAAGACCATCATGGAGATCCTCAATCTCGGCCGGGCGATGCTGGAACATCCGGTCGAGCCGCTGCCCGGTGTCGCCGAGACCCTGGAGGCACTGCAGGGCGGCTACCGGCTGGTCATGGTGACCAAGGGCGACCTCATGAACCAGGAGCAGAAGCTGGCCCGCTCCGGCCTCGGCGACTTCTTCCAGGCGATCGAGATCGTCAGCGAGAAGGATGCCAACACCTATCGCCGCATCGTCGCGCGCCAGGGGATCCAAGCTGCAGCGACGGTGATGATCGGCAATTCGATGAAGTCGGACGTGCTGCCGGCGCTGGAAGCGGGCCTCTGGGGCATCCACATCCCCTATCACATCACCTGGGCGCATGAGCATGCCGAGCCGCCCTCGGACTCGCCGCGCTTCGCCCAGCTGGAGAGCATCCGCGAACTCCCGGGCTGGCTCGCGGCCCGTGGCTGAGACGGAAATTCGCCGCGCGGTCCCGGCCGATGCCGCCGCGATCGCCGCATTGACCCGCGCCGCCTACGAGAAATGGATTCCGGTGATCGGCCGCGCGCCGAAGCCGATGACAGCGGACTATGACCTCGCCGTGCGCGAGCACCTGATCGACCTGCTCTTCGCGGAAGGCGCATTGGTCGCCCTGGTCGAATGCATCCACGAGCCCGATCATCTGCTGATCGAGAATCTCGCCGTCGATCCGGCGCAGCAGGGGCGTGGCTACGGCCGCCGGATGCTCGGCCATGCAGAAGCGCTGGCCCGCGAACTCGGCTTCACAGAGCTCCGCCTCTACACCAACAAGCTGTTCGCGGAGAACGTCGCCTTCTATCGCAAGCAGGGCTATCGCCTCGACGCGGAGTCCGCGTTCAAGGGTGGCTTCATCGTGCATATGAGCCGGCGCGTCTGATATCGCGGCGGTTGCGCCGGCGAATCGCGCGCGCTTGCATCTGCGAGTGAATCGCGCGCGGATTAACCCTCACACACGCACCCACTACCCCTAGTGCTTGAATTTCATCGAGCACGGGCCACATCGATGGACATCGGGAGTTTGGCTGAAAAAGCAAGCGCGGCGTGACGCCGCGGATTGTAAGACCCGCAAGCATGGGGAACCGGCTGCGTGTCGGCGCATGCGCATGTCCGCATGAAGGATCGTCGCTTCAGTCGAGCCGGTTCATGGCACCACGCGTCTTCATCATGGGGAGTGGAGGAGAGAGATGGCGAGTTACGATGTCACCTGTTCGCGCAAGGATGGCCCGGACGAAGACCAGCGTCTGGAGGGTCTGGGCGGCGTGGGCTGGTATCACACGATCGACGAGGTGATCGCGAATATCGGTCGCGGTGACAGCTACTGGGTCAATGCCGGCAAGCGCGTCGCGGTCGTGGTCATCACGCATCCGCGCACGCAACAGCCGTACCTGACGACTTCGCCGGATGGCTTGCGCCAGAACAACCTGACCTTCCTGCGCGAATGCAGGTAGCGCTCATCCGGCTGATCTGATCGGGGACGCCCGCTCTCGAAAGAGGGCGGGCGTTTCTTCTTCAGTAGCTTACCCTTGTCAGATAGAGCCCGTCGGGCGGCGCGGTGGGACCGCCCTTGGTGCGGTCCCTGGCTTCGAGCGCTTCACGCACATCGTCCTTGGACCACTTGCCCTCGCCGACCAGGCGCAAGGTGCCGACGATGTTGCGCACCATGTGGTGCAGGAAGGAGCGCGCCTCGGCGATCACCTGGATCTCCTCGCCGACGCGGTGGATGGAGAGGCGGTCGAGGGTCTTCACCGGCGATTGCGCCTGGCAGAGCGAGGCGCGGAAGGTGGAGAAGTCGTGCTTGCCGAGCAGCACTTGCGCGGCGTCGTGCATGGCGTCGGAATCGAGCGCCGCGTTCACCAGCCAGGCCCGACCGTGATCGACGGTCAGCGGCGCGCGCCGGTTGACGATGCGGTAGAGATAGGCGCGGCCGGTCGCCGAGAAGCGCGCGTGGAAGTCCTGCGGCGCGACTGCCGAAGAGAGGACGGCGATCGGCGCGGGCTTCAGGTGGTAGTTGATCGCGTCCTTGAGCTTCTCCGCCTCGATCGCCTTCTCGACATCGACATGGGCGACCTGGCCCAGTGCATGCACGCCGGCATCGGTGCGGCCGGCGCCCTGCACCAGCACGGTCTCGCCGGTGATGCGGAACACCGCGTCTTCCAGCGACTGCTGGATCGAGGGGCCGTTGTCCTGGCGCTGCCAGCCGACGAAGCCGCCGCCGTCATATTCGATGGTGAGCTTGAAGCGGGTCACGTGAACCGCTCGCCGGGTTTCAGCGCAAGGCCGCGCAGCAGCTCGCCGGTTTCCATCGCGCGCTTGCCCTGCCGCTGGACCAGCAGCGGCTGCAGCGCGCCCTCGCCGCAGGCGATGGTGAGCTGCGCGTCAAGGAGCGTGCCCGGCGCGCCCTTCCTGTCGGCGACCAGGGCCGAAAGGATCTTCAACCGCTCGCCGTTCGGCAAAGTGGTCCAGGCGCCCGGGACCGGATTGAAGGCGCGCACGGCGCGCGCGAGATCCGCCGCGGGACGATTCCAGTCGAGCCGCGCTTCTTCCGGCGAGATCTTCGCCGCATAGGTGACGCCGTCGGCGGGTTGCGGCATCGGCTTGTAACTTCCAGCGAGTGCCTCGACGATCGCCGTGCCGCCGAGTGCCGCGAGGCGGTCGTGCAATGCGCCGGCCGTCTCGGTGTCGCGGATCGCGATCCGCTTTTCCAGCAGCACCGCGCCGGTGTCGAGCCCGGCATCCATCTGCATGATCGAGATGCCGGTCTCCTTGTCGCCGGCGAGGATCGCACGCTGGATCGGCGCGGCCCCGCGCCAGCGCGGCAGCAGCGAGGCATGGATGTTGAGGCAGCCGCGCCGCGGGGTATCGAGAATTGCCTGCGGCAGGATCAGGCCATAAGCGGCGACCACGGCGAGATCGGCCTTGAAGCCGGCGAACTCGGCCTGCGCTTCCGTCGTCTTCAGGCTGACGGGGGTGCGCACCGGAAATCCCCGTGCTTCCGCCAGCATCTGCACCGGCGATTTGCGCAGCTCCTGCCCGCGCCCGGCGGGCCGCGGCGGCTGGGAATAGACGGCGACGATCGCGTGGCCGGCATCGACCAGCGCCTTCAGGGCGACCGCCGCGAAGTCGGGCGTGCCCATGAAGATCACTTTGAGCGCAGTCATCAGCTCAGGCCGAGACGGGCTGTTGGCTCTTCTTCGCCTTCAACAGCTTGCGCAGGATCATGTTGCGCTTCAGCGCCGTCAGATGATCGACGAACAGGATCCCCTCGAGATGGTCCATCTCGTGCTGGATGCAGGTGGCGAGCAGGCCGTCGGCCTCGAGCTCGCGAATCTCGTTCTCATGGTCGAGATAGCGCACCTTGATCGCCGCCGGTCGCGTCACGTCGGCGTAATGCTCGGGCAGGCTCAGGCAGCCTTCGTTGTAGACGGCGTCTTCGTCCGAGACCGCGATCAGTTCCGGGTTGGCCATGCGCAAGGGCTCCGGCTTCTCATCCTCGCGCGCGATGTCGATGACGATTACGCGCTTCAGCACGCCGACCTGCGGTGCCGCGAGCCCGATGCCCGGCGCCTTGTACATCGTCTCCAGCATGTCATCCATCAGCCGGCGAATCTCGGCATCGACCTTGTCGACGGGTTTCGCGACCTGCTTCAGGCGCGGATCGGGCGCGACGATGATGGGCAGAACGGCCATTGCTTTCGTTCTCGTTTCGTACTTTACTCAACCGTACTCGTTTCGTACCTTTACCTATGGATTTCCCGGGCTATCGTCAAGCAACCGGCCGCGCCGAGTCGCGAATCTCTATCGGGAAGTGAGCCATGCCTGAAATGCCCCTCGTCCTCTCCGCTCTCGCCCTGCTGGGCGTTGTCGCCATCCTCATCCTGCTGCTCCGCCCGAAGCCGGCCGCGCCGGTGGCGCTGCCCGATCCGCGGATCGACGCGCTCTCCGGCCAGTTACAGCAGCTGGCCGCGCACCAGGCCGGCAGCCAGGAGGCGATGGACCGCCGCCTGACCGAGTTCGGCAACCGCGTCGCCGACCGGCTGCAGCAATCCTCACATGAAGCCGGCAAGTCGCTCTCGGAGCTGAAAGAGCGGCTGGCGGTGATCGACGAGGCGCAGAAGAAGCTCGATGGGCTGGCCGGCCAGATGGTCGGCCTCCAGGACATCCTCTCCAACAAGCAGTCGCGCGGCGCCTTCGGCGAGATCCAGCTCGCCGACCTGGTGCGCGACGTGCTGCCCGCCGCCAACTACGAGTTCCAGGCCACGCTCCCTTCGGGCAAACGCGTGGATTGCCTGCTGCGGCTGCCGAACCCGCCGGGCTCGATCGGGATCGATGCGAAGTTCCCGCTGGAAGCCTATCGGTCCTTGCGCGAGGCCAAGGACGATATCGCCACCAAGCTTGCCCAGCGCGAGTTCACCACCGCGATCCGCACCCATGTGAAGGCGATCGCCGAGAAATACATCCTGCCCGGCACCACCGCGGATTCGGCGCTGATGTTCCTGCCCTCGGAAGCGGTCTATGCGGAGCTGCACAGCAACTTCCCGAACCTGGTCGAGGAAGCCGGCCGCGCCAAGGTCTGGATCGTCTCGCCGACCACCATGATGGCGACCTTGACCACGATCCGCGCGGTGCTGCGCGACGTCAACATGCGCGAGCAGGCGCATGTCATCCAGACCAAGGTCCGGGAGTTGCTCCAGGACATCAACCGGCTGGATGACCGGGTCGAGAAGCTGCAGAACCATTTCAACCAGGCGAACGAGGACGTGCGGCAGATCCGCATTTCCACCGACAAGGTCACCAAACGCGCGGAACAGATCGAATCCGTCGAGCTCGAGGACCAGGGCAAGGTGACCCCGCTGCCCTTGCCGGAACGGATGCCGGGATAACTTGTCCTTTCATCATCGTCATGAATCGCGAAGACGTACCCCACGAGTTTGGTTCGACCGGATCGAAGTTGGATTTTCAATGTCTGAGGTCGAACTAATCCTTAGAGAGCCTTCGTACTTTCTCCAGAATTAGTTTCGTTTTCGAGCGCCTTGGCGGTAACGATGTATGAGATCGGGTTATCTTTAAGCATCTCGCGGAGGGTAAATTTTCGCCCTCTGAGCTGAATCAAACTCTTTCCGATTTCGAGAGAAACGCCACCCGCCGCTGATAAAATTGCAGGAAGGGGAGCGCCCATTAGGCTCGCCAGAAACGAGCCAGTAACCGCGCCCGCGAGAATCTTTGAAGTGAAAATTGTATTAAGCGTGCCCTGAACAGTTTCGAAGTCCCAGCGCTTGATCGTGCTTTCGTAGTCCTCCACCCGTCGCAAAATGTCGTCTTCAACATAAGACGCCGGTTTCCCAACATAGTTCTCGTAGAGGAATCCTCGAAACCGCCGGAATTTCGACGTTCCATCTCTGTCTTTGCGGAACTCTATCAATTTATCCCAATCAAGCTTACGGGCATCAACGAGCTTACATGCAGATAGGGTAAGCACAGGGTCCGTCGCTATGTTCGATTCAGATTCATCGGCCGTTGCCATCCCGTCATTGAAGTAAACTGGCGCAGCAGTAAGTGAGTACTTCGCCAGAAATTGCCCGACGACCTTTGGTGCCCTTTCTTCAGCCGAACCTTTGGTTTCGCCAAAATGGGCGTAGAGTATCGACTGCATTACTTCGCTCATCTGCGAAAAGCGCGGAAACCAGAACAGAAAGTAGTATTTACTAGCTTCATCCAGATCTTCCATGAACGCAGGAGTTCTGAACCGTTCTGGAAAGAACTCCTCTACGGGAAGACGCTTAAGTGTTGCTAAATCCAACTCCGCGAGATTTGCTTCTTGGCCCAGAGCATAACCCGTCATTTCGAACATCATGTTGAGCGGAACTACTCGTTCATAAAAGAGTAGAGCTGATTTACTTCGCCATGCCGTTACCACTTCGGTTGGGTGCGTCATGAACTACCTTCACAATCGAATGCTCAAGCAATTGCCGCGATTCACCAGTCGTTAAGCTAGCGCCAACGCCGAGCCTCTGCGGAACAAGCATAACCAAAAGTTGAGACGAATCCAGTCCAGGAGATTGCAAATCGAAACTTTGACTGAGCAGGCTTTGATCCAGCCCTCAAGCTGACGGGCTAGTGGGTTCCAGCTGGGCGGCCATGACGAGACTTTCAAAATGACGACGATACGCTCTATCATCAACGCATGTCCGCGCTGACCACAGCACAGAAAGACTTCTTCCGGGAGAACGGCTATCTGATGGCGCCCGGCGCCGTCACCCCGGCCGAGCTCGCCGCCTTGCACCGCGACTTCAATGCCTGGGTCGAGGAGAGCCGGGCCAAGACCCAGAACTACGGCGAGATGGTCGACGGCCGGCCGCGCTTCGATCTCGAGCCCGGCCATAGCGCCGCCCAACCTGCCTTGCGGCGGGTGAACTCGCCGGTCGAGGTGTCGCAAGCCTTTCATGACGTGATGGCGTCCAGCCGGATGACCGATTACGTCGCCGATCTGATCGGGCCCAACGTCAAGTTCCACCACAGCAAGATCAATTCGAAGCTGCCGGGTGCGGCGACCAAGGTGAAGTGGCACCAGGACTTCCCCTTCACGCCGCACAGCAATGACGACCTGGTCACCGCCCTGCTGCTCCTGGACGACATGACCGAGGAGAATGGCGCCCTGGAAGTGCTGGCCGGCTCGCATTGCGGCGAGTTGCACACGCTCTGGCACAACGGCGCCTTCACCGGCGCGATCGAGGAGAAGACCGCCGACGAGATGCAGAGTCGCGCGGCGCTCTGCCTGGGTCAGGCAGGGAGTGTGTGTCTCATGCACACGCGGCTGGCCCATGGCTCCAAGCCCAATCTCTCGCCGATGCCGCGGACGCTGTTCATCTGCGTCTACTCGGCGGAAGATGCGGTGCCGCTGGTGCCGAACCCGGTGCCGAGCAAGCTCGAAGGCGTGGTCGTTCGCGGCGAGCGCACCGGGCGCGTCCGCTCCAAGGATTTCACCTTGAAGCTGCCGCAGAAGCCGGCCCAGGCCTCGTTCTTCTCTCAGCAGGCCGCGAGCTACGACGGTTAACGATTTCGCGCGGTAACCATCACGCGCCAAATCACCGAACGCATACAACCCTTTGTCCGGTTTCGCTTGAACCCCGGTCGCGGTCGATTACATTACGTTGCGATATCGGGTCGCGACCCGCGACCGGGTTTCAACTGTGGGGAAGCACATGATTTCGATCGTCGGGGTCTTCGCCATCGTCATCGTGGTGATGGCGATCTTGCTCGTCTTCATGGGGGTCAAATCCGTGCCGCAGGGGCGCGAATGGACGGTCGAGCGGTTCGGCCGCTACACCCAGACACTGCGCCCCGGCCTCAATCTGTTGATCCCCTTCATCGACCGGGTCGGCGCCAAGGTCAATATGATGGAGCAGGTGCTCGACGTCCCGACCCAGGAGGTCATCACCAAGGACAACGCCATGGTGAGCGTGGACGGCGTCGTGTTCTATCAGGTGCTGGACGCGGCGAAGTCGGCCTATGAGGTCAACAACCTCGAGATCGCGATCCTCAACCTCACCATGACCAACATCCGTACGGTGATGGGGTCGATGGATCTCGACGAGCTGCTCTCCCAGCGCGACAAGATCAACCACCAGCTCCTCAAGGTGGTCGATGAAGCCACCTCGCCCTGGGGCATCAAGGTGACCCGCATCGAGATCAAGGACATCGCCCCGCCGAAGGAGCTGGTGGACAGCATGGCGCGGCAGATGAAGGCCGAGCGCGAGAAGCGCGCCAACATCCTGGAAGCCGAGGGTTTCCGCCAGGCCGCAATCCTGAAGGCCGAAGGCGAGAAGCAGTCGGCGATCCTGCAGGCCGAAGGCCAGCGCGAGGCCGCGTTCCGCGCCGCCGAGGCCCGCGAACGCGAGGCCGAAGCGGAAGCCAAGGCGACCTCCTTCGTCTCCGATGCTATCGCCCGGGGCAACGTGCAGGCGATCAACTACTTCCTCGGCGTCAAGTATGTCGAGGCGTTGCAGGCGCTCTCGACCGCGCCGAACCAGAAGGTGATTCTGATGCCGCTGGAAGCCGCCAACGTGATCGGCGCCATCGGCGGCATCGCCGAGCTCGCCAAGTCGGCGATGGACCAGCAGCAGACGCGGACCAGCAGCGTGCTCAGCCGGCCGCAGAGTTAAGTAGGGTGCGTTTGGAGTAGGTGGAGACCATGTCCGGCTTCGATCATCTGCAATTCTGGCACTGGTTCATCCTGGCGGTGATCTTCGCCGGCGTCGAGATGCTGACCCCCGGCTTCTTCTTCATCTGGCTGGGTGGCGCGGCGCTGATCGTCGGCCTGGTGGCGCTGGTCTTCTCCGCCATGAGCTGGGAGGTGCAGCTGATCCTGTTCGCAGCCTTGTCCGGACTCTCGGTGCTCGGCTGGTACAAGTTCGGCCGCAAGATCATCGTCGCGACCGATGACGTGAACCTGAACCGCCGCGGCGACTCCCTGATCGGCCGGACCGGTCAGCTGACCGAGCCGATCGTGAACGGCCGCGGCCGGGTGAAGATCGACGATTCGGTCTGGAGCGCCGAAGGCGACGACGCCCCGGACGGCGCCAAGGTGCTGATCACCGGCGTCCGCGGCGCGGTGCTGACCGTGGAGCGACGGCTCTAGGCCTGACCGCGCATCAGATGCTGCAGCTTGTCCGGGTTGCGGACGATGTGGACTTCGGCGATGCGATCGCCGTCGAACTCGAAGTGGCTGGCCTGCAGCACCTTGTCGCCGAGATAGACTACATAGCCGACCGAACCGTTGACGATCCGCGGCACGATTTCGGCGCCCTCCGGCTGCTTGTCGCGCACGCCGATGAAGAAGCGGGCGATCTTCTCGGCGCCGAAGATCGGGTTGATGGTCGCCGTCGCCTTGCCGCCGCCGTCGGAATAGAGCGTCGCATCGGCGCTGAACAGCGCGGCCAGGCCGGCGACGTCGCCGCTGGCGACCGCGTGCCTGAAACCCGCCATCACCTTCTCCTGCTCGGCGCGTGACGGGACGAAGCGCGGCTTGCCGGCCTTGACCCGTTCCTTGGCGCGGTGCACCAGCTGGCGGCAGGCGGCCTCGGTCTTGCCCAGGATGCGGGCGATGTCCGGATAGTCGGTATCGAAGACTTCGTGCAGCAGGAAGGCGGCGCGCTCATCGGGCGAGAGCCGCTCCAGCATCATCAGCATGGCCATGGACAGGCTCTCCGCCAGCTCCAGCCGGTCCACGGGTTCGATGGCGGGCTCCTCCACCAGCGGTTCCGGCAGCCACATGCCGACATAGGATTCGCGCTGCGCCTTGGCGGCACGCAGGCGGTCGATGCAATGCCGGGTCAAGGTCGTGATCAGCCAGGCCTTGGGCTCGCGGATCTCGGAAACCTGCTGCGCCTGGTCCTGGCGGTGCCAGCGGAGGAACGTCTCCTGCACCGCATCCTCCGCCTCGGCCATGGAGCCGAGCATGCGGTAGGCGATCGCCTGGAGCTGGCGGCGGTGGGCATAGATATCAACAGGTTCGGCCATGGTAGCGGCTTTCCGGTGGTTTCGTCCCTATGGGACGAATCTGCCCCTGCGGTTGTGACAGGTCAGTAGTTCCATTCGAGATTGATACCCGCCTTGCCGCTGGAATCGGCGCCGACGTCGGTCTCGACCTTGACGTTCGGGGTCAGCTCGATCTCGACCGTGGCGCTGCTGCTGCCGGGCGTCGCGCCCTGTTTGGCGCCGACGAAGACGCCGCGGGAGACATACCGGCCGGCGCTGAGACTTGGAGCAGACGTGGCACTGCCCTCGCCCGCCTCGATGTCGAGCCGGTCGAGGCCGAGACCTTTGCGGATCTTGTCCAGCACGCCCGGCCCGCCGCCGCCGACCCCGGTCAGCTGCGCCATGGCCTGGGCCAGCTGCACTGCCTCGAACGGCGAGAGCGCGCCGCTGGCCTTGCCGAACAGCAGCCGCGCCATGATCTCGTCCTGCGGCAGGGCGGCCGAAGAGCTGAGCGCAATCACCGGGCGCGACGCCGTGCCGGTCACGGTCACCGTGACGTCGGCCTCGGGCAACTTGGTGGTGGCGGCGAAGTCCAGCACCGGATCGACGCGCTCGGCGCCGCTGAAGGTGACGATGCCCTTGTTGAAATCGAGCCGCCGGCTCAAGAGATCGAAGTCGCCGCGCCGGAGCTTGAGCGCGCCGGTGATGATCGGCAGATCCGCGGTGCCGGTGATTTTCAGGTCGCCGCCCATCTCTGCGTCCAGCCCGCGGCCGCGCACGAAGACCTGCTCCGGCGCATCGACCGCGAGATCGAGACCGATCTTCACCGTCTTCGGCGGCGGCGCCTCCGCTGCGGCATCGACCTCGGCCTGGCGCGCCGGCGGCAGGTTGATCTCCTTGACCGGGATTTCCTCGACATCAACCGGCAGCTGGTCGGGGATCTTGATCTCCGCCTTCACGATCATGATCTTGCCGGTGAGCGTGAGATCCTCGCCCAAAGTGCCCTTGACCTGCAGGTCGCCGGCGGTGACCGCGGTGCCGATCGTGGCATCCAGCATCCGCGCCTTGTCCATGTGGATGGCGATGGTGACGGGCATCGCGCCGGCGAAATCGAAATCGCCCTCCCCGCTCAGGGTGCCGCCGCCCGGGGTGCGCGCGCTCAAGGCAACCAGGCGCAGCTTGCTGCCCTTGCCTTCGAGTTGGGCGGTGAGATTAGAGAGGCGCGTGCCGTAGCGCTGGTTCTCGTATTTGCCCTCGGTGATCGCGACCTTGCCGGACAGCACCGGTTGTCCGACCGCGCCGCCGGCGGCGAGATCGACCGCCGCACGGCCCGCGACATGGTCGGCGCCCCCGGGAATGAAGGCATTGGCCAGGCCGAGATCGATCTCGCCCTTGGCCGAGGCGGTGAGCGCCGCGCCGCGATTGAAAACCGGGAAGCCGCTCGCCGGATCCGCCGCCATCGGGAGCGCGGCGTTGAAATCGAGGCCGCTGCCCTTGCCGAGCACCGCCTTGCCGTCGGCCCGCAACTGTCCCGCGGTCCAGTCGCCGTTGAGGTTGAGATCGACCAGCTGGGCCGAGGCGCCGGAAACGCCCAGGCCCTTGCCGGTGAGCGCGAGCCTGGCCTGCGGCGCGCTCTTCGGCCCGTCGAGGTTGAGCGTGCCGTCGAGCGTGCCAAGGAGATGCAGGTCGGGCGCGGCCACCTCCGCCAGTGAGGTCGGGAGCTGCTTCAGCGTGAGCGCGATCTGGTTGCTGTCGGCGCCGAGATCGGCGTCCAGCGCGACCGTGCCGCCGCCGCTGGCGATCACCAGGTTGGCGATGCGGGTGCCCCCACCCTGGAGCGTCACCTCCGCCGGCTGCTGCAGATTGGCCTTCACCTTGCGGAAGGTGAGATCGAGTTGCGCGAGGGCGATACGCGTCGCCTCGCCGGCGGCTTGCAGGTTCAGCCGGGTCGCGAGCGCAAGATCTTTGCCGGTCGCTTCCGCGGAGACGGCAAGATCGGCGAGCCGGCCCGTCGCCTTGGCGTCGAGCCGGTCGATCGCCTGGCCGCCGGCCTCGATGCCGCCGGCGGTCAGCGCCGCCTCGAGCGCCGGATCCTTGCCGAAGGCATCGGCGGCCGAGGCGTTCACCTGGATCTTCGCGACCTTCGTGTCCGAAGCGGCGAACTGATCCGCGGTGAGATCGAGGGCGACGTCCTGCTTTCCCTTCGCTGCGCGCAGTTCGACGCTACCCTCGGCGCTCCCCCCGAGGGCCGTGCCGAGCAGCGGCGCCAACTCGCCGAGGTTCGGGCTGGCGAAAGCGAGGGTACCGTTGAGCAGACCGCCGACGATGTCGAGCTTGCCGGTGACGCTGGTCGCACCGAGCCGCGCGTCGAGGTTGGCCGCGGTTGCCTTGCCGGTAGAGGTGTCAAAGCCGCCTTTGCCACGCAGGGATGCCGGCAGGTCGTTCACCTGGGCTTTCGCATCGATCGCCGCTTTCGGCGCTGAGACCAGATCGCTCGCATCGATCGCCGCCTGGAAGCGCGCGAGGGTGAACTGGTCGAAGCTCAGCCGTTCGCTGCCGATCTGGATCTTTGCCGCTGGATCGGCGGCGTTGCCCGTGACCGTCGCCGCCAGCGTGACGGCGCCCTTGGCATTCGGCACGACCCGGCCGAGATCGGCGAGGCTCGCGTCGGCCTTGAGATCGAGCCGCTGTTCCGGGGTCATCGTACCGCCGACGGTCAGTGCGACGCCGGCGCCGTCCAGCTTCGCTTCATTGACGGTCAGAAGTCCGGCTTGATCCTGGCGCAGCTTGAGGGCGAGCTTGGGTGTCGCGCCGATCAGGCGATCGGCCTCGGCGATGCCGATCGAAAGCTCCGCCGCCGCGGCATCGAGGTCCAGCGACATTCCTTCCTGGGTCCGATCGAAGGCTAGGCCGGCGTCGAGCTTGCCCTTGCCCTGCAATCCGGCGAAGTCCAGGAAGGGCGCGAGATCGCCGAGAGCGAGCTTGCCTTTCACCTGGGTGCTCTCTACGCCCCAGCCGGCCGCGGCACCTTCGGCGTCGAGCGCCGCCGTGCCGGCCCGGAGCTGAAGGTGATCGGCGGTGATCGCACCGCTCTGGTCCAGCGCGCCGGCGAAGTCGAGGGTGGCGCCGCCGGCCAGCATCGCTTGCAGCTTGGGATCGGGGACGGTGATCGCCTTGGCGCCGATCGAGATCGTCGCCGCCTCGGCGCGCAGCTTCTCGGTGTCGAGGTTCGCGGCAAGGCTGATCTGGCCGTCGCCGATACCGTAGGCTGCGTAGCCGAGGTTGGTGAGCCGGCTTTCCGCCGTCAGCTTCGGCTGGGCGAGCGGACCGGCGAGATGAAGCTCCGCGCTGGCGCCGTCCCAACGCAGTTCCGGCGGCAGCAATGTTGCGAAGGGCGTGGAATCGACGAGACGCAGGTCCATTTTCAGGTCGAGCGCCTGGTCGGGCGCGATCGAGCCCTGGGCCGAGACCGTGCCGGCGCGGGTTTCGACCTTCACGCGGTCGATGCGGATCGGCTGGTCGAGCGCTGCAACGTGAACCTGGCCATCCACGGCGACGCCACCCGCGATCAAGGGCGCGATGTCCGCCGGCAGCATCGGCGCGTCGTGGAGCTGCGCGTTGAAAGCCACGGTCCGGTCCTCGGCCGGGCCATTGCTGCTGACGGTGAGATCGAGCAGCGGCCGGTCATCCGACGCCGCCTGGCCCTTGGCCTGCCAGTTGGTGAGCGGGCCGCTGCCGGTGATGTGCAGCGCAAACTTCGGCGTGCCGGGCAGGCCGACCAGCTTGGTGATGAGGCCACCCTTGGGCTCCTCGGCTTTCACCTCGATCGCGAGGGTGTCGGCGGCGGGACGATAGTCGAGGGTCAAGGCGAGCCGGTCGAGATCGCGGTCGATGCGGTCGAGCGCGAGCTCGGCCTGCAATCCCTTGGCAGGATCGCCGAGCTTGGCCTGGGCCCGGATCGCAAAGACCGCGGGCTCGCCGAGAAGCTCCGGCCCCAGCTCCAGACGCTCGACCGCGAGCCGCTTGAGATCGATATCGACCGGGAGGCGCGGCAGTTCAAGCTTGGTCGGTTCGTCACTGGGTGGTGACGGCGGCGAGACCGGCGACCGCAGCAGGGCGATGCGATCGGCCGTAAGAGCTTCGACCGACGCTGTGCCGCGCAGCAAGGCCGAGGGCGACCAGGCGAGCGACAGGCGATCGACTTCGAGCCAGATGCCGCTGGCATCGGAGAGCTTGGCGCCGATGAGTGTCATGTCGAAGGGCACGAAGCCTTCCAGCGCCTGGGCTTCGAGCTTGGCCGGGGGTTCGGAGAGCTGGGCTTCGATGAAGGCGAGGATCTGGCGCTTGCCGAAACCGGTCTGCATCAGGCCGAAGGCGATCAGCAGCAGCACGACCAGGGTGCCGAGAATGCCGAGCAGGATCTTCAGGGCGCGGCGCATCAGAAGGCCTGTCCGATGCTGACATAGAAGGCGACCGGATCGTCGTCGTGGCGCGGGTTCAGCGGCACGGCGATGTCGGCACGGATCGGGCCGAAGCTGGTGTAGTAGCGAAAGCCGACGCCGGCGGCGTATTGGATCGGCTCGTCGAAATTGGGCGTCGAGTCCGACGAAACCGTGCCGGCATCGAAGAACGGCACGATGCCGAAATCCTCGAGGAAGCGGTAGCGCAGCTCGATGCTACCGGTGATCGAGCTCCGGCCGCCGATCTCGTCGCCGTCGCTGCTTTCCGGGCTGATCGAGCGGAACTCGTAGCCGCGCACCGAGCCGCCGCCGCCAGCATAGAGGCGGCGATCCGCCGGCAGGTCCTCGAGTCTGCTGCCGAAGGCGCTGGCGACGCCGAGCCGGCCCGCCAGGACGAGATCGCCCTTGCCGAGCAGGTTGAGATAGCCGGCCGCCGTGCCGTTCAGGGTGTAGACGTCCTCGCTGGAGCCGAGCCAGGTCGGCAGCGCCTCGCCGCCGAAGGTCAAGCGCACGCCGCGGGTCGGGTTCAGGAGGTCGTCGCTGGTGTCGTAGGCGATCGACGCGGTCGGGCCGTTCAGGAAGAAATCGTTGGTGCCGGTGTCGTCCTTGATATGTGCGGCTTCGGTCTCCCAGCCGTAGTTCACGCGAACCGTCTTCGAGAGCGCGCGCTCGAAACCGACATTGAGCGTCGCCGCGCGCTTGTCGAAGCTGTCGGGATCGTGCTCGTCGGCGGCGACCAGGCTGGCGACCAGGTCCTGGCGCAGGGTCATGAAATCCGGCTTGCGGAAGGTGCTGGAGAGCCGGTAGTCGAGCTTGTCGGTGATCTCGCCGGGATCGGCGCCGTCGACCGTCGCATCGAAGCGCAACCGCTCGCCGTTGCCGAAGAGATTGCGGGTGCCCCAATAGGCCGTGGCACCGGCACCGTCGTTGGTCGAGTAACTGGCGCCGAAGCCGACGAAGTGCCGCTCGCGCTCGGTCACCTCGACGCTGACCGGGAGCGTGCCGTCCGCGTCCAACTCCGCCGCCGGGATCACCTTGACCGCGCTGAAGAGGTCGAGCGATTGAAGATCGCTGCGCAGGCCTTCGAGCGCCGCCGGGCTGTATTTGGTGTCGGGCGGAAAGACCGCGCGCTTGGCGACGAAATCGGGGTTGGTGTAGTCGAGACCCTTGACCGTGACCTTGCCGAGATCGGCGACCGGACCCGGCGTCACCTCGAAGCTGACGTCGAGCTCATGCGTGGCATGATCCACCGTCGCGGGCTTGAGCGCGACGGCGGCGAAGGGGTGGCCTTCCGCCATCACCTTGTCGAGCAGCAGGCGGCGCTCGGCGATGATCATCGAGGCGCGCGCCGCGGTGCCCGGCTTCAGGCGCAACTGCAGACCCTGGTAACCGGTGACCTCGATCTTCCGGAGCTTGTAGAGCGGGCCGGGCTCGATCCTGATTGCGACCGGGATCTTCTTCTTGCTGGCGTCCTCGTAGTCGCCGGGCGTCGCCCCGGGCACCACCGTCTCGCCGTCCACCGTGATGGTGACGTTCCCATCGTAGTAGCCGGCGGAGCGCAGCGCTTTCTTGAGGCGCGCGAGATCCTCGATGGCGCGGCGGCGGAGCGCGGTCACATCCTCCGGCGGCTTCTCCTCCAGCTCAATCAGGGTCGAGCTCGAATGCAGGGCGGCACCGAGGGTCGCGTCCTCGACCGTGGTCATCTCGACCTTGTAGCCGGCCTGTTCGATCTTGGGCTCGGCCGCCGCCGCCGCCCCAGGAGGGACCGAGGCGAGGAGCAATGCCAGGAGCACGTCTGCGATCCGCCGCCCTTTCGTCATGCCCCTTGCCTGGTTGGAACTGTCCGGTTGGAAACGCCGCACCGCCTGACTCAACACCCGAGCCCACGGCCGGGTTCGCTGATTTGTATGTGATCCGTATACCCGGCGGAAATTAGACCTTGAGCCCGGCGACCAGCTGTCTCACCTGGGCCCGGAGGCTGCGCTTCTTGGCGGCATCCAGGAAGCGGCGCGGCGCGCCTGAGCCGGTCCGCCATTCGACGATCCAGGTGAAGAAGAAGGAGAAGTCCAGCGCGCCAAGCAGCTCGGCGGCGCTTTCGATATCCGCTTCCTTCCCCACCGAGCCGCGCTCCTGCAAGGCCTTCAGCAGGCGGCGATATTGGTCGACCCGGAACAAGGCGGCGCCGCTCCAGGCCTCGGTCACGCCGGGCGGGCTCTGGAACGCGGCCAGGAACAGGGCCTCCCAGGCGCCGCGGTCGATGAAGGGCACCTCGGTTTCGAAATCGGTCTCGATCAGCTTGCAGATCGCAGCGACCGGGTCCTTGGGCGGAGCGGCGATGATGCGGTCGGTCGCCTGCTGCACCAGGTCGCGGTCGGCCTTGTAGATCGCCACGCAAATCTCGCCCTTGGTCTTGAAGTAGTTGTAGGCGGTGGCGACCGAGAGCTCGGCCGCGGCGGCGATTTCCTCCATCGAGGTCTTGGCGAAACCCTGTTCCTTGAACAGCTTGGCAGCCGCCGTCAGCATGGCCTGGCGGCGGGTTTCCTTCTGCTTTTCCCGGAGTCCGCTCATGCCGAAGCGTTAACCTTTCCTAGGTTGACTATAATATTATAGTCACTATAGGATTTACCCCGGACCTTTGAAAGGGAGTGCGCGTCATGAGCAGCGCGGCGAATGTTTGGGCGGCGGATCTCAACCAGGTCGACCCTCAGGACATCTGGCGGAAGGACCGCGATCACTTCGTCCATCCCTGGACCCATTTCGACTCCTTCAAGAAGGACGGCTCGCTGGTCATGGACCGCGCCGAGGGAGTCTACGTCACCGACATCTCGGGCAAGCGCTATCTCGACGGCATCGGCGGGCTGTGGTGCGTGAACGCCGGCTACGGGCGGAAGGAGATCGTCGATGCGATCGCCGCCCAGGCAACGCGCATAGCCTTCTACAATCCCTTCGTCGACACCACGAATGTCCCCGCAGCCGAGCTTTCGGCCAAGCTCGCTACCCTGGCGCCGGGCGATCTCAACAAGGTCTTCTTCACCTGCGGCGGTTCGACCGCGAACGACACGGCGGTCCGGCTCGCGCATTACTACCACGCGCGGCGCGGCAAGAAGTCCAAGCTCCATGTGATCAGCCGGATCGACGCCTATCACGGCAGCACCTACCTCACCGGTTCGATCACCGGCCGGCCCGGCGATCGCAGTCCCTACCTTAACTTCCTCGACGGGTGGATTCACCACGTTTCCTCGCCGAATTTCTATCGCTCGGAGAAGGCCCGGAAGGAGGGGATGAGCGAAGCGGAGTTCTGCGACCACCTGGTGCAGGAGCTGGAAGCCAAGATCCTGGAGATCGGGCCGGACAACGTGGCCTGCTTCTTCGCCGAGCCGATCATGGGTGCCGGCGGCGTGATCGTTCCCCCTGAGGGCTACCACGCGCGTACCCTGGAGGTCTGCCGGCGGCATGACGTGCTCTACATCTCCGACGAGGTGGTCACCGCCTTCGGGCGCCTGGGCCACTTCTTCGCCTCGAAGGACGTGTTCGGCATCGAGCCAGACATGATCGTGACCGCGAAGGGCCTCACCTCCGGCTATCAGCCGCTTGGCGCCTGCATCTTCTCGGACCGGATCTACGACGCGATGAGCGCGCCGGATCCCGACAACTGGTTCACCAACGGCTACACCTATTCCGGCCATCCGGTGGCTTGCGCGGCGGGCCTCGCCAATATCGCGATCATGGAGCGGGACGACATCTGCGGCCATGTGCAGAAGATGGGGCCCTATCTCGAGAAGAAGCTGAACGAGCTCCTCGACCTGCCGATCGTCGGCCAGGTGCGCGGCAAGGCCTTCATGATGTGCGTCGAGAACGTCGCCGACAAGGCGACCCGCGAGCACCTGCCGGACGAGGTCAACATCGGCAAGCGGATATCGGATCACTGCGAGCGGCTGGGCCTGATCGTGCGGCCGCTGGGGGCGCTCAACGTGATCTCCCCGCCGCTCACCCTCACCGAGGCGCAGATCGACGAGCTGGTCGGAATCCTCAGGAAGGGTATCGAGGCGGCGATGTCGGATCTTAAGAAGGAAGGCCACCTCTAACGCGTCAAGGAAGCAACGGCTCAGCCCTTCGGCCCGAGGAAGCCCGGCAGCTTCGCCGCCTGTTTCACCCAGGCGGCGAACTGCTTCTCGTCGATCACATCGCCCTGGTGGATGTCGAGATAGCGTGCGTTCCTGTCCTTGCTGGAACCGGGCGGAGGCGGCTTCATATGTGCGCCCTGCAGGAAGGCGACCTTCACATAGCGGGTGAAGACGTGGAACGAGATGACGTAGCCATGGCCGGCGATGCCGTAGAAGGGGGAGTTCCACTTCACCGCTTTCTGCACCCGCGGCAGGGTCCTAGTGATCAGCGCATCGAGCTGCTGGCCGACGCCACGCTTCCAATCTGGCATGGCGGCGATATAGGCCTGCACCGGCGCGTCGCCGTCACCCTTGGCGATCTGCGGGTTGCCGCCGGAGAGCAGGACCGGTTTGGCTGGTTTCCTGGACGCGACTTTCTTCGCCATGCAGCTCCTCCGATTCGTCGTTCAACTGTCTTCTTCACCGGCCAGCGCGCGGCGGGCGAGGTCGAGCGCGAAGCCGGCGCGGGCCATCGCCATCAGGTCCTTGCGCCGCCGCTCGGGACTCTCGTCCAACACCGCGCGAAAGGCACCGAGGCGGCGTCGCTTGGCATAGGCGAGAGCGGCGGTGAATTCCGCATCCGGCAGCTCGTCTTCGAGGCCGGCGAGGGCCTGCGCCGTGGTCGCCTGCGCGACACCGGCGGCCGAGAGCTTCGCCGCGATCTGGCGGCGCGAGCCGCCGCGGCGGTTGAGGCTGCGGGCGCGGCCTTCGGCGAAGGCTTCGTCGTTGAGCAGGCCGGTGCGGTGGAGCATGGCGACGACGCGCTCCAACTCGGCCATCAAGGGCTGCGGGTCGAGTTCGTTCGCCCTGGCCGAGCGGTTGATCCGACGCGTCATCACCTGTCGCAACCGCGCGGTCGAGGCGGCGTAGCGCCCGAGGTAGTTGAGCGCGGCGTCCTTGAGGTCGGCAGGGGCGAGCTTGCGAATCCGGTGCGGCATCCCCGATCTCTAGGCCGTGTGCGCCGGTCTTGCAACTTTGTGGCGCGGCGTCGATAGTCGCGTCCGGACGGCAGGCGGTGGCATTTGGACGGTCAGCGGATCTTACCAGCTTCGGGAGGCGCGGTTCAGCGCGTCAGCCTGCGGGGCCTCGTCGCGGTGATGGCGAGCGTCGGCGTGGTCGCGCTGATCTACAGCCTGGTCGGGCCGCTGCTTTCGGTCAATCTCGAACGGCGTGGCATCGATTCGTTCACCAATGGCGCGCTGGCCGCCATGCCGCCGATCGCGGTGCTCCTGTGCGGCGTCTTCGTGCCGATGCTGGTGCGCCGGCTGGGCGCCATCGCCAGCATCGTCGCCGGCACCGCGGTCGCGGTGCTCTGCCTGGTCCTGTTCCCGCTGCTGCCTGCGCTGCCGGCCTGGTTCGCGCTGCGCTTCATCATGGGGATCTCGATCGGCGTGATCTGGATCGTCAGCGAGACCTGGGTCAACGCGCTGGCCCCCGACCATGCCCGCGGCAAGATCATCGGCATCTACGTGACGGTGCTGAGCGGCTGCTCGGCCGGCGGGCCGCTGCTGATCGGCGTGCTGGGGGTCGAAGGCGCCGTGCCCTTCTTCGTCAGCGCGGCGATCCTGGCACTGGCCCTGCTGCCGGTGCCGATCGCGGCGGCGGGCGGCAGCGTGCCGACCTTCCATCACCATGAGTCGATCCCCTTGCTGCAGGCGGCGCGGCGGGCGCCGGTGCCGATGATCGCCGCGGTCATCCATGGCGGGACGATGGTGGTGAACATGACCCTGCTGCCGGTTTACGGCATGCGCATGGGCCTCTCCGAGGCGCAGGCGGTCTCGCTGGTGACGGCGCTGATCGTCGGCGGCATGGCGGCGCAGATCCCGGTCGGCCATCTGCTCGACCGCTTCAATGCCGGGCGCGTGCTGATGTTCTCCGGCACGGTGCAGGCGATCGGTGCGGCTTTGCTGCCCTTCTCTATCGACAACCCGAGCATCTGGATTCTGCTGCTGGTCTGGGGTGGCTTCGGCAACGGGATCTACACCACCTCGCTGACCATGCTCGGGCGCGCCTTCACCAAGGAGGAGCTGCCCAGCGCCAACACCATCTTCACCATGTTCTGGGAGTTCGGCGCTTTCGTCGGTCCGCTGCTGGGCGGCGCGGCGATGTGGCTCTGGGACCCGCATGGCATGATCGCGGTCAGCGTGGTCGCCGGTCTGCTGCTGGTGATGCTGGGCGTCCGGGCGTTGCGGGTCGTGTGAAGCAAGTTTCGATGAGGTAGATCGATGCCAGTCGCTCCCTATGGGTCTTGGGCTTCCCCGATCACGTCCGATCTGGTCACCGCCGACGCGGTCCGGCTGGACCAGGTCATGCTCGACGGTGCCGACATCTATTGGACCGAATCGCAGCCGGAGAAGAAGGGCCGCTACCTGATCTATCGACAGCGGCGCGACGGCGCGATCGAGGCGGTGACGCCCGAAGACGGCCCAGCCTGGAACGTCCGCACGCGGGCCCATGAATACGGCGGCGGCGCTTTCACTGTCGTCGACGGCGTGGCGATTTTCTCCCACTATCCCGACCAATGCCTCTATCGGCAGGGCCCGGGCGAAGCGCCGCGGGCGATCACGCCGGCCACCGATCCCGCCGCGGCGCTCCGCTATGCCGACGGCACGGTGGGTCGCCGGCGCAACGCCATCTTCCTGGTGCAGGAGGATCACACCTCGCCCGGCGCGGTGCGGAACGCGCTGGTGCGGGTGGATCTCGCCGGCGCCATGCCGCCTCGCATCGTCGCTTCCGGCCATGACTTCTACGCGGCGCCGCGGCTCAGCCCGGACGGCAGCCAGCTCGCCTGGCTGACCTGGGATCATCCCAACATGCCCTGGGTCACCACCGATCTCTGGCTGGCCGAGGTGGCCGCAGACGGGACGCTCGGCGCGCCCAAGCGCATCGCCGGCGGGCCGGATGAAGCGCTGTTCCAGCCGCAATGGTCGCCGGCCGGAGAGCTCTACTTCGTGTCCGACCGGGACGGCGGCTGGTGGAACCTGCATCGCCTGCGGGCCGGCCGGGTCGAGCGCGTGCTGCCGATGGAAGCCGAGTTCGGCAAGCCGCAGTGGAACTTCAACATGTCCACCTACGGCTTCGCCGCCGCCGATCGGCTGGTCTGCTCTTATGTGAAGGACGGGCTCTGGAAGCTCGGCAGCCTCGACACCGGCTCGGGCAAGCTCACCGAGATCGCCACGCGGTTCACGGAAATCTCGCAGGTCCGCGTCGGCGCCGGCCGGGTGGTGTTCCTGGGCGGCAGCGGGTCCGAGCCGGAGGCCCTGGTGGCGCTTGACCTCGAGACCGGCGTCGAGCGCGTGATTCGGACGTCAGCGATCGTCAGCGATGCGCTGCGCCCTTATATCTCGACGCCGGAGGCGATCGCTTTTCCGACCAGCGGCGGAGAGATCGCCCATGCCTTCTATTACCCGCCGGCTTCGAAGGATTACAGCGCCCCCCACGGCGAGAAGGTCCCGGTGCTGGTGAAGAGCCATGGCGGGCCGACCGCGAGCAGCAGCCACATGCTCAGCCTCGCGGTCCAGTATTGGACCAGCCGGGGCTTCGGCCTGCTCGACGTGAATTATCGCGGCAGCACCGGCTATGGCCGCGCCTACCGGCTGCGCCTGGAGAAGGCCTGGGGGATTGTCGACGTCGACGACTGCGCCTACGGCGCGCGGCATCTGGTGGCGGCGCGCAACGCCGATCCGCAGCGGCTGGCGATCCGCGGCGGCAGCGCCGGTGGCTATACGACATTGCGGGCGCTGACCGCGGTTGAGAAGACCTTCAGCGCCGGCGCCAGTCATTACGGCGTCAGCGACCTGGCGGCGCTCGCCCGCGACACGCACAAATTCGAATCGCGCTATCTCGACTGGCTGATCGGGCCCTACCCCGAGGACGAGAAGATCTATGCCGAGCGATCGCCCATCAACCACATCGACCAGCTCACCGTGCCGGTGATCTTCTTCCAGGGGACGGAGGACGAGGTGGTGCCGCCGAACCAGACCCAGATGATGGTCGATGGCCTGAAGGACCGGAACGTGCCGGTCGGCTATCTGCTGTTCGAAGGCGAGCAGCACGGCTTCCGCAAAGCGGAGAATATCCGCCGCGCGCTCGACGCCGAGCTCTATTTCTACGCGGCGCTGCTCACCCGCTCGGGCCTGCGCTACCTTTAGAGCTCG
This sequence comes from Dongia sp., assembly GCF_041905885.1. Taxonomy (NCBI): domain Bacteria; kingdom Pseudomonadati; phylum Pseudomonadota; class Alphaproteobacteria; order Rhodospirillales; family Dongiaceae; genus Dongia; species Dongia sp. The sequence goes on along the minus strand of NZ_JAYRKD010000001.1, from coordinate 178,157 downwards.
ACCGCGCCGAGCGGGCCCGGCGAGGTCGCGGCCTTGAACTGCGCGGCGAGCCGGCGCAGCTCCGCCTCGGTGTAGCGCGCATACATGCCCTGGTTCCGGCGACCGATCGCGTGTTCGGCGCTGAAGCTGCCGCCGAACTCCTCGACCGCAACCTGAAACACCCAGTCGCGCAAGGCCTGCTCGAAAGCGGGATCGGTGGCGCGCGGGTCCGACTTGGATACCACCAGGTTGAAGTGGACGCCGCCGTCACCGACATGGCCGAAGTCGCAGATCGTGATCCCGGGGAACCGCTGCGCCATTTCCGCCTTCATATGCGTGCTGAAGCGCATGATGTCGCCGCGCCGGAAGGAGAGATCGAAGGCAATCAGCTTGCCCGACTGCCGCACGCCTTCCGAGAGCGCATGGCGGAGCGCCCACATTTCCTCGGCGCGCCCGACCAGGGCGTCGCTGAGCGTTCCACGGTCGAGGAGAGCGGCCAGCACCTCTTCGAGCACGGCGGAGAGCGGCTGCTCGCCGTCGCGCGGCGGCCAGCTGCGTGAGACCTCGGCCAGGATCGCGAAATCAGGGATCGCGCCGCCGGCAAAGGGATTGCGCAGCGACGGCACATGGGCCAGCGCCGCGGCCATTGCATTCTTCGACATCCCCTCGAAGGCCGAGAGATAGCTGCCGAGCGCCTGCTCCATGGCGACCAGCAGGTCGGGGACGCTCTGCTCCGCGGCCGGCACCAGCAAAGCGGCGGCGGTCTGCTGCGGCAGCGGCTCGAGGTTGAGCACGCATTCGGTGACCACGCCGAAGCTGCCCGAGGTGCCGATGAAGAGCTGCTTCCAGTCCGGGCCGGTGTTGTTCTTGCGCAAGCCCCCGGAGAGATCGAGCACGGTGCCGTCGCGGTCGGCCAGCACCACGGTCAGCCCCAGCGTGTTGCGGCGGACGTCGCCGTAGCGCAGGAAGCGCGAGCCGCCGGTGTTGGTCGCGATCATGCCGCCGAGCCGCGGGTCGGCACCGAGATCGATCGGGAAGAAGAGGCGGTCGGCGGCGAGGCGCCGGTTCAATTCCGAGAGCCGCAGCCCCGCGCCGGCGGTGACCGAGCGGTTGGCCCGATCGAGCGCGAAGGGCGCGGTCAGGCGATCGAGGCTGAGGATCGCCTGCGTGCCGCTGGCGTCCGGCGTCGAGCCGGCGACCACGCCGGTATTGCCGGATTGCGGGATCAGCGCGATGCCGTGGCGCATGCAGGTCGCGACGGTCTTCGAAACCTCCGCGGTGGATTTCGGGCGGGCGACGAAGGCGGCCTGACCGCGATCGTAGCGGGCTCCCGACTCATAGGGCGCGCGGTCGGCGGCTGCGGTGAGCAGTCCGCCATCGCCCAGGATGGCGCGGAGTTCGGTGAGGATGGTGGCATCGGTCATGGTGCCGGGGAGGATAGCAACTCTTCGGCTCAGTGATAGCCGATATCGGCGCGAACCTTGCCACGGAAGACCCAGTAGGACCAGCCGGTGTACATCAGGATGACCGGCAGCAGGAACAGCGTGCCGACGGCGAGGAAGGCTTGGGTGCTCGGCGCCGAGGCGGCTTCCCAGAGACTGAAGTGGTGCGGAACGATCATCGGCCAGAGGCTGATTGCAACGCCGAGATAGGACATCGCAAAGAGGGAGATCGCGGCCAGGAAGGGCGCGACTTCGGCCGTGCCGCGGAGCGCCCGCCATTCCCAGATCGCCAGCGCCGCGGTGATCACCGGCACGGGCGCCAGGAAGGCGATGTTCGGCCAGGAGAACCAGCGCTCGGCGATCCGCGGGTCGGCTAGCGGAGTCCAGATGCTGACCACGGCGACGGCAAGGCCCACGCCGATGAAGCAGCGGAAGCCCCAGCGGCGGGCCCAGGCCTGCAGCTCGCCTTCGGTCTTCAGGATCAGCCAGCCGGCGCCCAACAGGCCGTAGCCGAACAGCAGCGCCACGCCGGTGAACAGCGAGAAAGGCGTGAAGCAGTCGAAGGAGCTGCCGACGAAATGCCGGCCCTCGACCTCGAAGCCCTGGATGAAGGCGCCGAGCACCACGCCCTGGCTGAAGGTGGCGACCGCGGAGCCGTAGCAGAAGGCGTGATCCCAGAAGGTGCGGTGCTCGGAATCGCGGAAGCGGAACTCGAAGGCGGTGCCGCGGAAGACCAAGGCCAGCAGCATCACCAGGATCGGGAAATAGACCGCCGGCACGATGATCGCAAAAGCCAGTGGGAAGGCCGCCAGCAGGCCGACGATGCCGAGCACCAGCCAGGTCTCGTTGCCGTCCCAGATCGGCGCGATCGAGTTCATGACCAGGTTGCGGGCCGTAGTGTGCGGCGCGAAGCCGTAGAGGATGCCGACCCCGAGGTCGAAGCCGTCGAGCATCACATAGAGGAAGACGCCGAGTCCGAGAATGACGGTCCAGAGCGGGACGAAGTCGATCATGGCTGCCTCCCCTCGCGGCCTTCGGCGAACGGCAGGGCTTCGACCGGGCCGCGCGGGCGGCCGCTCTCGACCGCATCGTGATGCTGGTCAGCCGGGCCGCGCTTCACCAGCTTCATCATCATGAGGCCGCCGGCCGGATACATAATGAGATAGACGATCATGTAGCCGGCGAGCGAGAGGGCGACGTCGGTGCCGCTCAGCGAGGGCGTCACGGAATCGGCTGTCCGGAGCAGGCCGTAGACGGTCCAGGGCTGGCGTCCGACCTCGGTCGTGGTCCAGCCGGCCAGCACGGCCAGGAAGCCGATCGGCGCCGCGTATTGGCAGGCCTTCAGGAACCATTCGGCGAGGTAGAGGTCGCGGCGCAGCCGCAACCACAGGCTCGCGATCACGATCGCCAGCATGACGAGCCCCAAGCCGACCATGATGCGGAAGGCGAAATAGGGAATGATCACCGGGGCGCGGTCTGCCTTCGGGAAATCCTTCAGGCCTTGCACGGTGCCGTTGGGATCGTGCGCCAGGATGAGGCTGCCCAGAACCGGGATCTCGATCTCGAAATGGTTGGTCTCCGCCTCCTGGTCGGGAATGGCGAAGAGGCTCAGGGGCACGCGCGACGCCGTCTCCCAGCGCGCCTCGATCGCGGCGAGCTTGGCCGGCTGATGCTCGCGGGTGTTGAGGCCGTGGAGATCGCCGATCAGGATCTGCAGCGGCACCAGCACGGTCAGCAGCCAGAGGGTCATCGAGAACATGCTGCGGGCTTCCTCGATGAAGCGCCCGCGGCGCATGTAATAGGCGGCGACGCTGATCACCACGAAGCCGGTCGTGACATAGAAGCCGGTCACGGTATGCGCCAGCCGGTAGGGGAAGGAGGGATTGAAGATGATTGCGAGCCAGTCCACCGGCACGAAGCGGCCGTTCTCGATCGCATATCCGGCCGGCGTCTGCATCCAGCTGTTGGTCGAGAGGATCCAGAAAGAGGAGAACAAGGTCCCGCCGGCCACCATTAGGGCGGCGACGAAATGCGCCCATTTGGGCACCAGGCTGCGGCCGAACAGCAGCACGCCGAGGAAGGCGGATTCCAGGAAGAAGGCCATCAGGCCTTCATAGGCCAGCAGCGGCGAGAGCACGTCGGCGGTCGCATCGGAGAAGCGGCTCCAGTTGGTGCCGAACTGGAACGGCATCACGATGCCGGAGACGACGCCCATGCCGAAGGAAACCGCGAAGATCTTGGTCCAGAATCCGGAGAGCCGGAAATAGACCGGCTTGCCGGTCGCGAGATGCAGGCCCTCCAGCACCGCGATGAAGGAGGCGAGGCCGACAGTGAAGGCCGGCAGCAGGATGTGCCAAGCGACCACCCAGACGAATTGCAGGCGTGAGAGCAGAAGAGCGTCGAACTCCACGAAGGGTCCCCCCGATCGATGGCCCGGCGGCGGAAGCGTCGCGAGTATAGCGCGCGATGCCCCAATGTCGCGAGCCGTTCTGTCGCGGCGGCTGCGGAACCCCGTCGGCAGGGCGCGGTTCATTTTGCACCTCCGAACACAGGCCGTCGCGATCGGCCGGAAAGCTAGCTGATGCCCACGCCGTCACCGCAGCAGCAAAACACGGAGCAACTCCGAGAAGCGATCGATCGGGGCGCCACCGGAGACAAGGTCGACTTTCCCGATCCGGCGGCGGCGCCGCTCGGGACCGATGACGAAGCGGCAGGCCGGCCGGTTCCGGGAGTCGCGATCGAGCGGAAACCACCGCAAGCCCGCAGAGCGATCGAGGCCGGGAGCCGCAAGCCCTCCGCGGGCGGCCGGGTTATGGTGCTGCTGGTTTCCGCCATGATCGCGACCGCGGTCGCGCTGGTCGCGGTCTTAGCAATCTGATGGCGGGTCGCGCTGCGGTCATACCCATCATCACCGGACTCTTCGTCGGGCTGATCGGCCTCGCCCTGCTGGGCGGTGGGGCTTGGCTGGCTGCGGTCGGGGGATCCCTTTATTACCTCATCGCCGGTATAGGCTTGCTCATCAGCGCCGGACTGCTGGTGCTCAGACAGCGTGCAGCACTCTGGGTCTATGCCGCAGTGCTTATCGGCACGCTGGCCTGGTCGGTGGCGGAGATCGGATTCGACTGGTGGCCTCTGGCGGCGCGCGGCGACATCCTGTTCCCGCTGGCGCTCTGGCTGCTGACCCCGTGGGTCACTCGCAATCTCGGAAGCAAGGGGCGGCTGACCGGGGGGTTGGCCGCCGCACCGCTCTGGGCCGGCGTGGCCCTCTGCGCAATCGTGCTGGCCCTCGGCCTCACCACGAATGTGCACGAGCGCGAAGCCTCGCTCGCCTCGGCTCCGCAGGCCGCACCCAATCCGGCCGCCGCGGAGGGCCAGCCCGATGCCGACTGGCGCGCCTATGGCCGCAGCCAGTTCGGGCAGCGCTACTCGCCGCTGGCGGAGATCACGCCGGAGAACGTGAACAAACTCGAAGTCGCCTGGACCTTCCGCACCGGCGACGGGCAGGGGCCGAACGATTCCGCGGAGACCACCTTCGAGGTGACGCCGATCAAGGTCGGCGACATGCTCTATCTCTGCTCGCAGCACCAGATCCTGTTCGCGCTCGATGCCAGGACCGGCAAGGAGCGCTGGCGCTACGACCCGCAGCTCAAATCCGATCCGCGCTTCCAGCACCTGACCTGCCGCGGCGTCTCCTATCACGAAACCGCCGAGGGCGCGACCGACACCACCGGCGCGCCGGCGCCGGCAGAATGCCGGAAGCGAATCTTCCTGCCGGTGAATGACGGGCGGCTGATCGCGGTCGATGCCGATAGCGGCAAGCCATGCGAAGGCTTCGGCGATCACGGTGTGCTCGACCTGCAGCAGGGGATGGGGGCGCCGACCTACAGCTTCTATGAACCGACCTCGCCGCCGGTCGTCGGCGAGAAGATCGTCGTGGCGGCGGCCTCGGTCATGGACAATTACTCGACCGACCTGCCGTCCGGCGTGATCCGCGGCTTCGATGTCTACACCGGCCGGCTGGTCTGGGCCTGGGATTCCGGCGCCGAGGACGAGAACGCGCTCGCCTCCGCGACGCACAGATATACCAACAACTCGCCGAATGCCTGGATCACGCCTTCCTACGATCCCAAGCTCGGGCTGGTCTACCTGCCGATGGGGGTGCAGACGCCGGACATCTGGGGCGGCAACCGCTCGGCGCTCTCCGAACGCTATGCCAATGCGCTGGTCGCGCTCGACATCAACACCGGCAAGCGCGTTTGGTCATACCAGACGGTGCACCACGATCTCTGGGACATGGACCTGCAGGCGCAACCGAGCCTGGTCGATCTGCCCGGACCGGATGGCGGCACGGTGCCGGCGATCCTGCAACCGGCGAAGACCGGCAACATCTTCGTGCTCGACCGGCGCGACGGAAAGCTGATCGTGCCGGCGCCGGAACGGCCGGTGCCGCAAGGCGCGGCGAAAGGCGATCGCGTTTCGCCGACGCAACCCTTCTCGGCGCTCAGCTTCCGGCCCGACCGCAAGCTGACCGGAGCCGACATGTGGGGCGCGACACTCTTCGACCAGCTCGCCTGCCGCATCCTGTTCCACAAGCTGCGCTACGAAGGGCCGTTCACGCCGCCTTCCGAGCAGGGCAGCCTGGTCTTTCCCGGCAATCTCGGCATGTTCGAATGGGGTGGGCTCGCGGTCGATCCCAAGCGGCAGATCGCGATCGCCAACCCGATCGCCATCCCCTTCGTCTCGCGGCTGATCCCGCGCGGGCCGGACAATCCCGACACACCCGATCTATCGCTGCACCACGGCAGCGAGATCGGCATCCAGCCGATGTACGGCACGCCCTATGGCGTGGTGCTGCATCCCTTCCTCTCGCCGATCGGCCTGCCCTGCCTGCGCCCGCCCTGGGGATTCATGGCGGCGATCGATCTCAAATCGATGCGGATCGCCTGGATGCACCGCAACGGCACGATCCGCGACGTCGCGCCCCTGCCGATCCCGCTGAAGATGGGCGTGCCAAGTCTCGGCGGCCCGATCACGACCGCGGGCGGCGTCGCCTTCGCGACCGGCACGCAGGACTACTATATCCGCGCTTATGATGTGACCGATGGGCGCGAGGTCTGGAAAGACCGGCTGCAGGCCGGCGGCCAGTCGACGCCGATGAGCTATGCGATCGATGGGCACCAATACGTGGTGACGGCGGCCGGTGGTCACGGCTCGTTCGGCACCAAGCGTGGCGACTACGTGATCGCGTATCGACTGCCCGATTGAGGACTGAGGTGCTTTGAGGGTTTGCCGCAGTGCAAAAGAAATCGCGGCGGGTTCGGCCTCGTCAAATCCCCGGCTTATTTGTCCGATAAATAGGCGAACCAAAGCCGGTCCGGTCTTGTGGCAGGACAAAACGCCTGCCATACTTTCCAGGTCTTGCAGTCATAAGCAAGTTTCCTTGGGAGGAAATAATGACGGATCTACCGAAGACCAATCGGCGTGGCTTCCTGGCGGGCGCGTCGTTGGGAGGCGCCGCGGCTCTCGTCGGCGGCCTCGGAATCAAAGAAGCGGCGGCACAAGCGGTCGCGGCTGGGCGTTCCGAGAAGCCGCTGAAGGCTGCGTTCTCCAACGCCGGTCTGCAGGCAACCTGGTGCGCCCAGGGCAAGCAGGCCGCGGAATATTGGGGCAAGCTCTACAACGTGGAAGTGACCTGGTTCGACGGCCAGCTCGACGCCGTGAAGCAGCGCGCCGCAATCGACAACATGGCCTCGCAGAAGTGGGACTTCGTCGCGATCCAGGCCTTCGGCATCGGCACCTTGACGCAGCCGGTGAAGAAGATGATCGACGCCGGCATCCCGGTGATCGACATGGACACGCTGATCGCGCCGCTCGACACGATCGACGTGCATGCCCTGCTCGCGCCGGACAATGTCTTCATGGGCGCTGCGGTGACGCAGTCGCTGATGTCGGCGATCGGCGGCAAGGGCAAGGTGATCATGACCCAGGGTGCGCTCGGCCATACCGGCGCGCAGGGCCGTGCCGCGGGCTTCAAGCAGGTCGTCGCACAATACCCGGGCGTCGAAGTGCTGGACGACCAGCCGGCCGACTGGGACGTGACCAAGGCTGCCCGTCTCTGGGAGACCTATCTCACCAAGTATCCGCAGATCGATGCGGCCTACTTCCACAATGACGACATGGCGCTCGCCGCCTACAACGTCATGAAGGCCAAGGGCCGCACCGAGATCAAGATCGGCGGTACCGACGCGATGCCGCCGGCCCTGGCGGCGGTCGCCGACGGCCGGATGCATGCGACGGTGCGCAACCCGTCCTGCCGGATCCATGGCGGCGCGATCGTCGCCGGCGTGGCGGCGGTCAACGGCGAGAAGACCGGCAACGGCATCCCGAAGAACATCGTCACCGACGGCCCGGTTGTCACCAAGGACAACGCGGCCGGCATGCAGTGGATGCAGGATCACTTCCTGATCTAAACTGACTGCGGATAAGGACCCTTAGGGGGCCGGGAGCGTCCAGCGAGGACGCTCCCGGCCGCTTTCATGTCCGGGTGGCGAGTGAATATGCAGGCTGAGTCCGAAAATTCGACTTCCGAATCAACCGCGGTGCCCCGCCTGCGGATGGAGGGAATCTCCAAATCCTTCGGCGGCGTCGCCGCCTTGCGCGAGGTCGATTTCGAGCTGCGCGAGGGCGAGGTCCATGGCCTGGTCGGCGAGAACGGCGCCGGCAAGTCCACGATGATGAAGATCATCGCCGGCGTGCACACCGGCTATACCGGCAAGATGCTGCTCGACGGCCAGCAGGTGCATTTCCATTCGGCGCGCGATGCGCTGCATGCCGGGATCGGCATGGTGCACCAGGAGCTTTCCATCGTCCCCGACCTCACGGTCGCGGAGAATGTCTATCTCGGCAAGCAACCGACCAAGAACGGCGTCGTCGACTGGAAGGCGATGCGGGAAGGTGCGAAACGCCAGCTGGAGATGCTGGGGCTCAACGTCGATCCGCGCGCGACCATGGGCTCGCTGCCGATCGGCTTGCAACAGCTGATCGAGCTCGCCCGCGTGCTCTATTCCGGCGCCCGGATCATCATTCTCGACGAGCCGACCTCCGCCCTCTCGCCGCCGGAAGTGCGGCGTCTGTTCGAGGTGCTGCAGGGCGTCAAGGCCAGCGGCCGCTCGATCGTCTTCATCTCGCATTTCCTGGACGACATCCTGGAGATCTCCGACACCGTCACCATCTTCCGCAACGGCCGCCGGGTCGCGACCGAGCCGGTGCCGAAGATCAACAAGAGCTGGGTCATCGAGCAGATGATCGGCCGTGGCCATGAGGGCCTGGAAGAGACCTATACCGGCGAGATTGCGCTCGACAGCAAGCCGCAGGCGCCGGTGGTGCTCGCCACCAAGGGCCTCGGTTCCGGCCGCGCCTTCTCCGACGTCTCGCTCGAGGTCCGGGCCGGCGAGGTGCTGGGGATCTACGGCTTCATGGGTTGTGGCCAATTGGAGCTGGCGCGCGCGCTGTTCGGCAAGCTGAAGCCGGAATCCGGCGGCCTCACGATCGAGGGCAAGCCGACCCGCTTCAAGAACACGGCGCAGGCCCGCAAGGCCGGGATCGCCTTCGTGCCGGAGAGCCGGCGCTCGATGCTGTTCTATCACGAGCCGGTCTACAAGAACGTCTCGATCAGCTCACTGGGGCGGATCTCGCGGCTCTGGCTGAAGCCCGCGGTCGAGCGCAGCATCGCCGACAAACAGGCCAAGGCGCTCAACATCCGGCCGCCCAATGTGAAAACGCTGCTGGGCGGGCTGTCCGGCGGCAACCAGCAGAAGGTGGCGCTGGCCAAATGGCTCGCCTATCCGACCAAGGTCCTGGTCCTGAGCGAACCGACGCGCGGCATGGATGTCGGCGCCAAGGACGACGTGGTAAAGATCGTCCGCGGCCTGCGCGACCAGGGCATGGCGGTGGTGGTGGTCTCGGCCGAGCCGGAGACCGTGCTGTCGCTGGCCGACCGCATCGTCGTCATGAAGAAGGGGCGGATCGTCAAGGAATTCGCCAGCCAAACCATCAGCAAGGACCGGCTGCTCGAGGCCGCCTAGGGGAAAGCCAGAAGATGAACGCCACTACCGCATCGAGCAGCAGCCTCAAACTCAAGAATTTCCTGCGCGCGCAGATGCGCAACATCGCGCCCTTCGTGACGCTGATCGCACTGGTCGTGTTCTTCAGCTTCGCCAGCCCGTCCTTCTTCACGATCGACAACCTCGGCAACATCCTGACCAACATCTCGATTGCCGGAATCATGGCGGTCGGGCTGACCTTCGTGATCCTCTGCGCCGAGATCGACCTCTCCTTCGCCGCGGTGGCCAACGCCACCGGTATCGCGGTCGCCTATTTCACCGCCCAGGAATCCTATGTGAACGTCGCCAACGTGCCGCTCTCGGGCGGGATGGCGATCGTGCTGGCGCTGATCGGCTGCCTGATCCTGGGCTTCATCAACGCGATCGGCATGACCAAGATCGGCATCCCCTCCTTCATCATGACCTTGGCCATGATGCAGATCGCCGCCGGCATCTGCGCCCTGCTGGTGCGCGGCCAGATCCTCTATGCGGTGCCGGCGCAGGTCTCCTATCTCGGCACTGAATCGATCGGCGGCGTGCCCTGGATCGTGATCGTGCTGGCGCTGTTCCTGGCGGTCGGGCACCTGGTGCTGACCTATACGCGGTTCGGGCGCTACGTCTACATGGTCGGCGGCAACCGCGAGGCGGCGGAATTCTCCGGCGTCAACGTGAAGCTGATCCTGGGTGCCGTCATGGTGATCTCGGCCTTCTGCGCCGGCACCTCGGGCATGCTGGGCGTCGCCTATTTCGGCAGTGCACAACAGGACGAGTTCAACGGCTTCCTGCTGGACGCGATCTCGGCGGTGGTGGTCGGCGGCACCTCGCTGTTCGGCGGGCGCGGCGGCATCGGCAACACCATCATCGGCCTTTGCGTGCTGGGTGTGCTCAACAACGGCCTCGACCATATCCAGATCGACTCCTTCCTGAAGATCCTGATCCGCGGCCTGATCCTGCTGACCGCCCTCATCATCAACGTCTACGCCCAGAACCTGCGGGCGCAGCAGATGCAGAGCACGGAATAGCGGGGCACGGAATAAAGTCACGCGCCTTCACATGACTGACATCCGGGCGGGCTAGTCTCACAGGCTTTCCCGCCTGGAGGTTCCATGCTCGACACGATCAGTCCGTCCCTCGCGCCCTTCCTCGCGAGCCGCCTGGACCTGCCCCCGCCGCGGCTCGGCATCCGCTACGACGCCGCCGGCAACTTCCTGCCCGAGGCGGGCAATACCATCGCCTGCCATCTGGAGCGGCGCTCGGCCTCGGAGGCCGCGATTCTGCAGCTGCGCGAGCGGCTCACGCGGCTGCCCGGCGCCGACTGCCTTGCCTTCACCCCGGCCGCCAGCCTGCATATGACCTTGTTCCAGGGCGTCACCGACACGCGGCGCAAGCATCCCTATTGGCCGGCCGACATCCCGCTCCATCTCGGCATCGACGACATGACCCGGCGGATGATCAGCCGGCTGGACGGATTTGACGGCTGCGGCCCCTTCTCGGTCCGGGCAACCGCGGTGACGCCGGCCGGAATCACGGTCGAGGGCGTCACCGAGGAAGACCGGCAGGCGATGCAGGCCTGGCGCGACAAGCTGGCGCGAATCTTCGGCTATCGGCATCCGGACCACGAGACCTACAGCTTCCACATCACCTTCGCCTATGTGATCCGCGGCATCCCTGATGCGGCGGCGGCGCAATGGCAGGCGGCGCTGGATGATGGTCTCGACTTGCTGCAGCGCGAAGCCCGGGAAATCCAGCTCCGCGAGCCGGCCTTCTGCAAGTTCCGCGACATGAAGCATTTCGAGGAATTGCTGATCCTGGCCTAAACGGCCTGGGCGAGGGGGTTGTTGCCAGGGGCGGGTCCGGCGAGTAACTTCGCGCTCCGCAACAGAACTCGCCCGATCGCCCATGCTCCCCCTCTCCTCCCGTCGCTACGGCGCCGTCAACTGGATCGGCCTTGGCACCCTTTACGGCAAGGAGGTGCGCCGCTTCTGGACGGTCGCCACCCAGACCGTGCTGGCGCCGCTGGTGACCGGGCTCCTGTTCCTCGCGGTCTTCGTGCTGGCGCTGGGGCACCGGGTCGATCAGATCGGCGGCGAGCCCTATGTCGATTTCCTGGTGCCGGGTCTGATCATGATGACCATTGCCCAGAATGCGTTTGCCAACACCTCCTCCTCGCTGATGATCGCCAAGGTGCAGGGCAACATCGTCGATTTGCTGATGCCGCCCTTGAACGCGCTGGAGATGACCATCGGGATCGCGGGCGGTGGCGTCACGCGTGGCCTGGTGGTGGGCCTCACCACCGGCATCGCCATGATGATCTTCGTGCCGATCGACATCGCCCATCCGAGCTTCGTGATCTTCCACGCGGTCGCGGCCAGCCTGCTGATGGCGCTGCTCGGGATGCTGACCGGGATCTGGGCGGAGAAATTCGATCACCTGGCGGCGATCACCAACTTCATCGTGACGCCGCTCTCCTTCCTTTCCGGCACCTTCTACTCGACCACGCGCCTGCCGGAGCTCTGGCAGACCATCGCGCACCTGAACCCGTTCTTCTACATGATCGACGGCTTCCGCTACGGCTTCATCGGCCATGCCGATGCGCCGGTCTGGACCGGGGTGATCGTGATGCTCGGCATCGACGCGGTGCTGCTGGTGGCGGTGCATCGCTGGCTCAAGCGCGGCTACCGGCTGAAGGCTTGATGGCCACCGCAGGGCTCGCCATCCGGCGCTTCGGCGCCGTCAACGGCTTGGGTCTCGCCACCCTGGTGAAGCGCGAGGCGAGCCGAGGCCTCTCGGATTACAATTACCAGCTGCTCGGGCCGGCGGTGACCGCCCTGCTCTATCTCGCGGTTTTCCGGCTCGCTTTGCACAATGACGAAACGGGGCAGTTGCTGATCGATTTTATCGCCCCCGGCATCATCATCTACTCGGCCTGCGAGAAGGCCTATGAGGCGGCGGCCGGCAGCTTCATCTTCGACAAGCATGAGCGGATCATGGGCGACATCCTGATGGCGCCGCTGACTCCGCTCGAGCGTCTCATCGGCTATGTGAGCGCCAACTGCATGGGCGGGATCGCCGTCGGGGCTGCGGTCGCGGTCACGTCCCTGCTGTTTGCCGACCTCGGCGCCGCCCATCCCTGGGCGATCATCACCTTCGGCTTTCTCGGCATGATCCTACATTCGCTGGTCGGGTTGCTGGTGGGGGTCTGGGCCGAGAAATGGGACCAGTTCGCGGCGATCCAGAGCTTCCTGCTGCTGCCGCTCTCCTTCCTCTCCGGCATGTTCTATCCGATCGAGGCCCTGCCCAGCGCGTTCCAGGCGGTGATGGAGCTCAACCCGCTCTATCATGCGATCGCGGGGTTTCGCTACGGCATGAACGGCACCGAGGCCGGCGACCCGATGGTCCATGTGCTGGTGGTGGCCGGCGTCAACCTGGTGCTGGGCGCCTGGGCCTATAGCTGGTTCCGCTCCGGCTACAAGCTGAAGCCCTAGCGGAACTCGTCGGCGCGGAGCTCGATGACAGTCGGGCGGCGCGCCGACGCGGCCGCGCACAAGGCCTCGGCCAAGCCCGCGTCATTACCAGGGCGAACGGCGATGCAGCCGAAGCCCTTGGCAAGGGTCTGGAAATCCGGGGTGAAGATGTCGACCCCGATGGTCGCGATCTTGCGCTCAAGCATGTAGTTCTTGATCTCGGCGTAGCCGTGGTTGTTCCAAAGCAGCACGATCAGCGGCACTTCCGCTTCGACGGCCGAGGCGAGCTCGGCGATTGTGAACTGCAACCCGCCGTCGCCGATCAGCACCACGACCGGACGGTCGGGCGCCGCGAGCTTGGCGCCGATCCCGGCCGGGAGGCCGTAGCCCAGCGTGCCGTAGCCTGTGCTGGAGTTGAAATAGGAGCGCGGCTGCGGCGCCTCGAAACACTGGTTCAGTGCATAGACCGGCTCAGTGGAATCGCCGGCCAGGATCGCGCCCGGCAAGGCTTCGAGCACCAGGTTCGCGATGCGCCGGTGCAAGGTGACGGCCGGCCACCAGCACTGCGCGGTGGCCTCGCGGATCGAGGCGGCGCGCTTGGCACCGAGTGAACTGGTGCGCGTGGACGACGCGGCGAAGCCGAGGGCTGCGTTGATCGCCGAGAGCGCGGCGTTGGAATCCGCGACGATCGGCAGGTCGGCGATCGGACCGCGCGCCACCTGCTCGGGATCGATGTCGACGCGGATAAGCTTGCCGCCGATCACGACCGGCTTCGGGTCCGGGTACATCTCGGTCTCGCCGAACTCGGTGCCGACCGCGAGCACGACGTCGGCTTCGGCGATGGCGCGATGCACCGGCGGGAAGGCGATGTTCTCGCCGGCATGCAACGGGTGGCCCGGCGGCAGGATGCCCTTGGCGTTGACCGTGTTGACGACCGGTACGTCCAGGCCTTCGACCAGGATCCGCGCCGCGGCGGCGGCATCCGCGGCGCCACCGCCGAGGACCAGCAGCGGCTGCTTCGCCGCCTTCAGCAACGAGGCCGCCGCCGAGACATCCGCCGGCGTCGGTGCCGGGCGCCTGGGCTGCGCACGGAGCATCACGCGCGGGTCAACCTCGCGCGCGATAACGTCGATCGGGATCTCGATATGGACCGGGCGCGGTCGCGCGGCGGCGAAGAGCGCGAAGGCGCGGGCCAGGACTTCGGGCAGTTGCGCCGGGTCCAGCAGCGTGTGGCTGAAGGCCGTGACGCCCGCCACCAGGCCCCGCTGCGACGGCAGTTCGTGCAGCCGGCCATCGCCCATGCCGAGATGCGCGGTTGGGTTGACGGCGGAGATCACCAGCATCGGCACGGAATCACCATAGGCCTGGCCCATCGCGGTCAGGATGTTGGTCATCCCCGGGCCGGTCACGATGAAGCAGACGCCGGGCTTGCCGCTGACCCTGGCATAGCCGTCGGCCATGAAACCGGCGCCCTGCTCGTGGCGCGGGGTCACGTGCCGGATCCGCGTGGCGGGGAGCCCGCGATAGAGCTCGACGGTGTGGACGCCGGGAATGCCGAAAACCAGCTCGACGCCATTGGCTTCGAGCAGCTTGACCAGCCATTCGCCACAGGTCGCCATGATCCGGGTTCTCCGCGAGGATTAGGCCCCAGATACCGCCTTGCGAGGGGTCCCGATACTATCCAGAATATTCGACGTTCAGTTCGACGCCTGCCGATACGAGAGGATATTCCATGCTGGCCAACCTGAGCGAAGGCGATATCCGGCTGCTGCGGGTCTTCGCGAAAGTGGTCGAGGCCGGCGGGTTCTCGGCGGCGCAGATCGAGCTCAACGTCAGCCAGTCCACGATCAGCACGCACATGACGGCGCTGGAGCAGCGCCTCAGGGTGCGGCTCTGCGAGCGCGGCCGCTCGGGCTTCAAGCTCACCGAGAAGGGCACGCTGATCTACGAGGCGAGCCAGCGGCTGTTCGCCGCCATCGACGCGTTTCGCTCCGAGGCGGGTGCGGCGCGGAATTGCCTGCTCGGCAAGCTGACGGTCGGGATCGTGGACAACCTCGCCAACAACCCGAATTGCCGGCTGCATGAGGCGATCGCCGCGTTCAACGCTTCCGCCCCCGAAGTGCAGATCTCGCTGCAGATCGCGGCGCCGACCGAGCTCGAGCGCGCGGTGCTGGAAGGGCGCTTCGACCTCGGCCTCGGTGCCTGCGGCCAGCATTCACCCTATCTCGACTACGAGGACCTGTTCGAGGAGCGGCAGGTGCTCTATTGCGGCCGCGGCCACCCGCTGTTCGAGCGCCATGCCGCGGTGACCGTCGCCGACCTAAAGGACCAGCAGTTCGCGCGCCGCGCCTATGCCGCGCCCAACCGTTTCCCGTCGGGCGTGCGCCTCACCTCGACGGCGATCGCCGACCTGATGGAGAGCGTCGCGCTGTTCATCCTCTCCGGCCGCTATATCGGTTTCCTGCCGGACCATTTCGCCGCGCAATGGATTGAGACGGACCGGATGCGGCCGCTGGTCGAGAAGAAGCTCGGCTACCAGAACCCGATCTACCTCACCATCCGGAAGACCGAGCAGAAGCCGCAGATCCTCGAGGCGTTCTTGAAAGAACTTTACCGGGCACATCGGCCGGCGGACGCGACGCAGGCGAAGCGCGGCAAGGCGGCGAAACCGGCGCGGGAGCTGCTGCCGGCTGAATAGATCTAGTGCTTCTGCACCTGGCCCAGGAACGCCTTGGTGCGCTCGTTGCCGGGGTTGTCGAAGAATTGCGCGGGCGGGGCCTCTTCGACGATCTGGCCCTTATCCATGAAGATCACCCGGTCGGCGACGCGGCGGGCGAAGCCCATCTCGTGGGTGACGCAGATCATGGTCATATGCGCTTCGGCGAGCTCGATCATGACGTCGAGCACTTCGTTGATCATCTCCGGATCCAGAGCCGAAGTCGGTTCGTCGAACAGCATCACCTGAGGCTCCATGCAGAGCGCGCGGGCGATGGCGACGCGCTGCTGCTGACCGCCCGAGAGCCGGCTCGGATATTTGTGGGCCTGCTCGGCGATATGCACGCGCGATAAATACTCCATCGCCAGCTCTTCGGCCTTCTGCTTCGAGACCTTGCGGACTCTTCTTGGGGCCAGGGTCAGATTCTGCAGCACGGTCAGATGCGGGAAGAGGTTGAACTGTTGGAAGACCATGCCGACTTCGCGGCGGATCTGCTCGATGTTCTTGGAGGCGTCGGTGAGCTCGACGCCCTCGACCAGGATCTGCCCGGATTGGTGCGGCTCCAGGTGGTTGATGCAGCGGATCAGGGTGGATTTGCCTGAGCCCGACGGTCCGCAGATCACCACGCGCTCGCCCTTCTTCACGGTCAGCGAGACTTCCTTCAAGGCCTGGAACTGGTTGTACCATTTGCTGACCTTGATGAGCTCGATCATGGTCTTGTTGGATTCTGATTCCATGCGAGGCGTTCCTAGCGGGATTGGCTGAGCTTGCGCTCGAGCAGGCGGGCGCAAAGGGTGAGCGGGTAGCACATCGCAAAATAGATCAGCGCCGCGATCCCGTATGCGACGAGCGGCTGGAATGTGGCGTTGCTGACGTTCTGGCCGGACTTGGTGAGCTCGGTGATGCCGACGATCGAGGCCAAGGCCGTTGCCTTCACCAGCTGGGTGAGGAAGCCGACCGTCGGCGGCACCGCAATGCGCAAAGCCTGGGGCAGGATCACATCCCACATCTGCATGATGAAGTTGAGGCCGAGCGCGCCGCCGGCATCCCACTGGCCGCGCGGGACCGCATCAACGCAGCCGCGCCAGATCTCGGCGAGGAAGGCGCTGGCATAGAGCGTCAGCGCGATGCCCGCGGCCACGATCGGCGGCACGTCGATCCTGATCAGCGGCAGGCCGAAAAAGACCAGGAAGAGCTGGAGCAGCAGCGGCGTGCCCTGGAACAGGCCGACATAGAGGTGGAGAAACCGGGCACCGATGCGCGGCCTGCCGTAGCGCAGCAACAGCAACAGCAGCGCGCCGATACCGCCGCCCATGAAGGCGATGGCGGAGAGCAGCAGGGTCCAGCGCGCGCCGGTCAGCAGATAGATGACGATGTTGGAGAGCGGCATGTCCATGGCGCCCTCCCCTAGCCCGCGCGGCCGGCGAAGAGGCGGCGGCCGGCCAGCGCGAACAGCCGGCGCAGCGCGACTGAGAGCACCAGGTAGACCACGAGGACGACGAAATAGGTCTCAAAGGCACGGTAGGTGCGCGACTGGATGAGGTCCGCCACATGGGCGAGGTCCATGACAGCGATCGTCGAAACCACCGCGGATTCCAGCATGGTGATGACGATCTGGCTGACCAGGGCTGGATAGACGTTGGCCAGCGCCTGGGGCAGCACGACGAAGATGAAGACCTCGACCGGCTTGATCCCGAGAGCGGCGCCGGCCTCGCGCTGGCCGGGTGCCACCGCCTCGATCCCGGCGCGCAGGATCTCGATCGAATAGGCGGTGAGGTTGACGGTCATCGCCAGGACTGCGGCCTGGATCGCCGAGAGCCTCAGCCCAAGCTCCGGCAGGGCGAAGAAGATGAAGAACATCTGCACGATGAAGGGCGTGTTGCGGATCGCCTCGACATAGGCGAGGACCGCAATGCGCGCCCAGCGCCGCCCGCGGCTGGCGGCCGCGGCGCCGCCGATGCTGAGCGCGAGGCCGAGACTGGCGGCAATCGCCGTCAGCCCCAGCGTCACACCCACACCTTGGAGGAACAGGCCGAAATAGCCGGCCAGCGCCCCGAAATCGAGCTCGTAACCCACTCGACTTTATAGGATCAGAAGTCCTTGGCCAGCGGCTGCTTCAGCCACTTCACCGCCATGTCGTTCAGGGTCCCATCCTTCTTCATGCCGGCCAGGATCTCGTCGACCTTGGCCTGCAGCGCGGCTTCGCCCTTCTTCACCGCCATGTTGGACGGCGAGGTCAGCAGCAGGAACTTCTCGACCGGCTCGATTTTCGGGTTCTTCGCCAGGATGGTGGCGCCGACATCGTTGCCGACCACCATCAGCTGGGACTGGCCGGAGAGGAAGGCGGAGATCACGCCGGCATAATCGGTGAAGCGCTGGATGTCGGCGGTCGGCGGGGCGACCTTGGTCACTTCGGTGTCCTCGAGGGTGCCGCGGTTGACGGCGATGGTCTTGCCGGCGAGATCGGCCGGGCCTTTGACCTCGATCTCCTTCGGGCCCATGACGGCGATGTAGTAGGGCGCATAGGGCTTGGTGAAATCGACGACCTGGGCGCGCTCTTCGCTGAAGCCGATGCTGAGCAGGATGTCGACCTTGCCCTCGGAGAGCTGCGGAATGCGGTTCTGCCCGGTGATGCCGACCAGTTCCGCCTTGACGCCGAGCGCCGCGGCCAGCTTCTCGGCCATGTCGACGTCATAGCCCTCGATCTTCATCTCGGAACCGAGCGAGGCGAAGGGCGGGAAATCCTCGAAGATGCCGACCTTGATGACTCCGGCCTTGGTAATGTTCTCGAGCGCATCGGCGGCCGCGGGCTTCATGCCGAGCGCGGCAACGCCCAGCGAAAAGCCGATGGCAAAGGTCCACTGCAAGGCGGACCGGCGTGACGTGGCGATTTTCATGACTGCTCCCTGTCTTCTGTGTGAGATTGACGGCGCCTTCCCCTGTCCCGGCGCTTCTGGACCGCGATTTTGGGCGGCTAAAACCACTCTGACCGAAAGCCTTGGTAAGGACAAATAGCCGGGCGCCGAAACTCAGTTTCTGGCGGGCCGATGTATGCGGCCGGCACCGTTCCCTCTTAATCATTGAAATAGCGATATTATTTCAAGACTGGGACAATCGGGGAGGACAATTCCGCCCTTTACATCGCCCATGGCGGCCCCGATATTCGGCGCTCTTTTCCCAGCAATCAGCGCCGGAACGCCGACCATGAACGCCTTGATGAACACCTACAATCGGGTCGATCTCGCCTTCGAGCGGGGCGAGGGTGCTTATCTGATCACGGCGGAAGGGCGACGTTATCTCGACTTCACCAGCGGCATCGCGGTGACCGCGCTCGGCCATTGCCACCCGCATCTGGTGAAGACCCTGCAGGAACAGGGCGCCAAGCTCTGGCATACCTCGAACCTGTTCCGGGTGCCGGGCCAGGAGAAGCTGGCCCAGCGCCTGACCGATGCGAGCTTCGCCGATGCCGTCTTCTTCGGCAATTCCGGCGCCGAGGCGCTGGAATGCGGCTTCAAGCTGATCC
Source organism: Dongia sp. (assembly GCF_041905885.1). NCBI lineage: Bacteria > Pseudomonadati > Pseudomonadota > Alphaproteobacteria > Rhodospirillales > Dongiaceae > Dongia > Dongia sp. The sequence goes on along the minus strand of NZ_JAYRKD010000001.1, from coordinate 158,931 downwards.
GCAAGTATCACGACGACTTCGGCGATCCCAACCGCTACAAGGTCATCGCCTTCGAAGGCGCTTTCCACGGCCGCACCTTGGCTACCCTCTCGGCCGCGGGCAACGAGAAATACCTGAAGGGCTATGCGCCGAATGTCGAAGGCTTCGAGCAGGTGCCCTTCGGCAACCTGAACGAGGTGCGGGCGCGGATTACCCCGGAGACGGCGGCGATCCTGATCGAGCCGGTGCAGGGCGAGGGCGGCATGCGCGCCGCCGACGCGCAGTTCCTGAAAGACCTGCGCACGGTCTGCGACGAGTTCGGCCTGCTGCTGATGTTCGACGAAGTGCAATGCGGCATGGGCCGCACCGGCAAGCTATTCGCCCATGAATGGGCGGGGGTCACGCCCGATCTCATGTCCACCGCCAAGGCGATCGGCGGCGGCTTCCCCTTGGGCGCCTGCCTCGCCACCGCCAAGGTCGCGGCGGCCTTCGGCCATGGCAGCCATGGCTCGACCTTCGGCGGCAATCCGCTCGCCATGGCGATCGGCAATGCGGTCATGGACGTGATGCTGGCGCCGGGCTTTCTGGACAATGTCGCCAAGCTCGGGCGCCATCTCGACAAGCGTCTCGCCGACCTGCTGAAGCGTTTCCCGAAGGTGTTCACCGAGGTGCGCGGCATCGGTCTCATCCGCGGCCTGAAATGCGCCGGCTCCAATGCGGAGATTGTCGACCAGGCGCGCGCCAAGGGTCTGCTGCTGGTCTCCGCCGCCGACAATGTGGTGCGCCTGCTGCCGCCGCTGATCGTCAGCGAGGCCGAGCTCGACCAGGGCATCGACCTGCTGGCCGAGATCGCCGCCCAGGCGAAGGCGGCCTGATCATGCCAATGGGAGATCCTAAAGCTGAGATTCGGCATTTCCTTGATCTCGACGTCCTGCCGGTCGAAACGCTCCGCAAGATCATCGAAGCCGGCAAGGCGCTGAAGCGCGGCGACTTCCCGAACGGCAACCGCAAGCCGCTGGCCGACAAGGCCCTGGCGATGATCTTCGAGAAGCCCTCCACCCGTACCCGCGTCTCCTTCGAGCTCGGCATGAAGAAGCTCGGTGGCGATGCGGTGGTGCTGGAGCGCGAAAGCTCCCAACTGGGGCGCGGCGAAACCGTGGCCGACACGGCGCGGGTTCTCTCGCGCTATGTCGACTGCATCATGGTGCGGACCACCAAGGAGCAGAAGCTGAAGGAGCTCGCGGACAACGCCACCGTCCCGGTGATCAACGGCCTGACCGACCGCACCCATCCCTGCCAGCTGATGGCCGACGTGATGACCTTCGAGGAGCATCGCGGGCCGATCGCCGGCAAGCGCGTTACCTGGTCAGGCGACGGCAACAACATGGCGACCTCCTGGATCCACGCGGCCGTGCAGTTCGGCTTCGAGCTGAACATCGCCTGCCCCGGCAACCTCGCGCCGCCGCAGGACGTGATCCAGTGGGCCGAGAAGCAGGGCCGCGGCAAAGTCCGAATCTCCAGCAACCCGCAGGAAGCAGCCAAGGGTGCGGATTGCATCGTGACCGACACCTGGGTCTCGATGGGCGACGCGGACACGCTGGACCGGACCGAGCAGTTGCGCCGCTTCCAGGTGGACGACGCGATGATGAAGCTGGCGGCGCCCGGCGCCGTCTTCATGCACTGCCTTCCCGCCCATCGGGGCGACGAAATGACCGCTTCGGTGATCGACGGCCCGCAATCGGTGGTCTGGGACGAGGCGGAAAACCGGCTCCACGCACAGCAGGGCATCTTGCTCTGGTGCTTGGGCGTGATCTGACGTTAAATAAACCGCAATGCGAGTCGAAACTGCGCCGCAAGCGGGCGCCGACTTTATCCGCCCGTTCCAGATCGAGGCCTTGGGCATCCGCGGCCGTGCCGTCCGCCTGTCCCGGGCGGTCGATGAGATCGTCCATAAGCACGCCTATCCGGGGCCGGTCGCGCGCCTGCTGACCGAGATGCTGACCGTCGCGGCGGCACTCGCCTCGGCACTGAAATACGAAGGCGTGTTCACGCTCCAGACCAAGAGCGAGGGCGCGGTCCGTCTGATGGTAGTGGATGTCACCTCCGAAGGCGCCATGCGCGGTTATGCCCAGTTCGACGCCGATGCAGTCGCGGCCTTGCCGGCGGATGCCAGCCTCCCCCGCCTGCTCGGTGGCGGCTATCTCGCCTTCACCGTCGACCAGGGCGAGGACACCAACCGCTACCAGGGCATCGTCGAACTGACCGGCGCCGACCTGGTCGAATGCGTGCAGCACTATTTCCAGCAGTCGGAGCAGCTGAAGGCCGGCTTCAAGCTGGCGGCGGTCCAGCAGGGCGGCCGCTGGCATTCCGGCGTGATCATGCTGCAGCGCCTGCCGCGCGAGGAGCAGACCAGCGCGGTTGAGATCGACGACGATGCCTGGCGCCGCGCCGTGACTCTGCTCGCGAGCTGCACATCAAAGGAGCTGCTGGACGAAGGCCTGCCGATCGACGACCTGCTCTATCGCCTGTTCCACGAGGACGGGGTGCGGGTGTTCAAGGGCCAGGGCCTGCGGGCCGAATGCCGCTGCTCGCGCCAGCGTGTCGGCTCGGTGCTGCGCTCGCTGCCGCGCGACGAGCTGAAGGAACTTGAAGTCGACGGCGCGCTGGAGGTCACCTGCGAGTTCTGCAACAGCAAATACCGCTTCACCTTGGCGGATCTGGAAGAGGCCGCCCCGGACCCGGCATGATCGAAACGAGACCGAGATGCCTCCCCTTCTGAAAGCCCTCCTCCCGGCGCTGCTGGTTCTCGGACTGGCATCCTGCAAGACGCCGCCGGACCGGCAGCAATTTCCGGAGATCACCTTCCAGCACCTGCAGCCGTTCCGGCTCGACGTGGCGAAGGTCGAGATCGTGGACGGCTACCAGCCCGATCCCGCCAACGATGTGGGCAACCAGTTCCCGGAAGCACCCGCCGCGGTCGCCCGGCAATGGGGCGAGGACCGGCTGCTCGCGGTGGGTGGGCAGGGTGTGGCGGTCTACACCATCACCCTCGCCAAGGCGACGCAGACGCCCCTCCCGCGCTCGACGGGTATCACCGGCATGACGCATAAGGACCAGTCCGACCGCTTCGACCTGCAGATCACCGTCAATCTCGAGGTGCGATCGGGCGGCAAGTCCGGCGCGGTCACCGGGCAGGCCTCGCGCAGCCAGACCGTGCGCGAGGACATGACGCTCAACCAGCGCGAAGCGGTGCTGTTCCGGCTGCTCGACGTCGGCATGAAGGACGTGAACGCGCAGATGGAAAAGCTGATCCCGCGCTATCTCGGCGGGTTTTTGCGGTAATCAGTTCTGCTCGGCCCAGTCGATCACGCGGCGCAGCAACGCCGCGCCGGCCGCGAGCTGCTCCTTCAGGATGAATTCGTCGGGCTGGTGGGCCTCGCGGATCGAGCCGGGGCCGCAGACGATGGCCGAGAGGCCCGCCGACTGGAACTGGCCGGCCTCGGTCGCGAAGGACATGCCGAAGCTGTCGTTCTGGCCCGTGAGCAAGCGCATCAACGTCTCGGCGGCCCCGTCATGCTCCTCGACCAGAGGCGGCACGGCGACGCGATCGGTCGTCACGATGCTCGCTTCCGGCGCCACCGCTCTCAGGCGGGGCAGCAGATCCTGGTCGACGAAACGCCGCAACGCGTCCAGCACGATCGCAGGCCTGGCGCCGGGCACGCCGCGGAAATCCCATTCGATGCTGCAGCTCCGCGCAATGATGTTGACCGCGGTGCCGCCGTTGATGCGGCCGAGGTTGATCGTGCTGTGCGGCGGATCGAAGCTCTTGTCGAAGGGGCCGTCATGCCGGAGGCGGTCGTAGATCCGCCCCAATTCGGTCGCGACCTCAGCGGCGGCCAGAATTGCGTTAAGCCCGCGCTCCGGCTGGCTGGAATGACCGTCCTTGCCGGTGATCGTGGTGGTGAAGGAGTAGCAGCCCTTGTGCCGGGTCCCGAGCTTTAGCTCGGTCGGCTCGCCGATGATGGCGATGCGGGGCTTCTTGAATCGCTTGCCGATCTCGGCGATCAGGTTGGGCGCGCCGAGGCAGCCGATCTCCTCGTCATAGGAGAAGGCGAAATGCAGCGGCGTCTTCAACGCGCGCCGCTTCATCTCCGGCACCAGTGCCAGGCAAAGCGCGATGAAACCCTTCATGTCGGAGGTGCCGCGGCCGAACCAGCGGTCACCGCCGTCCCTGAGGACGAAGGGATCGCTGGACCAGGGTTGACCCTCGACCGGCACCACGTCGGTATGGCCCGAGAGCACGATGCCGCCGTCGCGATCGGGACCGATCGAGGCCCAGAGATTGGCCTTGGGCTGGCCGTCCGGCGCCTTGACGATCTCCGCCTGGATGCCCTGGCCGGAGAGATAGTCGGCGATCCAGTCGATGACCGAGAGGTTGGAGCGCGAGGAAACAGAATCGAAGGCGATGAGCTTCGCCAGAATCTCCTCGGCCCGCATTACGAATTGCTGCCGATGATTCCGTGCGGCATGCCGATGAAGGCCAGGAACTCGCGCCTGGTCGAGGCGTCGCTCCTGAAGGCGCCGAGCATGCGGCTGGTGACCATCGAGGTGCCGGGCTTGTGCACGCCGCGGGTGGTCATGCATTGGTGGCTGGCGTCGATCACCACGGCGACGCCGCGCGGCTGCAGCACCTCGTTCAGGGTGTTGGCGATCTGCGCCGTCAGCTTCTCCTGGATTTGCAGACGCTTTGCGTAGACGTCCAGGAGGCGCGCGAGCTTGCTGATCCCGACCACGCGCTTGCTGGGCAGATAGGCGATGTGGGCACGGCCGATGATCGCCGCCATGTGGTGCTCGCAATGGCTCTCGAAGCGCATGTCCTTGAGAACGATCATCTCGTCATAGCCGTCGGTCTCCTCGAAGGTGCGCTTCAGCACGCCCTCGGGATCGACGCCATAGCCGCGGAAGAATTCCTTGTAGGCGCGCGCGACGCGAGCCGGCGTCTCCAACAGGCCTTCGCGCGCCGGATCGTCGCCGGCCCAACGGATCAGCGTCCGGACCGCCTCCTCGGCATCTGTCTGGCTCGGTTTCGTCGGCTTGACTGAACGCGCCGATTTGCTGCTGCGTGCCACGTTCGCTCCTTGGATCCGGGACCCGCTGGGGATCCGGGGTCCGCTGGGATCAGTTGAGGCGGATCGCCTGATGCGGGCTGTCCAGTGAGAAGGCGGGAATCGCGATGTCGAACCGCTCGCCGCCCTGGGCTTCCATCTGGTAGGTGCCGACCATGATGCCGGACGGCGTCTTCAGCGGCGTGCCGCTGGTGTATTCGAAGCTCTCGCCGGGATGCAGGATCGGCTGCTCGCCGACCACACCGGGGCCGCGCACTTCCTGGATCCGGCCGAGGCTGTCGGTGATCCGCCAATAGCGGTTGCGGAGCTGCACGGTCTCCTCGCCGCCGTTGTCGATCCGCACATGGTACTTCCAGACGTAGTGCGATTCTTCCGGCGAGGATTGGTCCTCGAGATAGGTCGGCTCGACCGTCACGGTGATCGCCCGGGTGGTCTCCTGGTACTTGAACATGGTCCTTCCGACGCTCCGGCCGGCCGCTGTCCCGGATGAGGCCGGCAGGCAGTGCCGGCCCAGATGAGGCAAATACTAACGGCTCAGGGGAAAAGCGGGCAAAGGAAAACGGCGCCGGTCGAGACCGGCGCCGTTCCAGTTTTTCGGATCCTGAGGCTTACTGGACGATGATTTCGTCGCGGCGGTTAGCCTGCTCCTTCACACCGTCCGCGGTCGGAACCGCGTTCTCGGACTCACCCTTCCAGGCGGTCGTGATCGCATCGGCCGGGATGCCCGCTGCGATCAGCGCGGCACGGGCCGAGTCAGCACGACGCTCGGAGAGCTTCAGGTTGTAGTCGTCGGTGCCCGAACGATCGGTGTAACCGGTGATCGAGATCGCCTTCGACTTATTGGCGCTGAAGTCGGCGACCACGCGGTTGATGACCGCCTGGGCCGCCGGGTTGATGTTCGACTTGTCGAAGTCGAACAGCACCAGATAGACCTGCGGGGCCGGCGCCGGCGCCGGAGCAGGCTCGGCCGGCTTGGCCTCGAGTTCGGCCAGAGCGGCCAGCAGCTCGTCGCGGCAAGCGGAGATGTGATCGTTCTGGAAGTTCTCTTCCTGCTGCTCGAGCCAGCAATCGAAGCGGGCCTGGGCGCGGGCGGCGATGTCCGCCTTGTTCTCGCGGGCGCCGCCGTCCAGCGCGGTCAGCAGGCGCTGACGCACCGACTGGATTTGCGGCAGAACGTCCGACGGCAGATCGCGCTCGCCCGGATCCTGCGGGGCGACGGTCTGGCCGCCGGCCGCCGCCAACGCCTTGCTGGCGAAGTAGTTGGCGTCGTTCCAATCCTTCATCTCGTCGGCTTCGAAGGCCGAGAGGTCCTTATACTCGCGGGTCAATGCCTGGGTGAAAGGCGTGCCCCCCGACGGCTGCGCCATCCGCGCTTCCTCGATTTGGGAGCTGCAAGCCGCCAGGAAGCTCAGTGCCCCGATGGCTGCCACAAGTTTCAGCGTTTTCATGTTTTCCTCGCTCTTCTTTTTCCGCCGGCTCGGCGCGTCGGCAGCATGCCCCCACGCGCGACACTCGAACCTTTGACCGTGATGTATCTGGACCCCTGGGCGATAACCGGCTCCGAAGACAACAGTTCTACGGCCGACCGGTTCCCCACGGAGCAATGGCCTAGTCGGGGCACTATAGGGTGGTGCCCAGGCGATGTCAAAAGTGTGGAATAGTAAAATTCATAAGCGAAACCATAAACTTAGGGACGAAAGGGCCGGCCTTCACGCAGATTTATCCGGTAACTTTGCGTGGATCAGTTTGCGGCTGAAGAACCGTCGCCGGACGTGATTCCAGCGTCGCGCGCGGGCGATGGCTCGGCGCTGTCGCGTATTGCAAAACAGTGGGGGAGATTGGAGCGGGTGAGGGGAATCGAACCCCCGTCGTAAGCTTGGGAAGCTTCTGCTCTACCATTGAGCTACACCCGCGCCGGTTCGGAATTTATAGGTGAAGCCGTCCCCGGGTTCAAGTTGGCGGACCTTGCGCGGCCGAGCGGGCGCGACCTCTTCCCTCCTCCCGCCTGTGATAGGCTGCGCCGAAAACACGGGGGAGGCTCGAGATGCAATTGCGGACTCTGGCGGTGATCGGCAACGGGATCATCGGCCATGGCGTCGCCGAAGTCTTCGCTTCGGCCGGAACGGACGTCATCCTGGTCGGCCGAAGCACCGCCAGCCTCGCGGAAGCGGTCAAGCGCATCCGGCAGAGCCGCGAGGAATTCGCTCGCGAGCGGCTGTTCGATGCCAAGGACATCGACGCGACCCTGGCGCGGATCCGCCCGACCACCAACCTGGACGATGCCGCCCCGGCCGATATGGTGATCGAGGCGGTACCGGAGGATATGGCGCTGAAGCTGGCGATCTTCGAGCGCTTGGATGGGATCTGCCGGCCGGATGCGGTGCTGGCCTCCTCGAGCGGACACCCGGCCAGCGAGGTCAATTCCCGCGTGAAGCGGAAGGGCCGCGTCATCGCCACGCATTTCTGGTATCCGCCGCAGCTCCTGCCGCTGGTCGAGGTCTGCGGCGCGCCGGAAACCGACCCGGCCGTCCTCGACTGGACCTGCGCGCGGCTGCGCGATGCCGGCAAGGAGCCGGTCGTCATCGCCCGCGAGATCGCGGGCTTCATCGGCAACCGCATCCAGTTCGCGATCCTGCGCGAGGCCTGGTCGCTCTGGGCCTCGGGTGCGGCCTCGGCCGAGGCGATCGACGCGGTGGTCAAGAACAGCATCGGCCGGCGGCTCGGCGTCACCGGCCCGATCGAATCGGCCGATCTCGGCGGCCTTGACACGATGTTCCGCTTCGCCCAGTTCCTGCAGCCGACGCTCGACGCCTCAGCCATGCCGCCGGAGACCGTCGGCGCCCGGAGCCAATCCGCAGATCCGCATATCAATGCGCGAAAGCCGGGGAGCTGGTCGGCGCTATCGACGGCGCGCCGCGCCGAGCTGTTCCGTTGGCTCCGGAGCGACCGCGCCGGAGCCTGATCAACGATCGTTGCTGGCCTGCTCGGGGTGAGGCCAGCCAAATCGCCTGGCCAGAGCGGCCGGCATCTGCGCATGGGCCGCGGCCAGGACATCGCGCGACATTTCAGCCATCCAATCCGCGGAATCCCGAGTTTCCAGGTCGCTGAAAATGTTGTTCTTGCCATAGGCGACCGACGGCATCGAAATCCACTCCGGCTTGTGCTCGATTCCATAGAAATCGAGGATCCGTATCACCAGACCGCGCGCATCATCCGCGAGCTCGGCATAATCCGTGATCAGGAATTCGACATCGCTGTTGCCAGCAACCAGCGCAAGCCAGCGCTCGATCCAGCGCACGAAGTCCGGCAGCTTGTTTTCGACTTGCCACTCAAGGCGCCGGGCGAAATCCCAGTCCCGATACACGGCCGGCACCGCCATTTCGCAGGACAGCTCTACGAAGCGCAAACCGCGGGTTGCCAGTGAACGATCCATGTGCCTGGTCCAGGATACGATCGCATCGCGCGGGTCGCGGACATGCAACACCGCTTTGTTGATGCCATATTCGCCGAGCAGCTTTGGCGAGATCGCGCGTGGCTGCAGGTGCTCTCGCGAAATCACGTTCCCTTCGGCGAAGCGGCAAAGATCGGCGAGGCGAAAGCTGGAGCCGGAGATTCCGGCGGCGGAAAAATGCTGTACCTGCACACGCAACGTCCGGCCCAGGGCGCGCTGCATGTAGGTGCTGCCCGACTTCGGCAACGCAATCAGCAGAACTGGCGGCAGGCTCGCACCGCGTCCCGGAAATGCGAATGCCGCGGCTTTGGCCTGCAGATAGTCGCACAAGCGCTCGTTAAGACCGAGCACACCTTTGCGCAATCTCACGACGCATCGCTCCCGGTATCGTCTGACGCCTTGATGCCGGCAGATCCCTCGAGGCCTCGCTGCTTGGCGTGGACCAGGTTGGTGACGGCGACGAGCCGGCCTCGATACGCCTCGGCCAACCGGTCGACGGTCTCGGCGCGGCCTGCCCGGCGCTCGTATCGATAAACGTCTTGTTTGCAGACGATGAGATCAATCGCGCATAGACGGGACAAGATGGCCTGCATCTCCTTCTCGTTGGTGAAGACGCGCTCCGCAACGCGGGCCGGCGTCCACCACTGCTCCGGCTGATCGTGAAGCAGCAGGAGCGCCTCAAGCTGCGCGATGGACTCGATGTGCTGCGCGATGAAACGCTCAACATCGGCAGCAACGGGGTCATCGGGCACTCACTTCTCCTTCAACCGGCACACCCGGCACGAATCAGGCGCCATCTTCTATCTCGACTGTCTCTTCCGTCTCCGGACGAAGCCGGTAGCCGATCCCGGGCTCGGTCAGGATGAATTCCGGCGCACCGGGCATAGCCTCGATCTTCTGGCGAAGCTGCCCGACAAGCACGCGGAGCCCTTGAATGTCCCGTTCTCCGAGACCCCAAAGCGCCGCCAGGAGTGCATTGCGAGTCACGATCTGACCGGCGTGCTCGGCGAGGATGCGCAGCAGGTCGAATTCCTTCGGCGTGAGATGGACCTCGCGCCCTCGCGCGATCACTCGCCGGGCGGAAAAATCGACCGCGAGGCCGGCGCTCCGGTAAGTGAGCGGAACTTCCCGGTCTCGTCGAAGACGAAGCGCAACCCGTAGCCTTGCCAGCAGCTCTCCCATCCCGAACGGCTTGTTGATGTAGTCGTTCGCGCCGGCGTCGAGCGCCAGGATCTTCTCGCCTTCCATGTGTCGCGCCGAGAGCACGACAATGGGAACCTCGGAGAACTGCCGAACTTCGGCGATCACTTCCTTGCCGTCCCGGTCCGGAAGCCCGAGGTCGAGGATGATCGCGTCGATCGGCTCACGCCGCAGCGCGCCGAACACGTCTCCGGCCGTGCCGGCGGTTAGGACGCTGTAGCCCGCGACGGAGAGCGACATCCGCAGCGTCTTTACCATCTGCGGCTCATCATCGACGACCAGCACGACCTGCTTCGCCATGGTCACGCCTCGTCGATCCGCTTGAGGCAGATGTGGATTGCGGTTCCCGATGCCTGGTGGACCGGACTGACGGCGCGCACCGTGCCCCCCATGGCCTCGATCAATCCGCGGGATATCGAGAGCCCAAGGCCTGTACCCTGGGCATTGGCGGCATTGCTCGAAAGGCGGTGGAACTTGTCGAACACACGCTCCAGGTCATGTCGTGGAATCCCGGGCCCCCGATCGGAGACGACGATCTCGGCGATATGGAGGGTTTCGCGCAGCTGGATTTCGATCCCGGCGTGGGCAGGGGAGTATTGCAGCGCGTTGTCCAGGATGTTGAATATCGCCTGCTCCAGCAGGATCGGGTCCGCTTCGACCAGGCACGCCTTCTCCGGCAGGTTCCGCACCCAGAGGTCCAGCGCCGCCTCCGCGCGCGCCGCGCCGCAACGTCGCACGGCAGCGCTGACGATCTCCGGAACATCCGTCGACTCCAGCTTCACCTTGATGGCGCCGGCTTCGAGCTTGATCATGTCGAGCAGGTTCGCGACGTAGCGATTGGCGCGCTCGGCCTGCCATCGAATGTCGGAAAGCAGTTCGGCTGCGCTCTGCGGGGAGAACTTCGCGCCTTGCTCGATCAGGGCGGTGACCGCCGCCAGGATTCCCGAGAGTGGTGTGCGAAAATCATGGCTGAGAGAAGAGAGAAGCGCGGTCTTCAACTTGTCGCTTTCCTGGACGACGCGTGCATCCGTCATCTCCCGCATGAGCTCGACCCTTTCAAGGGCGACGGCCCCAAGCTCGCAGAGGATGGAGACGATCTGCTCCTCGAAGGCCGAAGCCCTTTCATCGAGGGCTTCGCAGACGATGAGTCCCATAGGGCGCCGCAGGGTGCCAATGGGCTGGATGGCAAGGCGCTCATTCGGGCCTGCTCCGATGCTCGGTTTGTCGGCTCCGATCTGTGTCCACGCTCGGTCGGCGATCTCCCGGAGGCCGGCGAGGGAAGTCCGCTGCCCAGCACCCTGGTCGGACGGCGCGCCTGATGCTGCCCAGCCGATCCCCTCCTCGCTCCTGAGGAATACGTGCGCGGAGCAGCCGCCCGCGTTGGCAACCTCGGCGGCCAGAATCCGGGCGAGCTCGTCGCGATTGGATGACGCACCGAGCGCACGACTCGCGTTGAAGAGCAGAGTCATCGTCGCGGCGCGCTGGGCGGTTTCCCGGGCCTGGTCGCGCACCCGCCCTGCCAGGGTGCCGGTGAGCAGGGCGACCGCGAGGAAGACGCCGAGCGTCAGCGTGTTGCTCACCGGTTCGAAAGCCAAACCGAAGCGCGGTCTCAAGAACAGGAAGTTGAAGCTCAGGAAGGCCAGCAGGGCGGAGAAAATCCCGACCGTGCGGCCATGCACGACCGAGCAGACGAGCACCGCCGAGAGGTAGACCATCGACAGCAGGCCTTGGGCCGGCGTGAAATCCTTGAGCCAGACGGCGGCAAGCGTGGCGACGGCAATGGCAACGATCGACCACATATAGGGACTGAATTTCAAAGTCCCCTGCTTCGGCTTGAGCTGCCGGGTGTGGGCGTTCTGCAATGCAGGCGGAAGTGTCGTCATGCCGGCCTAGGAAAATCGAGGAAATCCTCGCGCGCAAACCGAATATGACCCATCGGTCGTTGCTCGGCACGCGGCATTATTCGCGAGGTTTCCGCGATTCGACACACCATAAGAATATTATAAGTTTTCTATGTTCGAGACTTTCGTTGCCAACGATGCTTCCCACAATCAAGGTCGAGGCAAGGATTGGAGGCTGCGCGGCAAGCGGCCCTGCGGCAGGAGAACGCAGTTTGATTGCAATCAGCCTCGTAGAGCTTCAGCTGCACGTTGCAGCCGCGCTCGTGCCCCACGGCATCGGCGTGGAGGAAATCGAGGTCATGCCTGATATGAACGGCACGTGGCGAATTCTGCTGAACGGATCCGCCGGCCGACTGCAGGCAAACGCAGATGTGGCTAGCCAAGTGGAAGCTGAACTCGGCCTTCGATACAGGGTCCATCGGCTTTCTCTGGGTGGCGCATACGGCGGATGAGGTTCACCGGCAGGTTCCGATACCGCAGGTGCCGGTGCACTGCTGGCCCGCTTATCCTCGGTCAGCAACCCTGACGCCCTCCCTGCCCCCACAGGGAGGGCTTTTTTCCAGCGAAGCCCGCCCGGTGCCTCAGTTCCAGGTTTAGTCCCACCGCACGACGTGTGATGCCGGACACAGAAAGGCGTGATTTCGCCGATCCTGCCGGCGTGGCACCGTTTGATCTCCGCATGGAGGGTCCCATGTCAGAAGGGCGCAGGCACTGCCGGTGCCGCGTGAATCGGAGAGCAATATGGATCTCAACGAGTTCATCTTCAGAGACGACACCGCGGAAGTCCTGGCCGCCGAGATCGATAACGAGGATTTCGGCAACGCCGAGGAAACAGTGCGTTGCGTCATGCCGATCAAGACGGCGCTCGCGGCCGTCGGCAGCGCAATCACGGGTGCGTCGCATTTCCTGAGTGACGCCGCCCGGCATCTCTAGCCCGCCTCCAGATACCGCCTGACTTCAGCCGCACTGACGGCGCGCCGCAGCGCGGCGTCTTCCGCCTCGCAGACCGTCGCGAAATGCTCGACGAACGGATCGCCGAAGATTCTCCTTGCGGCGGCGCTGCCGCGGAGGCGCTTGGTTGCCTCCAGCAGATCCGAGGGCAGGCGCGGCGCATGCGGCGGGATCTCGTTCGGGCCGCCGCGCGCGATCGGCGGATCGGCAAGATCGAGGCCGCGCTCGAGCCCGTCCAGTCCAGCCCCCAGCATCATCGCCAGCGCCAGGTAGACATTCGTGTCGCTTCCCGGCAGTCGCAGTTCCAACCGCGTCTGTGCCGGAGTTTCGGCCGCGGTGCGGACTGCGGCGGCGTAGTTGTAAGGCGCCCAGCTCACCGTCTTCGGCGCCCAGCTGCCGGGTGCCAGCCGCCGGTAGGCGTTGACCGTATGCCCGCAGAGCGCGAAGACTTCCGGAACCAGCGCGATGATGCCGGCCAGGAAGCGGCGCGCGATCCCGCTCAAGCCCTGCGGGTCGCGCGGGTCGGCAAAGGCATTGCCGTTCGATTTTCGATCCTGCAGCGAGAGATTGATATGCCCGCCGATGCCGGGGAAATCCGCGCCGAGCAGCGGCATGAAGGATGCCGTCAGGTCGCGCCGGCGGCAGAAAGCCTTGGTGAACATGCGGAAGAAGGCGGCATCATCGGCGGCGCGCATGGCAGACTTGTGCCGCAAGGTCGCCTCGAAACAGCCCGGCCCCAGCTCGACACCAAGGCCGAAGAGATCTATATCCGCGCCGCGCAGCAGCGCCTCGAGATCGGCGACAAAGCCGGCATGGGCGGCCGCGGTCTGGCCCGACCAGCACCGGTTGTCGGCGGCGAAAGGGGTGAGGCCCGAGAAGCCTTTCGTGCGGAGTGAATCCGCGGTCTCGTTGAGCACGATGAACTCGAACTCGAAGGCGGCGAGCACGTTGAAGCCGGCGCGCGCCGCCCGCTCGATCTGCCGCGCCAGCAGGCGGCGCGGCATGATCTCGGCCTGGGGTCCGGTATAGTCCGCGACCAGCGCCGCCGCTCGAGGCTCGAACGGATAGGGCCGCAGCGAAGCCGGGTCGTAGGCGACCGTCTCGCTGCCATAGGGTCCTGGGGCGAGGATCGCCTCCGCGCTGTCCCATTTCGGCAATACGTTGGCGAAAACGGCGGTGTCGGCGCCGGCCAGCAGGTCGTCGCGGCGAATCCGCCGCTCGCGGAACATCGTGGCATAGTCGAACAGCCCGACATGCACGACCTCGGCGCCCAGGCGATCAAGTTGCGCGGCGATTTCCGCCGTCGTTTCCGTCACGTCGAACCTCCCCGCCGGCTCAAGCCGCCGTATAGCCGCCGTCGATCAGCATATCCTGCCCGTTCACCAGGTTCGACGCCGATGAGGCGAGATAGAGGATCATGTCGGCGACCTCGACCGGCTTGCCGAAACGGCCGGCGGGGATCTTGGCCTTCATGGGATCGCCGCGCTCGGGCTGGCCCCAATGCTCCTCGCCCATCGGCGTCAGGATCACGGTCGGGCAGACCGAGTTCACCTGGATATTGTGCTTCGCCCATTCGATGCACATCACCTTGGTCAGGGTGTTGAGGCCGCCCTTCGAGGCGCCGTAGGCGGCATGGCTGTCCTGCCCGATCACGCCGGCTTGCGAAGAGATGTTGATGATCTTGCCGCCGCCTCGTCTGATCATCGCCGGCACCAGCGCCTGCGCCAGCAGGAAGGGCGCACGGAGATTGACCGCCATGGTCGCGTCCCAATCCGCCGCAGTTGCGTCGAGCAGCGGCGCGATCAAGGCGATCGCCGCATTGTTGACCAGGATGTCGACCGTGCCGAAAGCCGCCAGCGCTTCGCGCGCGGCCTTGGCGGGGCCGTCCACCGTCGCCATGTCGGCGGCGATGGCGACGCAGCGACGGCCCTTGGCTTCCACCGCCGCCTTGATCTCACGCAGGCCTTCCGCATCGCGGCCGACAGCAGCGATGTCGGCGCCGGCATCGGCCAGCACCTTGCAGGTCTCGAGACCGATGCCCTTGGTGGCGCCGGTCACGAGTGCCGCCTTGCCGTCGAGCCCGAAGCGTTTGGTCCAGTCGGCCATGTGATCTTCCTATTTCCTGCGGAGCTTCTTTTCGACCGTGGCGAAGGCCTTCTGATAGACGTTCTGCTCGGTGTTGGGGATCAGGGTCAGGTCGTCCTGCGGGCTGGCGTCCCAGTCGCCGGTCCAGACCCCGAAGGTGGTGTTGTTGCTGGTGACCGGCCAGAGCCGCGGCCCCGAGACATAGTTGATCCAGGGCAAGGGCGACTTGGTGATGCGGTAGGAGAAGGAGCGCGTGCGGTCGCAGAGATGCAGCAGCTCCTCATGCAGATGGCCCGGGCCGAAGTAGAAGTCGCGCACGCCCGAGACCTTATCGGAGCGGACGCCGCCGATCATGTGCATCTTGGTGATGTCCTCGTGCCATGCGCCCATGCCGGCGAAGTCGCGGATGACAGCCCAGACCTTCTCCACCGGCGCCCGCATCACCCGCGAGGTCCAGACCTTGTTCGGCGCATAGCCCTTCCAGCGCACCGCGCCTTCCGGCTTCTTCGGCTTCTTGGCGGCGATGATCTTCGCGAGGTTGGCCCAGTTCGAGGCGAAGACTTCGCGCGAGACGATCTTCTCGTATTTGCCTTCGTCGCCCGGCGCTTCGTCGAAGTTCGCTTCCCATTCGGCGAAGGTCTGGTCGGTCTGGGTGACTGGATAGAGCCGGAGCGTCGCGATGTAGTTCTTCACCGGAAAGGCCGGTTTCTCGAAGTTGTAGGTGAAGGTGTAGTTGGCATCGTCGAGCGTCAGCAGCCGCTCGCGGACATGGCCGCCGTCCTTGGTGTAGAAGGAGCGGACGCAGCCCACGACATCGGCATCGAGTCCATCCTCGATCTTCGAGCGCGCAATGGCCGGCGCCCATTTGGGCAGCGCGTTGAAGTCGCGGACCAGGCTCCAGACGGTTTCCACCGGGGCTTTCAGAATGGTCGAGGCATAGGCGCGCGCCATGAGTGTCTCCGTCAGGTGATGTCTTTGAAGGCCTTCACCGCCGCCGCGGCGAAGGCCGGATCGTTGATGTTGAGGTCGAGCTCGATCAGCTTGCGGTTCCTGGCCTTCGCCCAACCCTTGCGGATGGCGTCGAACAAGGCCGCATCGGCTTTCGGATCATGGAATGGTTGGCCTTCCGCGTCGATCGCCGAAACACCCTTCAGCGGCAGCAGGAAACATACCGAGCCGGCGAACCGATTGACGCGCTCGACGATGAAGGAGCCGATCCGAGCGTTCTCTTCCGGCGTCGTGCGCATCAGGGTGACATGGGCGTTGTGGATGTGGAACTTGCGCGATGCGAACTTGGCGGGGACGGTATCGCGCGGGCCGAAGTTGACCATGTCGCAGGCGCCGACCGAGCCGACGTAAGGGATCGCGTGGCGGATGAAGGCGCCGAAGCGGTCGGCGGTGCAAGGCAGCACGCCGCCGACCAGGTAGTCCGCGACCTCGGTCGTGGTGATGTCGAGCACGCCGTCGAAAAAGCCGGATTCGGCGAGCTTCTCGAAGCTCTGCCCGCCGGTGCCGGTCGCATGGAAGACGAAGCTCTCGGTGGCGGGCTCCAGCCGGCGGCGAATCTCGTTCACGCAGGCGGTGGTGACCCCGAACATGGTGTAGCCGACGGTCGGCTTCACCTTCCACGCCTTCGGCACCTTGGTCCTGACCATCCCGGCGACGGCATGGGCGGCGTTGCCGATCACCGCGCGGCTGATCGCGTTCAGGCCGGCGATGTCGGTCACCGCATGCATCATCATGATGTCGGTCGGGCCGACGAAGCCGGCGACGTTGCCGGAGGCGAGCGTCGAGACCATGACCTTCGGCAGGCCCACCGGCAGCGCCCGCATCGCCGCGGTGACGATCGCCGTGTTGCCGGAGCCGCCGAGGCCGAGCACGGCGCCGAGGTCCTTGCGCGCGAGCAGATAGAGCTTCAGCGCCTCGCCCATGGCCGAGACCGCCTTGCCGCGGTCGGTCAGGCCGAGGACGGCCGCCCTGCCCTGCGGATGATACGCAGCCACCGTCTCGGCCGTGACATCGGCCTCAGCGTCGGGCCTGGCCGTCGAGACATCGACCAGCACCGGCTTCGCCCCGGCGCGCGCGATGCAAGCGCAGGCGAAGCGCAGCTCGTCTCCCTTGGTGTCGCAGGTCCCGATCACATAGACCTTGCGCATCGATCCCCCAAATCCCGGCTCACGCCGCCGTGCCGCGCTTCCCCAGCCGATCGCGATAGCGCTTCGGCGTCAGGCCGAAGAAATGCGAGAACTGCCGCGTGAAGTAGCTCTGGTCGCAGAAGCCGCATTGCAGGGCGATCTCCGAGATCGGCTCCTTGCTGGAGAGCAGCAGCTTGGCCGCGGTCTGCACCCGGATCCGGTTGATGAACTTCGACGGCGAGATCTTGAACAGCTTGACGAAGCGCTTGCGGAACTGGCTTTCCGAGAGACAGGCGATCCTGGCCAGCTCCGAGACTTCGAGCGAGCTGCGGTAGCGCTCCTCGACATGGGCGATCACCTTGGAGAACTGGCGATAGCCCTCGGGCAGCAGGTCGGTCGTCCCCACCGGCCGGGTCAGGCCCATCACCCCGCAGATCTCTCCATCACGATTGCGGGCCGGCGTCTTGGTGGTCAGCACCCAGAGCAGGCGCCCGGTCTCGTTGACGATGACCTCGAGCTTGTTGACGATCGGCTTGCCGGATTCGATCACCGCGCGGTCGTCCTGGATGATCTCGCGCGCGATCTCCTCCGGGTAGAAATCCCAGTCGGTCTTGCCGAGCACCTCGCTCTTGCGCGAGGCGTTGAACAGGGTGAGCGTCGCGGAATTGCATTCCTGCCAGCGGCTGTCGACGTCCTTCACGTAGAAATAGACGTCGGCCAGGTGGTCGAGGATCTCGGGCAGGTTGTCGGGCTTGCAGGGCAGGACCGCGTCCCGGTGATGCTCCCGGGATTCATCGCTTGCCTGCCTCTGCCGCCCCGCAAAGTTCATGGCCTTGCCCTTCTACAAAGCCTCGCCAAACAATCTTGCGTCCCGCGCCATAGGAAAAGTTCGCAGGATCAATTGGTTAACCCGGTCATTGACATGGCACACACGATGGTGTACGGTCTTGCCGACCTCAGGAGCGGCGAGAGAGAATCCGCCACCCGCAGGCCGCGCTAGTTCTTCCCGGCCAAGAGCTGCTTCACCATGGCCTGCACCAGCCGCGGCAGATCATAGGGGAAGCGGGCGGTGATCAGGTTGCCGTCCACCACGCAGGGCTCGTCGAGCACGGTGGCGCCGGCATTCTTGAGATCGACCTGGATGTTCCAGACGGCGGTCGCCTTCTTGCCTTTGAGGATCTCGGCCGAAACCATCACCCACTGGCCGTGGCAGATCGCGGTGGTGGGCTTGCCCGCCTTGTGCATGTCCTGGACGAAGCTGCGGCAATGCGGGTCCATGCGGAGCGCATCCGGATTCCAGCAGCCGCCCGGCAGCAGCACGGCGTCGTAATCGCCGGCCTTGGCCTCGTCGGTGTACTTGTCGATCTTCAGCCAGCCGGCATTCTCCATCAGCCGGATCGCGAGCACATGGGTGGCGCATTGCGGCGGAAAGCGGAGCCCCAGGGTCGGGTGGAATTCGCCGATCCGCGGGCTGACGATGTGGACGGTGGCGCCGTGCTCGGAGAGCCAGCGCTGGGCGCCGATGATCTCCACCTCCTCGACGCCGTTGGTGCAGCAGATCGCGATCTTTTTGCCCTTCAGTAGGTTCGGGTTCGACGGCGGGTCGAACAGGAAGGCCTGGAGCTCGCGGTTCAGCTCGCCGTCGGCGGTGACCAGCAGCTCGGTCGAGATCGAGGGGACCGGCGAGGTCGACATCAACTGCTGCATGCGATTGACGTGACCGGCTTGGGTGGAATTGCTCATGATAAATGCTCCCATCGAGGAGGTTTCGAGTTTGAGGCGACGAACTTCAACCGCGCCGCCGGTTCATGACCGTGATCAGGCCTGCGAGCACGCAGGCGACCACCGCGACCGACCAGGTGAAGCTGTGCATGTACCAGGGCTTCGCGGCGAGCTGCACCTTGCCGGCCGTGGTGTTGGGATCCGGCGGGGCCAGGAAGAACACGCCGTAGAGCGAGGCCGCGAAGATCGAGACCAGCAAGGCGATGCAGAAGATCATCGCCACGACCATGGCGACCTTCACCACCGAGCGGAGCGAGACACTCGGCTGGGCCAGCGGCAGCAGGTTGTTGATCAGGCCCGCCAGCACCACCAGCATGCAGCCGATCGTGAACAGCGTGATGCTGAACGGCTGGAAGATCAGCAGCAGGGCGAGCACGCCCAGGCCGATGATGGCGTATTCCAGCCGCAGCGCGGTCGTTGGTCCCATGCCGCGGGTGTTCTGGACCTCGTTGCTCATGCGCGCACCGCCCTTCCGTCCTCGGCGAAGACATGGGTCTGGGCGCGGTCGGGCACCAGATGCAGCACCTCGCCGGTCTTCACCCGCTTCTCGCGCGGCACCACCACGCGGATATCGCCGCCGGTCTTGGTCCGGGCATGGATCAGCGTCTCGGCGCCCATCGGCTCGATCAGCTCCGCCAGGGCCTCGATCGTGTCCTGGGTGTCCTGGGAGACCGCGGTGAAGGCGCGCGGCCGGACGCCGACCGTGACCTTGCCCGGCGCCAGGTTGGCGACCGCCGGATCGACGCTGAGATCGACGTCCTGCTGGTCGAACACCACCTTGGCCTTGCCGGCGTTGTAGCCCTTGAACTGCGCTTCAATGAGATTCATCTGCGGCGTGCCGATGAAGCTGGCGACGAAGACGTTGGCCGGCTTGGCGAAGACGTCGTGGGGGCTGCCGACCTGCTCGATCAGCCCGTCGCGCATGATGGCGATACGATCCGCCATGGTCAGCGCTTCCAGCTGGTCGTGGGTGACGATCACCGTCGCCTTCGAAAGATTCGAGAGCACGCCCTTGATCTGGCCGCGCATCGAATGCCGGAGCTCGACGTCGAGCCGCGACAGCGGCTCGTCGAACAGGAAGCAGTTGGGATCGCGGACGATGGCGCGCGCCACCGCGATGCGCTGCTTCTCGCCCTCGGAGATCTGGCCCGGCAGCCGGTCCAGCACTTCGCGCAGGTGCAGGATGTCGGCGACCTTGTTGACCCGCCGCTCCATGTCCGCCTTGCCGATCTTCTCGTAATGCAGCGGCATCGCGATGTTCTGGCCGACGGTGAGCGCCGGATAGAGCGCGTAGAACTGGAACACCATGGCGATATTGCGCTTCTCGGGCGCCAGATCGTTCATGCGCTGGCCGGCGATCACCACCTCGCCGGCGGTGACGCGTTCGAGGCCGGCGATCATCCGGAGCGTCGTGGTCTTGCCGCAGCCCGAGGGGCCGAGCAGGCAGACCACCTCGCCGGCGGCGACATTGAGGTCGGCGTCGCGAACCGCGGTGAAGTCGCCGAACTTCTTGGTGAGCTTGCGGATTTCGATCGTGGACATGACTACTTCTTAACCGTGCCGAAGGTGACGCCGCGCAGCAGGTGCTCCTGCAGGAAGAACGTGACCAGGAAGACCGGGATCAGGAACAGGGTTTCGATCGCCGCCAGCAGGGTCCAGTCGGTGCCGCGGCCGCCCGAGGACACCGCCTGGTTCATCGCGACCGGCACGGTGCGGGTGTCGGGACCGGTCAGCAGCAGCGCGAACAGGAACTCGTTCCAGGTGAGGATCAGGCCGAAGACGAAGGTCGCGGCGAGGCCGGCGATCACCTGCGGCAGGCAGATCTTGAAGAACACCTTGATCTCGGACGAGCCGTCGATCCTGGCCGCGTCCTCGACGTCGGTCGAGAGCTCGTCGAAGAAGCTCTTCATCATCCAGATCGTGAAGGCGAGGTTGAACGCCGTGTAGAGCAGGATGATGCCGGTATAGGAACCGGCGAGGCCGGCCGCGCGGAACATCAGGATGATCGGGATGATCACCACGATCGCCGGCAGCATGCGCGTCGTCAGGATGATGAAGAGGTAGGTGTCGTTGCCCTTGAGCGGATAGCGCGAGAAGCCATACGACGCCAGCGTTCCGAGGATCAGCGCCAGCAGCACCGAGACCGAGGCGATCACGATCGAATTGAAGAAGAAGCGGTCGAAGCCGGTCGCTTCCGGCGCGCCGCCCACGGTCATGACGCGCTCGAACACCGAGCCGAAGTTCTCGAGCGTCGGCGTGAAGACGAACTGCTCGGGAATGAGGCCGAACAGCGAGGTCGGCGAGAGCGTCGGCGGCACCGAGAGCGCCACGTCCTGCGGCTTGATCGCGGTGAAGATGATGAACAGCACCGGCAGGAAGTAGATGAAGCTCACGACGGCCACGACCGCCGTGCGGCCCCAGCCGGCATCGGAGACGCCGCCGTTGCCGCCCTTCAGGCCCAGCCGTTCCAGGAGAGAGATGCCGCTTGCCATGAGTATCAGCCCTCCCGGTTCCGGCGGTTGGCGAGGTAGAGGTAGAGGTTGGTCAGCACGATGACCATGAACAGCATGATGTAGGAGATCGCAGCACCCTCGGATGTCTTGTTCTGCTCGTTGGCGATGCGGATCAGGTGATAGGAAATGGTCATGGTGTCGTTGCCGCCCTTGGTCAGCAGGATCACCAGGTCGGCGAGCTTGAAGGCCTCGATGGTGCGGAACAGCAGCGCCAGCATCAGCAGGCTGCGGATATAGGGGAAGGTGATGCTCCAGAACCGCCGCCAGGCCGAGACCCGGTCGATCGCCGCCGCCTCGTAGAGATATTTCGGCACGGAGACGAGGCCGGCGAGCACCAGCAGCATGACGAAGGGCGACCACATCCAGGCATCGGCAAAGACGATGCCGCCGACCGCGCCGGCCTTGCTGTCCATCAGGATGAACTGGCCGTCGGACATGCTGTTGATGACGTAGCTCAGGATGCCGAAGGTCGGGTCGTAGTAATAGGTGAAGAACACGCCGGAGGCGACGACCGAGAGCATCATCGGCGTCAGCACCAGGATCAGCAGGTATTTCCGCAGCGGAAACTGCTTGGCGAACAGCATCGCCAGGAGGAAACCAGTGAGCATCTGCGCCGAAACCGTCAGGACGACGAAGAGCGCGGTATTGAACAATGCGTGCCAGTTGTCAGGCGCCGCGATGTCGTTGGTCAGGACCCGGATGTAGTTGGCCAGGCCGACGAAGCGGATCGACTGCTGGTTCGAATTGTAGGCGAAGAACGAGAGCCCCAGCGACCAGAGCAGCGGGAAGATGTTCATCACGAACAGCACCGCGATCGCGGGCGCCACCAGCAGGCCGCCGTAATAGCGCCGGCGATAGGCATTCACCACGAAGGCCGCGGCCACCATTGCCGCCATCGCGCCGACGACCCAGAAGGAGATCGATGCGGGCAAGGCGATCGCGGCGACGACCGAGACGACCAGGCCGACCAGGATCGCGAGGCGCCAGTTATCGGCGGCAACCGCCAGCAAGGCGGGGCGAGCGCGGTCCGGTCTTGTTGCAGGCACAGCGTCCATAAGCATTCAGCGACACGTCAATAAAGTCGGTGGTTGCAGGGCGACCTGGGGAGATCCGGTCGATGCCGGATCTCCCCGGGCCGGGAGTCGGGACTTCCGCCCGGCGAAAGCCGGGCGGAAGCCTTGGTCACGTCGTTACTGGATCAGGCCCGCCTGGGTGAGCAGGTCCTGTTGGAACTTGGCGATGTTGTCCAAGGTCGTCTTGGCGTCCTGCTTGCCGGTGATGGCGAGGTCGAACTGGTCCTGCTGCTGGGTCAGGAGCTCGAAGAACTGCGGCACGTGCCACACGTCCTTCTGCCAATCCAGCTGCGGGGCCCAGGCCCGGTTCCAAGGACGATAGGTCACGTACTTGGGATCCTCGTACACCGCCTTCACGGCAGACTGGCCGCCGCCGGCCGCGAACTGGTGCTGGATGTCGGAAGACAGCCACCACTTCACGAACTCGACGGCTTCCTTGATCTGGATGTCGGTGGTCCAGGTGGTCAGCACGAACGGCTGGCCGCCGATGTTGGACCACTTGACGTTCTTGCCGTCGACCATGGTGCCCGGCATCTGGCCGAAGACCAGCTTGTCGGCGACCTTGGAGGTCTTCGGATCGAGCGAGGCTTCACCCAAGCCGATCCAGTCGATGTTCATGGCCACCTTGCCTTCGCGGAACAGTTCGTCCGACTTGAAGATGTCCATGGTGCCGGTCTTGGCCACCGGCGGCATGTACTCGATCAGCTGGAGGTACTTTTCCAGCGCCTTCACGGCTTCCGGCGAGTTGACCACGCCTTCCGCCTGACCCGACGGCGCCTTGGTCTCGTCCCAGATGTTCCCGCCCATCTGCCAGATCAGGCCGTTGATCTGCATCGAGGAGAAGTCGTAGCCCTTGCCGGCCTGGAAGGCGATGCCGTAGAAGTCGTCGTCCGCCGGCTTGCCGGCCAGCATCTCGCCCTTCTTGCGGCGGAAGAACTCGCCGACGTTCTTGAAGTCGTCCCAGGTCATGGCGTCGATTTCTTCGCCGGTGCAGGGCAGCTTCTTGCTGTACTTGGCCTGGAAGTTCTTCTGCTCGGTCTCGTCGCAGAGAATGTCCTTGCGCCCGTAGTTCACCAGCACGTCCGGGAACTGCGGGAAGCCGTAGTAGTTCTCCGACTTGTAGGGATAGGTCGCGTAGGCATTGAGCGGGTTCGGGTGGATCGTGAAGAAGATCTTCTTGAAGTCCGGATCGGCATCGAGAAGATCGTTGATCTTGCGGTAGTAGCCGCCCTCGACGAAGGCGCCCAGCCACTGCGAATCCGAGACGATGAAGTTGTACTTCTTCTCGCCCGAGGTCAGCGAGGCGTTGACCCGGGTGTAGAAGTCGGGCCAGGGGATGAAGTCGACGTCGAGCTTCACGGTGTTGCCGGACTTCGGCTTGTACTGCTCGTCGAAGAACTTCTTCATGATGCGCGTCGGCGGCCAATCGGGAACGGCCATCGTCAGCGTCACTTCCTCGGCGCGGGCGGTCGAAACATCGGCCACCCCCAATGACGCGGCAACGCCCGCCGCCATCAATGCGCCCTTGATTTTCGTCCTGGTACTCATCTTCGGCTTTCCTCCCACGTTATTTGTTGCCGATTTTCCTTCTTGGCTTCTTGCAGTCAGGTGATCCCCTCAGGCAATCACCTGCCCGCTCGAAGCCCGGAAGATGTGAAACTTGGCTGGATCGAGAACGACCGATGCGGGCTGGCCGGGCTCGAGGCCCGACGCCGCCGATTCCGGCAGCACCATGCGCAAGGTCTCGCCGCCCGCTTCCACCGAGACCACGGTGACGTCACCCAGGGGCTCCAGCATGGCGATGCTGGCATCGAGGCCCCGCTCGCCGCCGCCGGCGAAGCGCACGTCGTTCGGCCGGATGCCGACGATCGCCGCCTCGCCGCCGGAAGCACCCTGCAGGCGCCGCGCGAAGGGCAGCGGCCCGATCGCCGATTCCAGCGCCGAGCCGTCGCTCGCCAGCTTGCCCTGGATCATGTTCATGTGCGGCGAGCCGATCTTGCCTGCGACGTAGAGATCGCGCGGCTGCTCGTAGAGCTCATCCGGCGTGCCGATCTGCACGATGCCGCCGTCCCGCATCACCGCGATCTCCTCGCCCATCGACAGGGCCTCGAGCTCGTCGGGGGTCGCGTAGACGATGGTCAGGCCGAACTGGCGGTGCAGCCGCTTCAACTCGGCGCGCATGTCGTGCCGGAGCTTGGCATCGAGATTGGTCAGCGGCTCGTCCAAGAGCAGGATCTTCGGATGCCGGATCAGCGAGCGGCCCAGGGCCACGCGCTGCTGCTCGCCGCCGGAGAGCGTGTTCGGCTTGCGGTCGATCTTCTTGTCGAGCCGCAGCATCGCCGCGGTCTCCTTGACCCGGCGGTCGATCTCGGTCTTCGCCACCTTCTCCTCGACCAGGGGATAGGCGAAGTTCTGGTAGACGGTCAGATGCGGATAGAGCGCGAAGGATTGGAACACCATGGAGACGCCGCGCCCGGCGATCGGCTCGTTGGTCCAGTCCTTGCCGAAGATCTCCACCCGGCCGCGGTCCGGCGTCACCAGCCCGGCGATGGTCCGAAGCGTCGTGGTCTTGCCGACCGAGCTCGGGCCGAACAACACGAAGAACCGGCCTTCCGCGACGTTGAACGAGAGATTCTCGAGCGCGCGCACGCGGCCATAGGCCTTGCTCACCTTGGCCAGACTGAGCGCTACATTACCCGGCGCGAAATTCTCGACCTGTCCCATCGCCTCCCCCGTCACTGCGCCGGCGGTGTCTGCACGGCGGCCATCGCAAGAGCCTCCCAGGCACGCGACGGCGATACTTCTTCATTGGGCCCTACCCTCATTGGAGCGGGCCTTCTCGTCTTGTGAGTATCGTGGAGATTTTTGTGTAAATCACTCATTTGATGCAAGCCCGGATTTGCATGCACGATACCAATGTGACCGGAACGCCACGAAAATCGAACCACTTGCCTCAAAGATGAGCAAAGCTTCACCTCAGGATCCATCAGATAAAAAACCATCAGGCAAACGCCATCAGCAGGCGCCGGCGCGAGCGGTCGATATGCTCGCGCATCGCGCGCTCCGCCCCGTCCGGATCGCCGGAGGAGAGTGCCACCAGCAGGGATTCATGCTCGGTCAGTGCCTCTTCGGTGACGCGCGCGTGGAACATCAGCCGGAAGATGTGAAAATGCGTGTGCAGATGCGCCAAGGTATCGCGCACCAGCTCGTTGCCGGCGATGCCGAGGATCTGGTCGTGCAGATCCGCGTCCAGCCGCGCGAAAGCGGAATACTTCCGCCGCTCGCGGCCGCCGTCGAGGCGCCGCATCTGCTCGGCCGTGTCGGTCAGCTTGCGCATGTTCTCTTCGTCGATACGGCTGGCGGCACGGCGCGCGGCGTCGGGCTCCAGCAGCAGTCGCAATTCGTAGAGCTCGTCGAAATGCCGGCGGGTGATCTGCGGCGTCGCGCTGTAGCCGACCAGATGGGTTTTCACCACCAGGCCTTCGCCTTCCAGACGGCCGAGCGCCTCGCGAATGGGCGTCTGGGAGACTTCAAGCTCCCGGACCAGCCCGTCCACGGTGATGCGCGCGCCTGGGGTGATCTCGAGCGAGATCAGCTTGTTGAAGATCGCCCCATAGACGTCGTCAGCCAGGCCCTTATGCCGCTGGATCGCCAATCCGCCTCCCATGTCGCGCGGCCACCTTTATCGGCGGCTCTTGCTGCAAGCACTGTCATCTATCGATAACTGACAGACAACAGGGAAATGCACTTCCCTATAAGAAATATCCTATAGGATCTAATATAGGATCGCAATAAGCGATTGTTCTCGATGAGATTTTTTGCAGTCGCACAATCGGCCTTTCTACCGGGGACTCAGAGCAGCTCGATCAGGACCCGGCCGTTCTCGACCTTGGTGCGATAGGTCCAGAGATCGACGCAGGCCGGCACCCGCAGGGCCTCGCCGGTCTTGTAGTCGAACTGTCCGTTATGCTTCGGACATTCGATGATGTTGTCCATCACCAGGCCGTCGCAGAGATGGACCTTCTCATGGGTGCAAAGCCCGTCGGTGCAGAAATATTCGTTCTCGGGGCTGCGGAAGATGGCGAAGGTCTTGGCGCCGTGATCGAAGCGGATCACCTCTTCCAGCTCGATGTCCTCGATCCCGCAAGCGTCGATCCATTCCGCCATTCTGGCCCCGCCTCAAGCTTCCTGCCGTTTCGCGTTCAACCGCTCGCGCTTCTTCTTGAAGCGCGCGTTCATCAGCGCCTCGCCTTCCTTGCTGCCGTCGTGCCAGGTGCCGAGCCACCTGTCGAGCGGGATCAGCCCGTCGCCGCCGTAGTTCACTTCGAAGAACTTGTGGTGCAGGTAGTGGGCATAGGCGTGGCTTCTGAGCTTCCACCTGCCGCCGAGCGCGAGATGGTCGAAGCCGATATGCCCGTTGATCGCGCCGAAGCCGGCGAGATGCAGCTGGAACAGCGCCAGGACCGGGTTGGACGGGATGACCAGGTGCCAGAGAGCGACCGCGTGATAGATGAAGCCCTCCACCGGATGCATCGACAGCGACGACCAGGGCGAGGGGTTGATCGAGTTGTGGTGCACCGAATGCACCCACTTGTAGAGCGGCGGCGTGTGGATCAGCCGGTGGATCACGAAGAAGTGCACCTCGTGCAGCATCGGCGCGAAGAAGGCGAGTGCGGCGAGATAGACCGGGTGGTCCACCCAGCGCAGCCAGGGCACCGCCCCGGTCGCGAAGCACCAGAGGAACAGCACCTCGACGAGGGTCCAGAGCGGGATGCTGAACAGGAAGCAGCGCAGGGCATTGTCGAGATTCTGGCTCTTGAACCAGAACACGTCGGACGGCTGCTCGGCCGGAAAGCGGCCGTTATACTTGAACTGCGTCCCCTGCTTCCGGCGGACATAGAAGAAGAACTCGATCGCGCCGTACATGACGAAGATCGCCGCGGCATTCACGAGATAGAGCCGGAGCGCCCAGTCCCAGCTCAGAGTCTTCATCGCCTCGACCTCGGGCACGACCCAATACCAGTAGGCCAGCGCCGTCGCCATGTGGAAGGCGTTCCAGGGGAAGAGGTATCCCGGCAGCCATTTCAGGATGGCAACGGGACTGAGCGGCCAATGCCAATAGGGCGGCAGCTCCAGTCGAGCGGCCGGCTTCCAGTCGCCGCGCTTGTCCCTTGTGCCGAATGCCAGATCGTCCATCGATCCATCACCGCTTCGCCGTGCAATCACGGTGCGCCAACGACCCGGTCCTGACAATTGAAAAAGAAACGGCGGGCGCCTTTCGGTGCCCGCCGCTGAGGATGAGAGATTGCGCCGGCTTACTTGCCGATGCAGGTATCGACGGTCTCCGGCGTGCAGACGTCGAGGCCGGTATAGGTGGGATCGGCCGGCGCCGCCTTGCCGTTCTTCATGTCGTTCAGGAACAGCATGGTCTTGTAGCCCATCTCGAAGGGACGCTGGCCGACCTGACCGAGGGACAGGCCTTCCTTCATCTGATCGATCTGGACCGGCAGGGTGTCGGCGACCACCAGGGCCAGCGACTTGTCGGCGATCTGGCCCTTGTAGGGCTCGACCGCCGCGCGGTTCGCATCAGGAATGAACTGCGGGAAGCCGCCGGTCGGGATGAACGCATCCAGCTTCGGATTCTTCGCCATGATGTCCTGGAACTGCTGCACCGAACGCGGGAAGTCGTCGTCGGTGTAGAGCGGGCAGCCGTCGATCTCGGTCCAGCCGTTCTGGCCGGTCAGACGATCGCCGGGCGAGGCCGCCGACTTCTTTCCGGCGAGCGTGTCGCGGATGCCCTGCATGCGCTCGTTGTGGTTGGCCGCGGCCGCACCACCCGACTGGATGCAGATCGTGCCACCCTTGGGCTTGGCGGCCTGGGCGAGCTTCGCCAGGTTCACGCCGATCTCGTAGTTGTGCGTACCGACATAGGCGACGCGCAGATCCTTGTTCTCCGGCAGCAGGTCGGAGTCCCAGGTCAGCACCGGAATGCCGGCGTCCTTGGCAGCCTGCAGCGCCACCGCCATGGCGGCCGCGTTGGAGGGCGACACGGCGATGCCGTCGACCTTCTTGGCGACCAGATCCTGGACGATGGTCACCTGCTCGTCGCCGCCGCCATGCTCGCCGGGGCCGATATACATGCACTCGAACGCGCCGTTGGATTCCGCCTCGGCCTTCTTGCAGCCGTCGCGGGCCTGATCGAAGAACGGGTTGTTCATGTTCTTCGGCACCAGCGCGAAGACGAACTTCGCCTGGGCGCCGCTCGCGGCCATCATCATCGCCCCAAAGGCAACGGCCGTCGTCAAAAGCAGCTTCTTCATGAGGTCTCCTCCCAGATTCATGTTTTCACTGTTTGCCGCAGTGAACCGGTCCTAACGGTGCTTCTTGTGGAACCAGTTGCCGAACACGGTCGACACGAATGACCGGTCGGTGGTCAGCATTCCGAGAAGCACCGCGAGAACGATGAAGGCGCCGACGAAGGCACCCTGCCAATTGGAATCGATGCCGGCCATCAGCAGCGCATTGCGGATCACCTCCAGCAGCGCCGAGCCGACGATGGCGCCATAGGCCGTGCCCGCCCCGCCCATTAGGTTGGCGCCGCCGATCACCGTCGCCGCGATCACGCGGAGTTCGTAGCCGGTGCCCATGGCGTTGATGGCCGAGCCGTTGTAGCCGAGCAGCAGCAATGACGCGACCGCAGCGGTGAAGGCCGAGAAGACATAGGTCTGGAACTTGATCCAGTTGACCGGGACACCGGTCATCCGCGCGGCCGGCTCGTTGCCGCCGATCGCGAAGAGATGACGGCCCCAGGCGGTGAAGTTGAACACGAAGCCGACGAACAGCGCGATCAGCACCATGATCCAGAAATGCGAGGAGATTTCCGGCACCCAGGCCGGCGCCCAGCCGGCCGGCTCGCGCAGCGGCCACTTCGCCTGGCCGATCGCCTTCACGATCGGCGCATGGTGTCCAAACTTGTAGAGCATCTGATTCTGCGAGAAGACGACGGCCAGGGACCGCGCCAGCGACAGCATGCCCAAAGTCACCACGAAAGAGGGCATGCCGACATAGGCTACGAAGAATCCATTGACCGCGCCGCAGATCAGTCCGGTCAACATCCCCATGGCGAAGGCGACGTACCAGGCATAATCCCAGGTCAGGAACAGGCCGGCGACGATCGCGACCAGGCCCATCACCGAGCCGACCGAGAGGTCGATGCCGCCGGTGATGATCACCATTGTCATGCCGATCGCCATGATGCCGAACGGCGCGAAGTTCCGCGCGATGTTGCCGACGTTGTTCGAGGTGCCGAAGGTTGGCTCGGCGGCGACCATCACCATGATCAGGATGAACAGCGCCACCGTCACCCAGAAGGGCTGGCTGCCGAACAGTTTCTTGGCGAGCGTCTGCTCCTTGTTGCCGACGACGTCGGAGATCGACGCGTGGTCGGATTCGATCGCGGCGGCTTCCCCCCTTGGCGTAACATTGTCAGGCGGCACGAATGGCTCCCGTGATCAATCCGGTGATTTCCTCCGGCGAGGTGTGGTGCGTGTCCTTGTCGGCGACCTTGGAGCCGCGCCGGAGCACGATGATGCGATCGCAGACCGCGAACACGTCGGGCATGCGGTGGCTGATCAGGATGACCGAGACGCCCTGCGCCTTCATCCGGCGAATGAGGCCGAGCACCTCGGCCACCTGTCGCACCGAGATCGCCGCGGTCGGTTCGTCCATCAGCACGATCTTCGCCTGGGAAAGCCTGGTGCGGGCGATGGCGACCGCCTGGCGTTGGCCGCCGGACATCTTCTTCACCAGATCGTGCGGCCGCGTCTCCGATTTCAGTTCCTGAAAGAGCTCGCCGGAGCGGTCGATCATCGCCTTCTTGTCGAGCACGCGAAAGGGCCAGATACCCTTCTTCACCTCGCGTCCGAGAAACACGTTCTGCGCCGCGGTCAGGTTGTCGGCCAAAGCGAGATCCTGATAGACGACCTCGATGCCCCTGGCCCGCGCATCGACCGGCCTGTGGAAGTGGCAGACCTCGTCCTCGACCGCGATCTCGCCATGGGTCGGGCGGAAGTTGCCGGCGATGATCTTGACCATCGTCGACTTGCCGGCGCCGTTGTCGCCCATCAGCCCGACGACCTCGCCCTCGCCGACAGAAAAGCTCAGGTCCGTCAGCGCGTGGATGGCGCCGAAATGCATCGAGATGTTGCGAATGTCGAGCAACGCCACGCCGATCCTCCCTATCCGCTCGCGGCTCTGACGGCTGCTTCGCGGGGTAGCAACTTTTTATTGCACTCGGGCCATGCCCGCAAGGACTGGCCGACCGGTGCAGGCCTTATAGTATGACTTAATCTTCGGCAAAGGGAAGCGTTTACGGCCCGGGCGATGCGCCAAGCCGATCAAATGTCCATCAGCGATAGAGTGCAGGCTGGTCGGCCAGTTCGATCGCGACGCGCCGGCCCTCGGCCAGCGACAGCAATCCGGCTTCGGCCACCGCACTGGCCGCGTAACCGTCCCAGGCGCTGGCGCCCGCGCTGCCGCCATGCCCGATCGAATTAATCCAGGCCTGCGCCTGCAGCCGATAGGCATCGGCGAAACGCGGGCGCCAATCGACCGGATAGGCGGTGCCCTGAATTAATTCGGCATTGGTCTCGGTGCGCAGCGGCGCACGCAGCGCGATGGTTCCCTTCTCGCAAACCAGCTCGCCGCGCACGTCGTAGCCATAGGCCGCGTCGTTGAAGACCTCGATGGTCACCAGCTGCCCGGTTGCGGATTCCAGAACCAGGTAGACCGGGGCGCCGGGAGAGCTGCCCTTCGCCGGTTTCGGGCGAAAAACCGAGATGCCGGTCAGCTCCGCGTCAAGCATCCAGCGCGCGATGTCGAACTCGTGCACCGCCGAGTTGCTGACCGCCATCTTGGAATCGAACCAGCTCGGCGCCGCGACATTGCGATGGATGCAATGGAACATCAGCGCTGAGCCAAGACGGCCGGACCTCAGCCCCGCCTTCATCTCGGCATAGGACGGGTCGAAGCGGCGCATATAACCGATCTGCACCAGCCGGCGTCCGCTCTTCGCCTCGGCCGCGAGCACCTCGAGACATTCGCCCGGCGTCGGCGCCAGCGGCTTCTCGCAGAGCACCGGCTTGCCGGCGGCAATGGCGGCGAGGGTCAGATCCTTGTGGGTCTGGTCCGGCGAAGCGACCAGGACCGCATCGACCGCGGCATCCTGGATCAAGGCGACGGCGTCGGCGAAGACCTTGGCGGCGCCGGTTTCATCGGCAATGGATCTGGCGCGCGCCGGATCGGCATCGTAGATCGCCCCGATCGTAGCGCCGGGTACCTGCGTCGCGAGAATCCGCGCATGGTCCGATCCCATCACGCCGACACCGATGATCCCAACCCTTACGCTCACCCGCCTTCTCCCTCGCCATGATCGCGGGGGTACTAAACCGCAGGCGTGGCGGGCTGTCCATGCGCGTCTGGTTCGAGCGCGAGGCAGTGATCCAGGCGGCGCTGGATCGCCTCCGCGCCGGAGACACCCAGGGCCAGCGCGCGCCGATAGTCGATGATGGCTTCGCGCCGGCGCTCCAGGGATTCGAGGACGCGCCCGCGATTATAGAGAGTCTCCGCATCCTCGCGCAGCACAAGGGCGTGATCGAGATCCTGCAGTGCCGCTTCGGCATCGCGCTGGCGGAAGCGGATGGTGGCGCGGTTGGCCCAGGCATCCGCGAGCCGTGGATCCGCCGCGATCGAAAGCGAGAAGTTCCGCTCGGCCTCGGCGAGATCACCCGACTCCATGGCGATGAGCCCGCGCAGGCAGAAGGCATGCGCCCGGCTCTCGACATGCGCCGGATTCAACACCAGCACCCGTTCGTAGTCGCGCAAGGCGGCGTCGCGATCGCCGAGCGCGAGGTGAACCTGTGCGCGGTTGAAATGCGGCTCCCAATAGGGCGGGCTCCAGCGCAAAGCGGCGGAGTAGTCCGCCAGCGCCGCCGCATGCCGGCCGGCGCGTTGCTGCAACAAGCCGCGATCGAAATAGGCCTCGCCGCTGCTCGGCTCGAAGCGGAGCAGCCGGGTGAGGTCCTCGATCGCGCGCTCCGGCTGCTTCATGGCGCGATGCAGCTTCGCCCGGTTGTGCAGCAGGATGCTGCATTCGAACGCAAAGCGCTGCGGCGCCTCACGTTCCATCAGCGCCAGCCCGGCATCCAGCAGATCGCGGGCGGCGTCCTGCCGTCCCTTGCGCATCTCGACCAGGGCCATGGTGTTCATCAGGAAGGCGCGGTTGACGCTGCGGGTCTCCGACGCCGGCAGGCGTTCCGTATATTCCAGCGACCGCTCGATCCAGGCCTTGGCCGCGTCGTAGTCGTGGCGCGCGCGGTCGTAGAGCCGCGCATTCAGGATCGCCATCGCATAGGTGACATGGGCGAGGATTGCCGGCTCCGGCGCCCGCGCCTGCACTTCGGCGCAGATCGCCTCGGCTTCCGGGATGCGGTCGAGCAGCAACCGCGCGAACAGCATGTTGCGGGTGAGCTTGCCCCAATCTTCGACCCGTGCGGCGTCGAGCCGGGTCCGCCCGAGCGCCGCCCATTCCAGCGCCGCATCGTAATTGGCCATGCGCATGGCGAGGTCGGAGGCGCGCAGCAGAAGCGTTGCGCCATCGACGACATCCTCGAAATCGCTGCCGCGCCAGAGCGCGCTGCCAGCGAGAAGGAAACCGCGTGCGCCGACGACGAGATCGCCGCTCTCATCACCCTGTTCGCAGATGATCTTCAGCCGGTCGGGATCGCAGCGTTGTCGCAGAATGTCGATGATTTCGCAGTCGGTCGGGTCGGCCGCATCCGCATGCGTGAACGCCACGGAGAGCCGCGTTGCGGCCCGATCCAGGAAGGCTTGCAGGAAATCGGCGACCCCGTGGGCCGTGCGTTGGCTCCAGGCGCTGGGATTGCCTTCGCGCGAGAAGCGGAAGGAATCCCGGAGCGCGGTCGGAACGGGAAACTGCGCGCTGATTTCCGGCGCGACCAGGAGGAGCGATAGCAAGTGATCGCCGGCGAGCGCTGCGCCCGCGGGCTGCGTGCAGACGAAGCGCACCAGGGCGCCGGCAGCCGTGTAAGGGCCGCGGCGCCCGCGATGCGCGTCTAAGGTGACGTGGAGGCTGCTCAGCCGCCGGTGGAGCTGACGCAGACCGGATCCTTGGCGCTGCCCGCCGGCGAGGAGATCATGCCGCCGGAGATCGAGCGGAGATCGTCGTCGCTGAGCTCATGCGCGGGCTTCTTGCTCGGCGCTGGTTTCGCGCTGCTCGACGGCTTCTGCTTGTTGGTCGGCATCAGATCCTCCTCGCTGGTTATGGAAACTGCTTGGATAGGAATGGGCGTGGTCATGAAATGGCGGGAGGGGTACCAGCTCCCCCCGCCGGTGATCTCACTGGCCAGGCTTCACCGCGGGCAACAGCAGCGCGGGATCGGTATCGATCTTCACGGCTGTGTTCCACTTCTGGGCGCCTTGGTTCATGTAGATTGCGCCGCCGGCCGCATCGGCCAGTTGCTTCTCGGAAAGCTCGATCGAGCCGTCCTTCGAGGTCTTCGCCAGGCTGTCCGGGGACGCCGGCTGGGACTTCTTGGAATCCGACATGGCAATCTCCTGTGGCTGTTGTGAGGGACCAATAGGCACCGGCAGAGAGCCGGTACCTTCTGATCCGTCGCAACCATCCCCAGTCCCGTTCATACTGCCTGGATGCCAGGATTCTGGCAAGAAGATGTGGAAAGTTTCACATTGGCGGGACCATCCGAAGGGGTTACTCTTGCAAGGTCGCTCGTTTGCGGATGGTTCGGGTTTGGACTTCGCGCAAATTTCCGAGCCCTCCGAACCACTTGAACGCGATCCGCGGCGCGGACGACCGACCTGAAGCAGGGATCCCGGGATGGCCGAAACGGCATCCCGGAGGCGAGTTCGGGAGGGGGTATGACGGCCTCGAGCGAAAGGATCTTTCGGAAGGTGGCGCTGGAGCGCCTGTCCTCGCCGGAGCAGCTCGACCAGCTGGGGCCCCTGACCTCGCCGATCGGCTGGACCGCGGTGGTGGCGATTGCGGCCTTGGTCGCGGCGGCGATCGGCTGGAGCATCTTCGGCGTGCTGCCGACCTCGGTGAACGGCGCCGGTATCCTGGTCAGCCGCGGCGGCCATGTCTTCGACGCGATGGCGCCGACACCCGGCACGCTGATCGACGTCGCCAACATCGGCACGGTGGTGAAGAAAGGCGACCGCCTGGCCTCGCTCGACGACACCGAACTGCGGCAGAATCTCCGCCATGCCGAGGAGGTGGTGAAGGAGAAGCAGGCCGACCTCGCCAGCCTGGCCAAGAATTTCGCCGACCAGATCCAGCTCAAACACAAGAATGCGATGGCACAGCGCGACAACCTGAAGCGCGTCATCGCCGCCGCCGAGAAACGCCGCGACTTCTACCAGGGCCTGCTCGCCAAGCAGGACAAGATCGTGCAGCAAGGATTTCTCACCCAGCGATTCCAGGAAGAGACCCGGCGCTCGATGGACATGGCGGACCAGGAGGCGCGCGGTGCGCGCAGCGATCTCTTGCGCCTCGACGCCGAGGAATCCGACCTGGTCGGCCGCCGCGATCTCGCCGTGCTGGGCGCCGAGCAGGCGGTCAACGATGCCAGGCGCAAGTTGGCCGAGCTCCAGATCCAGCTCGACCAATCGACCGAGATCCTTTCGCCGATGGACGGCGTCATCACCGAGATCAAGGCGACACCCGGCACCGTGGTCGCGCCCGGCAAACCGATCTTGAGCATCGAGACCGCCGGCAGCGGGCTCGAACTCTTGCTCTATG
This sequence comes from Dongia sp., assembly GCF_041905885.1. Lineage (NCBI taxonomy): Bacteria > Pseudomonadati > Pseudomonadota > Alphaproteobacteria > Rhodospirillales > Dongiaceae > Dongia > Dongia sp. Next base: position 123,900 of record NZ_JAYRKD010000001.1, on the reverse strand, counting down.
TCCCGCCGGAGTTCGGCAAGAAGGTCGCTCCCGGCATGGAGGTGCGGATCGAGCCCGCGACGGTGAAGAAGGAGGAATATGGGACGCTCATCGGCAAGGTCGTTGCCGTTTCCGATTTCCCGATGACCGCCGAGGGCATGGCCTCGGTGCTGCAGAACCCGCAGCTGGTCACGCGATTCATGGAGCAGGGCCCGCCCTACGCGGTGCGGGTCGAGCTGGCACCCAGCGCCGACAGCGCTTCCGGTTATCGCTGGTCCGGCGGTCCGGGACCGACGGTCAAGCTCAGCAGCGGCACCACGGTGCGCGCCACCGTCACCACCGACCGCCGCGCCCCGATCAGCCTGCTGCTGCCCTTGCTGAAAGGGCAGGCCGGCCTCTCCTCTTAGAGAGCGCGCGCGATGGGCAAACGGGTCCGCACGCCGACGGTTCTGCAGATGGAGGCGGTCGAATGCGGCGCCGCCAGCCTGGCGATGGTGCTGGCGCATCACAAACGCTGGGTCCCGCTCGAGGAATTGCGGCTGCGGGCCGGCGTCTCCCGCGACGGCACCAAGGCCAGCAACATCCTCAAGGCCGCGCGGCATTACGGCCTCTCCGCTAAGGGGTTCCGCAAGGAGCCGGAAGAACTGACCGGGCTCCCCGTCCCCTCCGTCATCCACTGGAACTTCAACCACTTCGTCGTCTTCGAAGGCTTCTCGGGCAAGGACGCGCATATCAACGATCCCGCCTACGGCCATCGCAAGGTGGGCCTGGAGGAGTTCTCGGAATCCTTCACCGGCGTCGTCCTGGCGATGGAGCCGGGCGAGGGGTTCACCCGCGGCGGCGCGCCGCCGGCCCTGATCGGCGCGCTCTGGGAACGGCTGCAAGGCTCCGGCACCTGCGTGACGCTCGTGCTACTGATGAGCCTGCTGCTGATCGTGCCGGGCGTGGTGACTCCGGTCTTCGCCAAGGTCTTCGTCGACGACATCCTGATCGGCGGCCTGAACGACTGGCTGGGACCGCTCCTGCTCGGCATGGCCGCCACCGCCTTGCTCCGCGCCGCGATGCTCTGGCTGCAGAGCCATTATCTGCTGAAGCTCGAGAGCAAGCTGGCGCTGGCGATGGCGAGCCGCTTCGTCTGGCATCTCCTGCGGCTGCCGGTGGTGTTCTTCACCCAGCGCCATGCCGGCGACCTCGCCAACCGCTTCACCGCCAATGACGACGTCGCGCGGCTGCTCTCCAGCGGCCTCGCCACCACGGTCTTGAGCCTCGCCACCTCGGTCTTGTTCCTGATGGTGATGCTGGCGATCAACCTGACCCTGGCGCTCATCGTGCTGCCGATCACCCTTGTCAACATTCTCGCCTTGCGCCTGGTCGCGCAGTATCGCGCCACGGCGGCGCAGCGGCTGATGAAGGACCGCAGCGCGCTGATGGGCGCCACCGTCGGCATCGTCCGCTCGATCGAGACCATCAAGGCCGGCGGGCTGGAGCAGGATTCCTTCGGCCGCTGGGCCGGTTTCCACGCCAAGACCATGGCGACCAGCCGCGACCTCGACCGCGCCGGTGCAGCACTCGGCGTGGTGCCGCCGCTCTTGACCGGCCTCGGCATCGCCGCCCTGCTCGGGGTCGGCGGCATGCAGGTGATGGCCGGCAAGATCTCGGTCGGCGACCTGGTCGCCTTCCTCGCGCTCGCCGCCGCCTTCGCCGACCCGATCGGCCAGATCCTCAACATGGGCACCGCGCTCCAGGAGATCAAAGGCGGCCTCGCCAGCGTGCGCGACGTGCTCGCCTATACGCCCGACACCCGCTTCCTCCGCGACGAAGACAACCAGAACTGGCCGGCGCGGCTGCAGGGCGAGGTCACGCTGCGCGACGTCACCTTCGGGTACAACAGCCAGGAACCGCCTCTGATCATCGACTTCGACTTGAGCGTGCGGCCGGGGCGCCGGGTCGCCTTGGTCGGCGCCTCGGGCAGCGGCAAGTCGACGCTCGGCCGCCTGGTCAGCGGCCTCTACGCGCCCTGGTCCGGCAGCATCGAGATCGACGGCGTGCCGCTTGCCGAGATCCCGCGCAACGTGCTCGCCAACTCGGTCGCCTATGTCGACCAGGATGTGTTCCTGTTCCAGGGCTCGGTGCGGCAGAACGTGACCCTTTGGGACGGCAGCGTCGATGACGTGGCCTTGTCCGCGGCGCTGAAGGACGCCGCGGTGTTCGACGAGATCGCGGTGCGTCCCGGCCGCCAGGAGGCCGAGGTCGCGGAAGGCGGCATCAATTACAGCGGCGGCCAGCGCCAGCGGCTGGAGATCGCCCGGGCGCTGTCCGGCGATCCCGCGGTGCTGATCCTCGACGAGGCGACCGCCGCGCTCGACCCCGTGGTGGAGAAGGAGATCGACGAGAGCATCCGCCGGCGCGGCTGTACCTGCATCATCATCGCGCATCGCTTGAGCACCATCCGCGACTGCGACGAGATCGTGGTGCTGCAGGAAGGCCGCGTGGTCGGCCGCGGTCCGCATACCGCGCTGCTCGACAGCTGCGACGAATACCGGCGGCTGATCCATGCCGAGTAACGTCGAATCCATCGCCGGCCTGGTCGCGCTGCACGGAACACCGGAGCGGCTCGCCGCCGACGCGCCGATGCGGCTCGACACCTATTCCGGCTTCTTCCTGGTGCGGGCCGGCTATGTCGATCTCTTCGTCCTGCCGCTGGTCGACGGCGAGCCGCTGGGCGCGCGGCGGCACGTGCTGCGGGTGCCGAGCGGCCGGCTGGTCGCCGGGCTCCCCGCTGCCGAGAACGCGGTGGTCATCGCCGTCGGTGGGCTGGAGACCGAGATCGAGCATCTGCGCTCGATCGAGCCGCTGACCTTGCCTTCGGCCGCCGCCGAACCCTTGCTCGACCTCTGGATCGCGGCCCTCGCCGAGGCCGCCTTCGGCCCGGCGCCGGCCTGGCCGGAACTGCTGCCCGAAGCCGGCAGCGAGACCGCTTGCACCGCCGGTGCCAGGATTCACGCGGGTCGCAGCGTGGTCTGGGTCCAGGCGACGGCCTGCAATATCGGCGACGGCGATCATGCCATGACCACCGCGCTGCCGCTCGCCGCCGGCTTCTTCCTGCGCGCCCGCGACGACACCCGCGCCTTCGCGCAGACCACCAGCGCGATGGAAATCGCCGACCTGCGCGACGGGCTGGCCGCATTCCACGGCTTCGCCGCCATGGCCATTGCCGCAACACTTACCGAACACGACCGCGCCGCGCAGCAGCGGCTCGACACCCGCGCAGCGCTCGACGCCAAGACCATGTCGGGCGCGATCCAGCGCCTCGCCTTGGTTGGCCGCCGCCACGCCCGCGCCTCGGCATCACCCGATGCAGCGCCCCTGGTCGCGGCCTTCTCGGCGGTCGCGGACCGGCTCGGCGTGCCGCTCACCCAGCTCCCGCGGATCGATCTGCGGCAGAAGACCCTGCCGCAGATCGCGCGCTTGACCGGCTTCGGCTTTCGCCGCGTGCTGCTGCGCGACGACTGGTGGCGCAAGGACAACGGCCCGCTGATCGGCCATGTCGCCGCGACCCATATGCCCGTGGCGCTGCTGCCCGACGGGCGCGGCCATAACTGGATCATCGACGGGAATGGCGAAGCGCGGGTCACGGCCAAGATCGCCGAGACGCTGGAGCCGGAAGCGATCACCTTCTATCGCCCGCCGCCGCCGGAGATCCGCTCGCTGCCGGGCCTGGCGCGACAGATCTTCCGCGGCGCCGGCGGCGATCTCACCGCCATCGTCACGATGGGCCTGCTCGGCAGCCTCATGGGCACACTGACGCCGATCGCCACCGGCTTCCTGTTCGAATGGGTGGTGCCGCGCGGCGAGCTCGGCATGCTCGCCGCGCTGATCGGCGGCCTCGCGCTGGCGGCTCTCGGCGTCGCCTGCTTCGACCTCGTCAAGGCGATCGCGCTGGTGCGGCTGGAAGCGCGCATGGAAGCGGGGCTGCAGCCGCTGATCCTGCAGCGCCTGCTGACGCTCCCGGTCGGCTTCTTCCGCAACTTCGGCACCGGCGACTTGACCGACCGGGTGCTGGCGATCCAGCGGATCCGGCATCTCATCACCGGCACCGCGATCACCTCGCTGCTGTCCGGGGGCTTCGCCCTGGTCAGCCTCGGCGTCATCCTGTTCTACAGCCCGATCCTCGCTTTGCTCTCGATTGCGCTGGTCGGCATCGCCTCGCTGGTCACCGCCGCGCTGGCGATCGCGCAGCTGCGCCATGAGCGCGACGCGGTCAGGCTCGGCGGACGCGAGGACGGGCTGGTGCTGCAATTCGTGCAGGGCATCAGCAAGCTCCGGGTCTCCGCCGGCGAGGCGCGGATGTTCGGGCTCTGGGCCGAGATCTTCGCCGAGCGCCGCTCCGCCCTGGTGCGCGGCCAGGGCTATGCCAATCTCCGCACCACCTTCTATGGCTGCTACCCGATCATCGCGGCGCTGCTGCTCTACAAAGTGGCCGCGGGGTCGCTCGGGCCCAACGGGCTTTCGCACAGTCTTTCACTCGGGGCCTTCCTCGCGGTCAGCACCGCCTTCGGCCAGCTGCTCGCCGCGATGATGGCGGCCGGCGCGTCCCTGGCCGGGGTGCTCGGCGCGCTGCCTCTGTTCGAGCGCCTGAAGCCGATCGTCACCGCCGCGCCCGAGCGCCAGGACGACAAGGCCGATCCCGGCCCCTTGACGGGCAGCATCGAGATCAGCCGGGTGAGCTTCCGCTACGCGCCCGAGGCGCCGCTGGTGCTGGACGACGTCTCGCTCCGGATCGAGCCCGGCCAGTTCGTCGCCATCGTCGGCGCCTCGGGCAGCGGCAAGTCGACCTTGCAGCGCCTGCTGCTCGGCTTCGAGACCGCCGCGAGCGGCGACATCCTCTATGACGGCCAGCCGATCGGCAATCTCGACACCTCGGCCCTGCGGCGGCGGATCGGCGTGGTGCTGCAGAGCGCGCGGATCATGAGCGGCAGCATCCACGAGAACATCACCGCGGGCCTCCCCTACTCGCTCGACGAGGCCTGGGACGCGGCGCGCATGGCCGGGCTCGCCACCGATATCGAGGCGATGCCGATGGGCATGCATTCGGTCTTGATGGAAGGCGCCTCGACCTTGTCCGGCGGGCAGCTGCAGCGGCTGATGATCGCCCGCGCGCTGATCGGAAAACCGCAGGTGCTGATCCTCGACGAGGCGACCAGCGCGCTCGACAATGTCAGCCAGGCGGTGGTGACGGATTCCTTGAATCGCCTGCACGCGACGCGGATCGTGATCGCGCACCGGCTGTCGACCATCCGCGACGCCGACAGGATCTTCGTGATGGACCGCGGCCGCCTGGTGGAATCCGGCGGCTTCGACGAGCTGATGGCCGGGGACGGAACCTTCGCGGCGCTGGCGCGCCGCCAACTGCTGTAGCGAGGGAGAACGGGACATGCGCAAGGCGCTTTACATCCTGGGCCAGCTGAACGACGCCGACATCCAATGGCTCGCCGATCACGGCCGCACCCGGCAATTGCGCGACGGCGAGGTGGTGATCCAGGAAGGCCGGCCGATCGACGCGCTGTTCCTCAATCTCGAGGGCGCGCTGGCGGTCACCGCCGGCGACGGCGTCGAGGTGGCGAGGCTCGGCGCCGGCGAGTTCGTCGGCGAAATCTCCTTCGTCGATTCCGCGCCGCCCTCCGCGACGGTGAAGGGGGTCGGCCAATCCGCGGTGCTCGAGATCAAGCGCAGCGCGATCCAGCGCAAGTTCGCCGAGGATGTCGGCTTCTCCGCCCGCTTCCACCGCGCGCTCGCCGTCTTCCTGGCGGATCGCCTGCGCGCCGCCAACCGGCGCCTCGGCTACGGCAAGCAGGGCGATCTCGGCTCCGAGCAGATGCTGGAAGGCGAGCTCGACATGACCGTGCTCGACACCGTTTCGCAGGCCGGCGACCGCTTCAACCGCTTGCTGGGAATGCTGGCGACCGGCTGAGGTTTCAGCCGACGCGGTTCAGGAATTCGACCCAGGGCGCCACCTTGTCCGGCAGCGGCTTGCCGTCGCGCAGGGCGACCAGGATCTGGCCGTCGAAGCGCAAGGCGGTGCCGTGCGGCATCACCCGGAAGGTGGTCTCGTTGTTCGCGTCGAGCGCTTCCAGCAGCACCGTGTTCAGCCGATCCACCGGCGCGGCGCGGGCCGCGACCGGCCGCACCGCACCGGAGCAGCAGAGGCTGAGCGTGTTCGCCAGCAGGTCCTGGGCGTCGGCGCCGGGTTCCAGGCAGTCCTGCAAACGACGCGGTCCCGCGCCGAGCTTCGCCACCAGGCCGCGCGCCACCGGATTGTCGAAGGCGAGATCGCCGGCCTCCGTCGTCATCTTATATTCGACCAGCGACGGCGGGCGCAGCAGCGCGAAGGTCGTCGCAAACAGCCCCGCGCGCCGCTCGTCGTCGTCGAGCGGGCGCGGCGACAGCCCGAAGACATCGCGGCGGAAGCGCTGGAACATGAAATAGTCGCGCGCGAGCTCGCGCCGATCGGGATCGGCGATCGCCTCCAGGGCCTCGCGCGCCTTGGCGCGCAGGACGAAGCTGTCGAAGTTGTCGCGCAAGGTCGCCGAGCCGACCGGGCTCAGCCCGATCGCCGCCATGTCGCGGCGCACCTCGTCGACATAGCGCGGCCGCCAGGCGGGGCAGAGATATTCATGGGCGAAATAGGCTTCCGGCCGCTTCGCCCGCTCATCCTTGAAGCCGACCGCGGTCGGGCTGGCCGCCAGCGCGGCGGCACCGGCCTCGCGGAGTTTCTCCGCGGCCTCGGCCGCGGCGGCGAAGCGCGCGATGCTGTCGCCGGCGCCGTCCTCCGCCAGGGCATAGAGCAGATGCTGGAACGGCCCGTCCGAGGCCCAGCCCGGCATCGAATTGTAGCTGATGTAGACGAGGCCGCCCGGCTTCAGGTGCCGTTCGATGAAGCGGCGCAGCGAGGCCGCGGCCGTCTCGTCGATCCAGGCATAGACACCATGCGCGGTGATGTAGTCGAACTGCGGCAGATCGCGTCCGCAGGCGGTCTCGAAATCCAGCGCATGCAGGGTGAGATTGCCGATGCCGGCGCGCGACGCGACGGCCTCGCCGCGGGCGATATGATCCGGCATCGCGTCGATGCCGTGGAATTCGCCTTCAGGATGCGTCGCGGCGAAGATGATCGGCGCCATGCCCGGCCCGCAGCCGAGCTCGCACCAGGCGAAGCCGTCCGCGCGCGCCGGGGCGGCGAATCCGTTGATGGTCGCAACCAGGTCCAGCCATTCCGGCGCCAGCTCCGCGGTGAAGCCGGCGATATAGGGCACGTCGGTGACGTAACGGATGTCGGCCGCAACGCCGCCGGGATGATCCCTGCTGGGTAAGTTCATGGGAGATGAGACGCGCGCCCGACCGGGAGGGTTCGAGCGCGCGTCCAAATCGGTTCAGCCTCTGATATAGGCGTCCATCGCGTTGAACGCCTTGTCGGCGGTCTTGGCTTTGCCGCCGGTGACCTTGGTCAGTTCGTTCTCGGTGAGCTCGATGCCGGCATTCTTGCCGGACTTGGTCAGGCTGTCGGGCTTCGAGGGTTTCTTCGACATGACAGGCTCCAAGAACTGTGAGGACGGAATCGCGGACGCGAACCTCAGCCGGAGATGAGGATGTCGGTCAGCTTGATCTTCAGATATTCCTGCTGCTCGCCCTTGACCTTCTGGCCGCCGGCGACCTGCTGCAGTTCCTTCTCCGAGAGCTCGATCGAACCCTCCGGCGAGGCCTTCACCAGGCTCTGCGGATCCTTCTTGGAAGTCTCTTTGCTCATGCTGCGCTCCTGCTTGCTGGAAAGACGCGGCCCCACGGTCCCCTCGCCAAGGACCGGTCGTGCCGGTCTGTGGAAAGGTTCACGTAAAAACGCTACGCTCCGCTTGGATTCGAGGCAAGAGTTTGTGTGACTCCCCACAACCCATCCGAATCCGGCGGAAAGCCAGGAAAATCGCACCATTCGGCGTCATCGGGGCGGAAGCGCTACCGTGACCACCATCACAAGCGCGGCTGCCGGGGCGGGTCGCGCGGCAAGGCCGGTCCGCCGAGGGGGTAGCGCCGGGTGAATCCGCAACCTCGCCGCCAGCAGCAAGCCGCGTCGCAGAGTGCCAGCATGGACGAATAGCGCGCTGGGGATTCGGCTGGGTGCGCGGTCAATCGCTGCTGTATCAGCCCGCGAAATCCCGATAGAGTTTTGCACTCTCGGGCCCTGCCGACGGCAGCCGCTGATCAACTGGAACATCATGGCCGCAGAACGACCCGGCGCAGAGGCAGTGTCCGGCGAAGACCGGTACCGCGAAATTTTCGACGCCGCCCCGGTTTCCTTGTGGGACGAGGATTTTTCCGCGGTCGTCGTCTTCCTCGACCGGCTGCGCGCCGAGGGCGTGATCGACCTGCGCACGCATCTCGCTGCGCATCCGGAGCATGTCGAGGAGGCGATCCGCCGGGTCCGCATCATCGACGTCAACGCCTTCACCCTCGGCCTGTTCGAGGTCGAGCGGAAGCAGGACCTGCTGCAATCGCTCGGCCGGATCTTCCTGCCGGAAACGGCGGCGGTCTTCGTCGATGTGCTGGTGACGCTGTGGAACGGGCACCGCCGCTTCGAGGGCGAGACCCGCATGTGCACCCTGACCGGCCGCGCGATCGAAATCGCGTTCTCGATCCGCTTCCACGGCGCGCGGTTCGAGCGAACGCTGGCCAGCGTGCAGGATATCACCGCCCAGAAGACCGCCGAGCGCGCCCTGCTGCGCCAAAGCCGGCGGCTGGAGCGCCTTAACCAGATCGCGAGGTCGGTCGCGACCGACATCGACAACCTTGAACGCGTGGTGCAGACCGTCACCGACGCGGCGACCGAGCTCTGCGGCGCCAAGTTCGGCGCCTTCTTCTACAACCGCCGGGACGAAGCGGGCGAGAGCTACACGCTGTTCACCCTGTCCGGCGCGCCGCGCTCGGCCTTCGAGAAGTTCGGCCTGCCGCGCAACACCCCGATCTTCGAGACCACCTTCCGCGGCCTCGGCACGGTCCGCTCGGACGACATCCGCAAGGATCCGCGCTACGGCCACAACCCGCCGCATCGCGGCATGCCGCAGGGCCATTTGCCGGTGGTCTCCTATCTCGCGGTTCCGGTCATTTCGAGCACCGGCGAGGTGCATGGCGGCCTGTTCTTCGGCCATGACGCACCCGGCGTCTTCACCAGCGACGCCGAGGCGATCATCGAGGCGGTCGCCTCCCATGCTGCGATCGCTCTCGACAACGAGCGGCTGCTCCGCACCCTGCGCATGGAGAGCGAGCAGCGGCGAGCCACGGCGCTGACGAGCAGCCGGCTGGCGGCGATCGTCGAAACCTCGGATGACGCGATCCTGACCAAGGATCTTGACGGCATCATCACCAGCTGGAACCAGGGCGCCACCGATCTGTTCGGCTACAGCGCCGAGGAGGCGATCGGCAAGCCGGTGACCATGCTGATCCCCGCCGACCTGCAGAACGAGGAGCCCTCGATCCTCGAGCGGATTCGGGCCGGCGAGCGCATCGAGCATTACGAAACCGTGCGCCAGCGCAAGGACGGCACGCTGGTCGACCTCTCGCTCAGCGTCTCGCCGTTGAAGGACAGCGCGGGCACGGTTGTCGGCGCCTCCAAGATCGCGCGCGACATCACCGAGCGGAACCGCGGCCAGGAGCAGGAGCGCCTGCTGATCCGCGAGATGAACCACCGGATCAAGAACCTGTTCGCGCTGGCGAGCAGCATCATCAGCCTGAGCGCACGGGACGCCGATAGCCCGCAGGCCCTGAAGACCCGCGCCACCGAGCGCCTGGCCGCCCTGGCGCGGGTGCACAGCCTCACCTTGTCGCGCCATGGGCAAGATGAGGCCACCGTTGCGGCGCCGACCACGCTCCATGCCTTGATCCGGGCGATCCTCGCCCCCTACGAAATGGGAGCGGAGGGCGGGCGGCGGATCCGGCTCACCGGCGACGATCTCCAGCTCTCCGCCTCCGCCACCACCAGCTTCGCCTTGCTGATGCATGAGTTCGCCACCAATGCCGCGAAATACGGCGCCCTGTCCGACGAGCGCGGCACCATCGCGATCGACATCACGCAGAACGGCGATCGCCTGATCGTCACCTGGGTGGAGCGCGGGGGCCCGCCCGTCAGTCCCCCGACTTCGTCGGAGGGATTCGGCGGGTATCTCGCCAAGGCTACGGTAAGGACCCTCGACGGTCAGATTGCGCATAGCTGGGACGCCGCGGGTGTCACCGTGCGGCTCGACGTCTCGCGCGCCCGCGCGCAGATCTGATCGACAGCGCAACGAACCGAGACTGCACCCAGGTGTTCGCTTTGACACCAAGCCGCGGCTTGCAGACACGGAACGCAGCTGCGCGGCCATCGTTACATCTGCGAAGCTTTCTTGATTTGAATCATCAGATGAAGACACCTGCATCCACCGCCGTCGTTCTGGTCGTCGAAGATGAGCCCCTCGTCCGGCTCGACGCGATCGAAACACTCATGCGCGCCGGCTATCGCGTGATCGAGGCGGCGAACGCCGACGAGGCGATCGCCATCCTGGAGATACGCCGCGACATTCGCGTGGTGGTCACCGACATTCAGATGCCGGGCTCGATGGATGGATTGAAGCTGGCCGCAACCATCCGCGACCGCTGGCCGCCGATCGCGCTGATCGTCACCTCGGGCCAGATCGTCCTGCGTGAGCGGGATATCCCGGAGCGCGGCCGCTTCCTGCAGAAACCCTACAGCGGCCCGCGCCTGGTGGAAGCGATCCGCGCGGCGCTCTAATACCCGCCGATGATCGGCAGCACCTCGCCGGTGATGTAGCTGGAGCAGCAGGGCGCGGCCAGGAAGACATAGGCCGGCGCGATCTCCTCCGGCTGGGCCGGACGCTTCATCTTGGTCTGCTGCCCGAATTTCGCGACCTTGTCGGCGGTCTTGTCGGCCGGGTTGAGCGGCGTCCAGACCGGCCCGGGCGCCACCGCATTCACCCGCACGCCGCGCTTCAGCATGCTGCCCGACAGCGAACGGGTGAAGGCGTGGATGCCGCCCTTGGTCATCGAGTAATCGAGCAGCTCCTGGCTGCCGTCGATCCCGGTGATCGAGCCGGTGTTGATGATCGCGCCGCCCCGGCGCAAATGCGGTGCCGCCGCCTTGGCCATGTGGAAATAGCCGTAGAGATTGGTCTTCAGGGTCTGGTCGAACTGCGCCTCGGAAAGCTCCTCGATGCCGGCGGAATGCTCCTGAAACGCCGCATTGTTGACCAGGATGTCCAGGCCGCCGAGCTCCCGCAGCGTGGCCTCGACCGCGTCACGGCAGAACGCCGCATCCGTGACGTCGCCCGGGATCAGGGTGCAACGCCGGCCTTCTCTCTCCACGGCGGCCTTGGTCTCCTTGGCGTCGCCGTGCTCGCTGAGGTACACCACCGCCACGTCGGCACCCTCGCGGGCATAGAGAATCGCAACCGCGCGGCCGATGCCGGAATCGCCGCCGGTGATCAGCGCGACCTTGTCCTCGAGCTTGCGCGAGCCGAGATAATGCGGCGCGTCGTACATCGGGCGCGGCTCCAAGGTCGCCTCGGTGCCGGGCTTGGCCTGGTGCTGTTCCGGAAAGGGCGGGACCGGATAGGGCCGGGCACCGGTCTGCGGCGCCTCATCCTCGGATTGGTTCTCCTTCTTCTGCGCGTCCCGCGCATCGGTCTTGGACTGGATTGCACGCTGCTGGGCTGCGGTTTCCTCGGCCTCGCGGGAAGCGGCGCTGCGCTGTCTCATGCTCATCTCCGACAATGAAAAAGGTCCGTTGCGAGGCCAACCCCCGCAACGGACCTTGGTTCACACCGGATGGCTAATCGAGCGCGCGTTTCGCCGACTGCGAGAAGTGGCGGCGCTTCGCTTCCTGCACGAAATGCCGCAGGCGGCCGCCCATGCCGCCGTCGGCCTCGTCCGCGCGGGCCCCGTCGCCATTGGACTTCGGCGCCGCGCCGATCGACTTCGGCTCCGGACGCGGCAGGCCCTCTTCCTCCGCCTCGCGCATCAGCTCCAGCTTGCGCGCCTTCATCCGCGCGCCGAGCGCGTTCATATCGACGCCCTTGCGCTTGGCTTCGGCGAAGAGGCCTTTGCGCGGCTGCTCCTCCTCCTTGACGTGGTGCTTGATGTATTCGGAGAGCACCTTGACCTTGGCGTCGTACATCGGCGCGCTGGCGCCGGACTGCATGAGGTCGTTGATCATGACCTTGGCGCCGTCATGCTCGACCTGCGCCTCGTCCATCTTGTCCTCTTCCACGTCCTCGCTGCGGCACGCCGGGTAGAAGATCTCCTCTTCGAGCATGGTGTGGATGATCAGCTCGTTGCAGATCTGCTCGACCAGCTTCTCCTTGGCGCCGCCTTTCGCCTTCTCGGCCTTCTTGAACAGGCCCTCGACCTTGCGGTGGTCGGCCTTCAGCATGGCGACCGCGTCCGGGCCCGCGCCGCGTCCCGAACGGCGCGCGGGTTTGCGGGCCGCAGCCTTCTTCTTGGGTGATTTCATGTCCTGCCTCGCTCGAATGCCGGGTTGTCACCGCGTGGCGGCATTCCGCCGCTTTCCTCACCGCGGTGTGATTTTCCAACCCATGCTATGAATACGGGTTCCGCCCATATCGCGCGCCGACGCTGGATTGCCGCACAAGATTCATCGGATTCACCTTGTTCGCTGCGCGCTGCGGTGGGAGCGTAGCGGGGCTGGCATCGGCTGCCCGGCGATAGAGGTGATCCATGTTGCAGTTCCTCGGCGAGACCGGCGTCTATCTGCCCCAGAAGGACGCCATCCGGATCACCGCGCTGACCCCCGGCGCACATATCGGCTGCCTGGCAACGCGTTCGGCGCTGAGCGCCATCGGCTGCACGCGCGCGGATACGCCGCGCGACCTGGTCGATCGCTTCGAGCAGAACCGGCTGCTGTTCGAGATCGCGGCCATGATCAAGTATCGCCGCTCGACCAACCCGAAGCTCACGACGCTGCTGATCAGCGACGAGGACCTGAAGACCCTCGAGCCGGCGCCCCGCGGGCAGCCCGCGGCTATTTCTCCGGCTTCGGCGGCAGCGCCGCGGCAAGCTCGGCGACGGCCGGCGCATCTCCGATGATCAGCGGCTGACGCCAGCGCCGGATATCGCCGTCAGGGCCGGAGAAGACCTCGAGCGGCCGCCATTCGCCCTTCTCGATGGTCCGGACATCGAGATCCGCGGCACGCACCAGCGCCAAGCCGCCGGCGACATCCCAGACATTCGGCGCCTCGAAACGGCTGACCCGGAGCAGGCCGGCGGCCACGAAGGCGCATTCGATCGCCGCCGAGCCGGTCTTGCGGGTGTCCCACAGGAAGCCGAAATTCTTGCCGCCGCCGGGATCGCCGGCCAGCCGGCGCTGCACGCCAGGATTGACCTTGAGGTCGGTCGGCACCTCGTCGAAATGCAGGTCGCCGCCGACATGGCCGTGATAGACGCCAGCGCGCAGGGCATGCGAGGTCGCGCACCAGACCGCGCCCACCACCGGCCGGCCGCGATAGAGCACGCCGATCGAGGCCGCGAACAGCGGAAAGCCGTTGATGAAGTTCGCCGTGCCGTCCACCGGGTCCACCGCCCAGACAAATTCCGCGTAAGGGCGATCGCCGGGACGGTCGTTGATCTCCTCGCCGATGATGTCGTGCTGCGGGAATCGCTCGGCGATGCGGGCCCGAAGCAGCACCTCGACCCGGTGATCGACCTCGGAAACGGGATCCCGGTACGCGAGTTCGTCACCCTCCTTGCGCGCGACGTCGCTCTTGTACTTGACCGCCAGCATGCCGCCGAGCGCGGTCACGATCTCCGCCCCGGCGAGACGCGCGATCTCGACCGCGGTGCGCTCGATCTGCCCCAGGGTACGGTCGTCGGGAAGATCCATCAGATGGCGCGCGGCTTCTCCCATCGTCCCTTCTCCTTCTTTCCGGCCCGTTTCGCGGCGACGCCGTTCGCCTTGCCCGCCGGCGCCAGGATCTCCAGCTGGCGCTCGGCGATTTCAATGGTCACCAGGTCGACCTTGTCGCGCTTGGCCTTCTCGTCGGCTTCATCGCTGGTCTTCTTTTTCTTGCCGTTCTTGGTGTCCGCGCTGGGCGCTGTCGCCTGGCCCGGCATCAGCGGGAACTTGTCGTCAATCCGCAGATCCATCCCGTTCCAGGCGATGGTCACCTTGGCGCCGGGCACGACGGCGACCGGCGGCGGTCCGACCACGCCGGCGTCGAGGTCGTCCTCGATCAGCGCATCCAGCCATGCGAGCAGGGCGTTGCGGTGCTCGGTCGTCACATAGGCGACGTCGAGCAGGTTGTCGCCGGGGTCGGCATTCGGCGCAAGGCGCAGCCGCGGGCCGACCTGGGCGATGTTGAGGATCTCGATCAGCACGACCTCGTCCTCAATCCGGGTACCGTCCACGGTGACGTAGAGCCGCTCGGGCTTGGCGTGCTTGATGGCGTGGCGAAACGCGATGCGACCCTCCGTGATGCGGCGCCTGCGCCCCTTCGCGCTGCGATCCTTCGTCTGCTTCGGCTTCGGCGTGGTCGCTTCGGCCAGCGAGCCGAGGCCGACACCTTCGATGAAGCGCTGCTCGCCCCAATGCGCATGCGCGATGCCGTGGGACAGCTTGCGCAGCGGCGTCTCGTTCCAGCGCGGAATCAGCGCCTCCGGCGGTTCGGTGATCCCCAGCGAGAGCGCGATGTTGTTGGAAGTGCCGATCGGCAGAATGGCGAGCGGCGCGCCTTGTTCCGGCTTCGACAGCAGGATCTTGGCGACCTTGGCGATCGTGCCGTCGCCCCCGGCGGCGACCACGAGATCGCCCTGCTTGTCGAGCTTCGCCTCGAGGTCCGGCGCCTTGGAGTTCCGGTATTTCACACGATAGCCCGCGGCCTCGATCATCGCCGTCAGGTCCTCTAGGGACGGCTCGCGGATGCCGGCCGAAGCGTTGTGGACCAGGATTGCTTTAGGCGCCAAGGAAGTCCCCTTTTCTCTGCCCAATACGGTCGCTCCGACTCAACCCCCTGGGCGGGCCAGTGGCTCCTTTAAGGAAAGCTCGGACCTCACCCGAATTGCGATCCAAGCGGAACGAGGCACTCACCGCTGCATTGGGGTTCTGGTGGTTTGTGTCTGGGAGAAAGGGGTGCGCGATGTCGCTGCAATTCATCGGGGATTACGGCATCTTCCTGCCGGGGCGCGATGCGGTCGGCTGCGCGGCCCTCGATCGCAACCGGCTGGTGCGCTGGTACACGACCCGGTCGGCGCTGGAGAAGTTGGGCGGGGATTCCAAGTCCACAACCTCGATGGACCTGGTGGACCGCTTCGAGCGCCATCGCCGCCTGCTGGAAAAGGCCGCCGACATCAAATACCGCAAGGGTAAGCTCGAGCGCGACGGATCGGTCCGCATCGAGCTCGACGATCTCACCAGCGTCACCGGACGCTAGCGTAGAGAACGCAAAGCGGCAGGGCGTCCAGCATCAGGCCGGCGTCGGCTTCCGGGCCGATCTGAACGCGTCGGGCGCGCAGCAGGTCCGTGGCCTCCGTCGCGGCGAAGGCGACCCGCGTGCCGCTCCAGACCGGCCCGACCGTCGTTTCGAGACCGGCGGTCAGGCGGGGCACCACGACGATCAGCGCTTCGCCACTGCGCCGGCGCGCGAAGGCGATCAGACGATCCGCCCGCTCTCCCGATACCGCCAGCGGTTCGTAGCTGCCCTCGGCGAACAAGGCGGCGTGACGCCGCCGGAAAGCGAGCAGGCGCGCGATGACGGCCTGCTTGATCCGACCGTCGCGCCATTCCTTGAGCAGCAGCGCCAGATCCGCCCCCTCGGCGAGGCCGCTTGCGCGGACCGCAAAATCGACCGGCCGACGGTTGTCGGGATCGACCAAGCTGAAGTCCCAGAACTCGGTGCCCTGATAGAGATCGGGCACGCCGGGCATGGTCAGGCGCAGGACCGTCTGCGCCAGGCTGTTCCGAATGCCGGCCGGCGCGATCTTTTCGACCAATGCCGCGGCTTCGGCCAGGAACCCGCGCATCGGATCGAAGAGATAAGCCAGGTAGCCCTTGCAGGCGCGCTCGTAACCTTCGTCCGGGTCATCCCAGGCGGTGCGCTGCTTGGCCTCCCGCAGGGCTTTCACCAGCCAGGTCTCCAGGCGCTGGTGGAAGGCAGCGGCATCGAAATCCGGCGGCCAGGCGCCGACGACCGTCTGCCAGATCATCAAGCCGACCGCCGGATCGGGGGCCGGATACTGCCCGGACCAGCGGATCGCCTGCGCCCGCCATTCCTCCGCCAGTTCGCTCAGCACTGCGAGCCGCGCGCGATGATCCTCGCCGCGCTTGGTATCATGCGTCGCCGTCGCCAGCATGGTCGCGGGAAAGGCGCTGCAGCGCGCCGCGGCGTTGCCGTGGAACCGCTCGACCGGCAGCGCCAGGGTGCCGGGGTCGGAGCCGACCTCGTTGCGCGAGAGCAGACGGCTGTAGCGATAGAAGGCCGTATCCTCCACCGCCTTGGCGGTGAGGGTTGCCGAAAGCTGCTCGAAACGCTGGCGCACCGGCGCCTTCGGCAGGACCCGGCAGATTTCGGCCAAGGCGGCCGCGGCCGCGGTGTTCAGCAGCGGCCGTGCCGTGTTGGCCGCGAACTCGAGCTCCAGCGCATCCCCCGAATCGAAGCCGGACTCGCCCCCGTAGGTTCGATAATGCCGGAGCGCCGAGAGCAACTCGTCCACCGCCTTCGGCAGGGCGGCATCATCGGCCCGCAACCGCATCGCCCGCAGCGCCCCCAGCAGCCGATCCCGTTGTCGGGGAAACAGCCGGTCCAGGATTTCCCGCCGCGCATCGGCGGCCACGGCGGCGAAGGCGCGGCGATCGCCACTCAAGCTCTGCCACAGGCCGGTCAGCGTGACTTCGCCGGCCGGATCGTGCAGCACGGCCGAGACCTCGTCCATGAAGTCATAGCCGGAGGTGCCGTGGATCGGCCAATCCGCGCTCAGCCGTTCATCCGCGTGCAGGATCTTCTCGATGACGAGATAGACCTCCGGCCCCAGCGCCGCGCGCAGCCGGCGGCAATAGCCGATCGGATCGGCCAGGCCATCGACATGATCGACCCGCACGCCGTCGACCACCCCCTGCCTGGAAAGATCGAGGATCAGGCGGTGATAGTCGTCGAACACCGCATGCCGATCCATCCGCAAGGCGACCAGCTGGTTGATGTCGAAGAAACGCCGCCAGTTGATCCGCGTCGCCGCCTCGCGCCAGGAGGCGAGGACGTAGTTCTGCTGCTGCAGCAGCGCCGACGGCGCGCTGCCCTGGCTGCGCGGATCGACCGGGAAGCATTGATCGAAATAGCGGAGCACCCGTTCCCCGCCCGCTTCGGCCAGCGAGATCTCGCCGCGCTCCAGGCAGGCCTCAAGCCGGTCGCCGAGACAGGGCAGCAGGACCTTGCCTCGCAGCTCGGGATCGGAATCCGCCCATTCAATGTCGAAGTGATCGGCGTGGCGGCTGGCGCGGCCCAGCCGCAGCACATCCCACCACCAGGGATTCTCCGCCACCGCCGCCATGTGGTTGGGCACGATGTCGATGATCAGGCCCATCTCATGCCGACGCAGCGCCTGCGACAATCGGTCGAGACCCGCCGCGCCGCCGAGCTCCGGGTTGATCGCGCCGGGATCGACGGTGTCATAGCCATGCGTCGATCCTGGCCGGGCGCTGAGGATCGGTGAGGCATAGAGATGGCTGATGCCGAGCTTCGCCAGGTAAGGTACCGCCTCGACGGCGGCGTCGAACGGGAATTCCCGATGCAGCTGGAGCCGGCAGGTGGCGCGCGGAGGGGTCATGGTTGGGCGCGGCCCGGCTTTGAACGGCTGGCGGCAAGCCGGCGGAGCCGCGCCGCTACCTGCTTCTGCCGGCAGATCGCGCCGGCCTCGACCAGGATGCGGCGGCGCCAGTTGGGATGCTCGGCGATCGTGCCCGGCAGGTTCGGCTGTTCCTTGCGGCCGAGCGCATCTTCCAAGGGCAGCAGCACCAGATCGCAGGCGGTCGAGCCCAGGTAATCGATCGCGCCGGCCAGCACCTTGGTCACGTCATGCGTGCCCGGTTGCCGCCCGGCCGCGGCGCCCGCGCGGAGGAAGGCGTCCCAGAGCTGGGCCCGGTCCCGCTTGCGCTCCGCCGCGGCCTTGGCGGCGCCGTCGCGCGCGGCGAACAGCTTCAGCTTCCTGCGCCAGGCGATATCCTTACCGAGCCACCAGCCGGCGACCGTCGGAAGGTCGTGGGTGGTCGTCATGCCGACGGCACGGCGGCGCCATTTCCGCGGCGGCAGGAAGGCCTGGCCCTGGCGTTCGAACCACAGCACCTGCATGCCCTTGATGCTAAAGCCGTCGAGTTCCTCGCGGAAGCCCTCCGGCACGGTGCCGAGGTCTTCGCCGAGCACCACCGCGCCGGCGCGATGCGCCTCGAGCGCCGTCAGGCGCAGCAGGTCGGTCAGCGGATAACGGAGATAGGCGCCGTCGCGGGCGTCGGCGCCATTCGGCACCACCCACAAGCGGCGCAAGCCGAGCACGTGGTCGATGCGGATCCCACCGGCATCGGCCAGGGCGCTGCGCAAGAGCTGGATGAAGGCGGTATAGCCCGTCGCCACCAAGGCGTTCGGCGAAAAGGTGGTGACGCCCCAGTTCTGACCGAGCGTGTTGAAGGCGTCGGGCGGCGCGCCGATCGCGGCGCCGGTGAGCATGCGGCCCTGGTTGCTCCAGGCCTCGCTGCCGCCGCCATCCGCGCCGACCGCGATATCCTTGATGATGCCCTGCGCCATCCGGCCGTCGCGCGCCGCTTCGGCGGCGCTCTTGAACTGCCGCGCCGCCAGCCATTGCAGGAAGAGATGGAACTCCACGCTTTCGCGGTTCGCCCGCGCGAAGCGCCTGACCGCCGCGCCGTTCGGGTCGCGGTATTCGCCCGGCCAGCTGGACCAGCTCCAGAGATTGCGATCCCGGCCGAAGAAATGCGCATGCAAGGCCTCGAAGGTCGCGTGCGCCAGCAGCGAAGCGGCACCCGCCCGCCGGAACGCCGCGAGGCTGCGCGCCGCCGGATGACCGCCGTCGAAACAACCTTGCTTGTGGGCGGCGTCGAACAGCGTGCGCAAGGCCTTCAGCCTGGCCCGCGAGGCTTCCGGCCAGGCGATCAGCGCGTCGCCGCCGGCGCCCTGGCGCGGCGCCAGCTTCGGCGGCTTCAGCGCGAGCAGCGCAGCCGCCTCGCCGACCTCGATATGCAGCGCGTTCATCCACAGCCGGCTGGACGGCGAATAGGGGCTGAAACGCCAGGGATCGGCGGAGAATTGCGCGTGCAACGGACTGACCGCCACCGCGCTCGCCCCGGCTTCGGCGCTGCTGCGCAGGAAGTCGCGCAGCGCGCCATAGCTGCCGATGCCGCCGTCGCCCTGCCGATAGAGCGCATAGAGCTGGACCGACAATCCCCAGCCCCGCGCCGCCGCGCGGCCCGGCTGGCGCGCCGGCGCCACGGCGAGCGTGAAGTGCCGCTTGCCCTTGGTGACCGGATAGTAGCCCGGCTCCCGCGGCGCCCGCGCTTTCGCCGCAAGACCCGGCACCGCGTAGGCGGCGCCCGCTTCGGCGGTGATCAACGGGACCTCGGCGGATTTCGTCTCGCTGCCGAGAATCTCCAGGAGCGAACGCAGGGTCTCATGCCCGACCGCACGCGTCCTGCCATGCACATCCTGCCACTCGGTCAGGATCCCCGCCGCCCGCGCCGCCTTGCGGAGTTGCGCGTCGGTCTTCACGACGCCTCGCCGAGGATCGCCAGGAAAGACTTGCCGCCAAGCCCGATCGCATCGGCACTCGGGCCGTGGGAGAAGAAGTGCCAGCCGGGAACCGGCGGCAGGCTGATCGGCTCGGGCCCGAAATTCGCCGACAGGGTGAGCCGCGTTCCATCGCCCAGGATCCAGCGCGCCTGCAGCGCGCGCGGCGTGAGCGCCTGCGCGCCGTCCGACCGCGCGCCGTTGAAGCGCGCCACCAGCGCCTCCTGCCGCAGGGCGATCAGGCGCTGCACATAATCCTGCCAGCCGCGCGACCATGCATCCTCGGCGACCAAGCTCGGACAGCTCTGCCGGAAGGTTTCCGGCCGGTTCGGATCCGGAATGCGCCGCTGCGCTTCCTCGGTGGCGAATTCCGGGAACTTGCCGAACTCCTTGCGCCGGCCCCGCTTCACCGCTTCGGCAAGCTCGCCTGCATAATCGGTGAAGAACAAGAAGGGCTCGCGCGCGCCCAGCTCCTCGCCCATGAACAGCAGCGGAATCTGCGGGCTGAGCAGCAGCAGCGCCATCCCGACCTTCAGCGCGTCGGGATCGGCGATCGCGGCCAGCCGGTCACCCATGGCGCGGTTGCCGACCTGGTCGTGATTCTGCAGGAAGAAGACGAAGCGGTCGGGCGAGAGATGCGCACTCGGCCTGCCACGCCGCGCGCCGTCGCGATAGGCCGAGGCCTCGCCCTGGAAGGCAAAGCCCTCCCCCAGGCAGCGCGCCAGTGCGGCCGCCGGGTTTTCGGCATAGTCGCTGTAATAGCCGCCGGTCTCGCCGGTGATCAGCACATGCGCCGCGTGATGCGCATCGTCGTTCCATTGCGCGGTGAAGGCTTGCTCCAGCAGCGGCGCATCGTTGTCGTCGTTCTCCAGCACCAGATGCACCTGGCGGTCGGTGATGGCCTCCTGCACCGTCTCCGCCAGCTCCAGCAGCCAGTCGCGGTCGGGAATGGCGTGCACCGCGTCGAGCCGCAACCCGTCGAAGCGGTATTCCTCCAGCCAATAGAGCGCGTTCTCGACGAAGAAACGCCGCACCACCGGATTCTTGAAATCGATCGCGGCGCCCCAGGGCGTCTGGACGTCGTCGCGAAAGAACGCCGATGCATAGGCGTGGAGATAATTGCCTTCTGGGCCGAAATGGTTGTAGACCACGTCCTGGAACATCATCAGCCCGAGATCATGGGCCCGATCGACCAGCGCCTTCAGTTCCTCCGGCGTGCCGTAGGCGGCATCCGGCGCGAAATGCAGCACGCCGTCATAGCCCCAGTTGTGCCGGCCGAAGAAATCCGCGATCGGCATCAGCTCGACCGCGGTGATGCCGAGCGCCTGCAGCCGCGGCAGCTGCCCCATGACGCCACGAAACCCGCCCAGCGCGCCGGGATGCAGTTCGTAGAGCACCGCCTCATGCCAGGACCGGCCACGCCATTGCGTGTTGCGCCAGGCATAGGCAGCGGGATCGACGACGACGCTCGGGCCATGGACGTCATCCGCCTGGGCGCGCGATGCCGGGTCGGGCACCGCGAGGTCGGGCGAGATGCGGTAGCGATAGCGAGTCCCGGCGCCGCAATCGACCTCCAGCCGATGCCAGCCGCCCTCTTCCGCGCGCATCAACCGCGCGGCTTCGTCGCCGATCTCGAGTCCGATCGATGCGATATCGGGCGCCCAGAACTGGAACCGCGTCCGGTTGGGCGCAATCAAGGTGGCGCCGTGGGAGAGCGCCGTCATGCGCCGTTCTGCTGGCCGATCAGCAGCACCACGGCGTGGCTCGGCACCGCCACGGTATCGGATGCCATGCCGCCGGGCAGGCGGTTGGGATCGCTGCTGTCGAGCGCCAGGGCCCAATGCAGGTTGTTGGTCGGCGGCACGCGGAATTCGCAGTCCTCGACCGAGCCGTTCAGCATCATCAGCGAGGCCTCGATCGTCCCGCCGCCGTTGACGAAGCCGGCCCGGCGCACCGCCAGCAGCCGCCGTTCCGGGTTTTGCCAATGCTCGGGCTCCATCGCCGAGCCCGCTTCGTTGAACCATTCGATGTCGAGGAGATTGGGCGCGATCTCGTTGCGGCCATGCAGGAAGCGATCCGCCCGCAGGGTCGGGTGATTGCGCCGCAGCGCCGCGAGCCGCGCGACGTAGCGTTCGAGGTCGCGGTTGTCAGGCTCGGCGGCCTTGGCCCAGTCGATCCAGGAAGTCTCGTTGTCCTGGGCATAGGCGTTGTTGTTGCCGCCCTGGCTGCGCCCCAGCTCGTCGCCGGCCAGCAGCATCGGCGTGCCGAGCGAGCAGTACAGGGTCGCCAGCATGGCCCGTTTGACCCGGCCGCGCTTCACCCGGATCGCCAGGTCGTCGCTCGGCCCCTCGACCCCCCAGTTGCTGCTGAAATTCTCGTTATGGCCGTCGCGATTCTCCTCGCCGTTGGCGGCGTTGTGCTTCTCGCGGTAGCGGGTGACGTCTTCCAGGGTGAAGCCGTCATGGGCGGCGACGAAGTTCACCGAGGCAAACGGCCGGCGCTTGTGGTGATCGAAAAGATCGCTGGATCCGGTGAGCCGCGCCGCCAGATCCGGACATTGATGCGCGTCGCCGCACCAGAACCGCCGCACGCTGTCCCGATATTTGTCGTTCCATTCGGCAAAACCCGGCGGGTGGTTGCCGAGCTGATAGCCGCCCGGTCCCAGGTCCCAGGGTTCGGAGATCAGCTTCAACCTGGAAATCACCGGATCCTGGCGGATGGCATCGAAGAATCCGGAATTCGGATCGAAGCCGCCCTGCTCGCGGCCGAGATTGGCCCCGAGATCGAAGCGGAAGCCGTCGATATGAAAGGTCTCGGCCCAGTGGCGCATGGAATCCATCACCATCTGCAACACGCGCGGGTGCGAGAGGTTCACGCTGTTGCCGGTGCCGGTGTCATTGATGTAGCGGCGCGGGTCGTCGGGATGGAGGCGGTAGTAGCTGGCGTTGTCGAGACCGCGGAACGAAAGCGTCGGCCCGGTCTCGTCGGCCTCGCAGGTATGGTTGTAGACCACGTCCAGCACGACCTCGATTCCTGCCGCATGCAGCCGCCGCACCGCGGTCTGCAACTCCGACAGCGCGCCATCGGAGAGAAATCCGGGCTGCGGCGCGAAGAAGGCGAGCGTGTTGTAGCCCCAATAATTGGCCAGACCCTTCTTCACCAGGAAGTGGTCGTTGATCGCGGCATGGACCGGCATCAGCTCGACCGCGGTCACCCCGAGCTTCACCATCCGGTCGATCGAACGGGCATCGGCGAGCGCCGCGAAGGTGCCGCGCTCGGCCAGCGGCAGGTCGTCACGGCGCATCGAGAAGCCGCGCACATGCAGCTCATAGATGACGGTCCGCGGCCAAGGCGTGTGCGGCCGGCGGTCCTCGCCCCAATTGAAGGTGCAATCCGCGACCACGCCCTTGGGCACCGCGGCGGCGCTGTCACGGCGGTCCTGCGAGAGATCGCCCTTGGCGCTGCCCGGCCGATAGCCGTAGAGCACGTCAGACCATTTGAGCTCGCCGACCAGCCGTTTCGCATAAGGATCGAGCAGCAACTTGTGCGCATTGAAGCGATGGCCGCGCCTGGGGTCATAGGGCCCCTCGGCGCGATAGCCATAGACTAGGCCCGGTCTGGCATCGGGCAGATAGCCGTGCCAGATCTCGTCGGTGCATTCCGGCAAGGGAAGCCTCGCCACCTGGCGGCGGCCGGAATGATCGAACAAGCAGAGATCGATGCGATCGGCATTGGCGGAGAAGACGGCGAAGTTCACCCCGAGCCCGTCCCAGGTCGCGCCCAAGGGATCCGGCCTGCCCGGCTCGAGCCGGTCGGGGAAGCGGGCCACGGCTATTCCGGCTGCAGCCAGACCGTGGCCAGCGGCGGGAGCGTCAGCGACAGCGAATGGTCGAAGCCGTGGACCGGGTTCGTCTCAGCCGAGATCCCGCCGCCATTGCCCAGGTTCGACCCGCCATAGATTCCGGCATCGGAGTTCAGTCGCTCGCGCCACCGCCCGCCGTGCGGCACGCCGATGCGATAGCCCCGGTGCGGCACCGGCGTGAAATTGCAGACCGCCAGCACCGGCTTCCCATCATCCTCGCCGGCGGAGCGCAGGTAGGCGAGGACGCTCTGCCCCCGATCGTCGCCGACGATCCAGCGGAAGCCGGCCGGCTCCGCGTCGCGCCGATGCAACGCCGGCTCCGACGCGTAGAGGCGGTTGAGGTCGCGCACCAAGCGCTGCATGCCGGAATGCGGTGCATGGTCCAGCAGCCACCAGTTCACCTGCGCGTCATGATTCCATTCGAAGGGCTCGGCGATCTCCGTGCCCATGAAGATGAGCTTCTTGCCGGGATGCGACCACATGAAGGCGAGATAGGCGCGCATGTTGGCAAAGCGCTGCCAGTCGTCGCCCGGCATGCGGCCGAGGATCGAACGCTTGCCGTGCACCACTTCGTCATGCGACAGCGGCAGGATGAAGCGCTCGGAGAAGGCGTAGATCAGCCCGAAGGTCATGTCGTCGTGGTGCCAGGAGCGATAGGCCGGGTCGCGCGACATGTAGCGCAGGGTGTCGTTCATCCAGCCCATGTTCCATTTGAACTGGAAGCCGAGCCCGCCTTCGTCGGCACTGCGCGTGACGCCGGGCCAGGCGGTCGATTCCTCGGCGATCAGCAGGCGGCCGGGGAAATCCTGGCGCATGATCTGGGATAGCTCCTGCAGGAAGCTCACCGCTTCAAGGTTCTCGCGCCCGCCATGGACGTTCGGGACCCATTCGCCCTGCTTGCGGCTGTAGTCGCGGTAGAGCATGGAGGCGACCGCATCGACCCGCAGTGCGTCGATGTGATAGTGCCGCAGCCAGTGCAGTGCGCTGGCGATCAGGTAGCCGCGCACCTCGCGCCTGCCGAAATTGAAGATCAGCGTGTTCCAGTCGTGGTGGAAGCCCTCGCGCGGATCCTGATGCTCGTAGAGATGCGTGCCGTCTAAGGTGGCCAGGCCGTGGGCGTCGCTCGGGAAATGCGCCGGCACCCAGTCCAGGATCACGCCGATCTCGGCTCGATGGCAGGCATCGACGAAGCGCGCGAAGTCCTCGCAGCTGCCGTAGCGCGAGGTGGGCGCGAATAGTCCGATCGGCTGGTAGCCCCAGGAGCCGGTGAAGGGATGCTCCATCACCGGCAGCAGCTCGATATGGGTGAAGCCCATCTCCTTGACGTAAGGGATCAGCCGTTCGGTGAGGTCGTTCCAGGTCGGCTCGACGCCGTTCTCGCGGAACCAGGAACCGGCATGCACCTCATAGATCGACATCGGCGCCTGCGCGGTCTGGCGCTCGGCGCGGCCGGCCTCCCAGTCGCCGTCGGTCCAAGAGATCAGCGCGAGATCGGCCACCATCGAGGCGGTCGCGGGCGGCACTTCGGCGCGCAGCGCGACCGGATCGGCCTTCAGCGGCAGGACCTCGCCGGAAGGGGCGACGATCTCATACTTATATATTGTGCCGGGGCGGAGCCGCGGGATGAACAGCTCCCAGACGCCGGCGCTGTGCCGCAGCCGCATGCCATGCCGGCGGCCATCCCAGTTGTTGAAGTCGCCCACCACCGAGACCCGCCGTGCATTCGGCGCCCAGACCGCGAAGCGCACACCGGCGACACCGCCCTGCTCCATCACCTGCGCGCCCAGGGTGGCGCCCAGATTGCGATGCGTGCCTTCGCTGATCAGATGCAGATCGACGTCGCCCAGCAGGGTGCCGAAGGAATAGGGATCCTCGGTCTCCTGCACCGTCTCCGGCCATTGCACCCGCAGCACATAGCGACCGGGATCGATCACCTCGCCGCCGAACACCCCGGAGGGATGGAGCGGCTGCAGCGTCTCCGTGGCCTCATCCTTTTGCAGCGGATGGACCTCGACGGCCTTGGCGCCCGGCTGGAAGGTGCGGATCACCGTGCCGTGTCGTCCGCGATGCGGCCCGAGCAGGCTGAAGGGATCGCCCAATCGGCCGCGCAGCAGGGCTTCGAGCGCGCCCGGATCCGGCGCTACGTCATGCGTGGTGCGGCTCAAGCGTCTTCTCCGTCTTGCGTTCCAGGAGCCTGGTCAATCCGCGCAGCGGAAACGCGATCCAGGCCGGGCGGTTCGCCGCCTCGTAGCAGATCTCGTAGGCGGCCTTCTCGATCAGGAACAGGCGCAGCAGCTTGTCGTCGGCTGCGAGATCGATCCAGGGATGCTCCGCTTCCGCCAGCACCTCCTGATAGGCCTTGCGGAAGGCATCGCCGGCCGCGGCGGTGAAGCGCTGCAGCAAGGCGAGCTGCTTCTCATCGAGGGCCGGCGAGGTCGGCGGCCGGTTGCCGACCGTGGCCGCGGCCGCGTAGTCGAAGGAGCGCAGGATGCCGGCGACGTCGCGCAGCGGGCTGGCCTTGGCGCGGCGGGCCTGCAGCGGCTTGGCCGGTTCGCCCTCGAAATCGATGATGTGGATGTCGTTCTGCACCACCAGGATCTGGCCGAGATGGAAGTCGCCATGGATCCGGGTCATCAAGCCCGCGTTCTTGGCATTCGCCATCTTGCGCAGGAGGTCATGGACCTCGCGGCGCCGGCCGAGGAACTTGGCGGCGGCGGCCGCGGAATCCGGATCGAGATTGGCCTTGGCATTCTCCAGCGCCGCGAAAGCCCGATCCAGCTGATCCTGCGCCTGTGCCTCCCAGGCGGCGACATCGTCCTTGGCGGCCGGTTCGGGTGCGAAGGCCGGGTCTTCGGTGGGCTGGGCGAGGCAGGCATGCAGCTCGGCCAGGCGCTTGCCGATCATCGCGCCGAAACTGGCATAGGGCGCCATCAGCTCGGCGGTGGTGGCGCCGTCGGCGCCGGCTTGCGTCGCCAGCGCGGCATCCTCGAGCGCGCGCGCGAGATAGGCCAATGCCCAGCTCCAGCCGTCGCCCTGGTTGCGCAAGAAGCCCTGCACCACGGCGAGCGTGCGCGGGGTGCCGTCCGGCGCGACGCGGCGGATCTCACCCAATGCCGGCGCCGTGTTGCGGTAGCCGTGCTCGGCCAGATAGCGGCCGATCTCGGCTTCCGGGTGGATGCCGTCGTCGAGCCGGCGCAGCAGCTTGATGATGACCTTGTCATCGATCACCACGGTGCTGTTGGACTGCTCGGCCGCCAGCGTGCGCACCTGCGGGTCCTCGCCGTCGAGCGCGTAATCCTTCAGCAGGACGGTCGGGATGAAATGCGTCGTCTCCTCGCCGCGTTCCAGCACCGATTCCTTCCGGAGATGCTCCAGCAGCATCAACGGGAATGTGTCGAGCGCGAAGGCATCGGTCACCAGACCGACGCGGCGGCCGATCCGGACCCGCGCCAAAGCCAGCTGCTGCGGCAAGGCGCTGGCGACGCTGTCGTCCTCCCAGAGTATGGTCAGCGGCAGCTGGTAGCGTGCGCCGGACCCTTCGAGGCGAATCTCGCAGAGCACGACCGGATAGCGCGATTCCGGGAAGGCCGGCTGGCAGTTGACCTCCAGCTTTGGCACCGCGGCATCCTTGGCGCCGAACCAGCGGCGCTTCGGCAGGTAAGTGGGGAGGATCTCCTCCTCCAGCTGTTTCCTCAAGGCCGGCTGCTGCAGCTCGGCCACGTTCTTGCGCAAGACCAAGGTGATGTACTCCGGCATCTGCTCGGGCGCCGGCTTGTGCCAGTCCGGCATGTCGGCGCTGACGCCGAGGGTGAACCAATAGAAGCCGTAGGGCGGCAAGGTGAGGAGATAGGTGAGCTGGCCGATCGGCGGAAAGGCGCTGCCGCCCACCATGTCGACCGGCACCCGGCCCGCGAATTGCGCGAGGTCGAGCTCGACTGCCTGCGCGGTGCGCGAGAGATTATTGACGCAGAGCACCACGTCGTCGCCCAACGTCCGCAGATAGGCGAGGATCTTGCGGTTGCCGGGCGCCAGCAGCTTGAACTCTCCGCGGCCGAAGACAGCGGTTTGCTTGCGGACCGCGAGCATGCGCCGGGTCCAGTTCAACAGCGAATGCGGGTCGGCCGATTGCGCCTCGACATTGACGGCCTGGTAACCGTAGGCGGGATCCATGATCGGCGGCAGGACCAGCCGCGCCGGATCGCCCTTGGAGAAGCCGCCGTTGCGATCGGGCGACCATTGCATCGGCGTGCGGACGCCATCCCGGTCACCCAGATAGATGTTGTCGCCCATGCCGATCTCGTCGCCGTAGTAGAGCACCGGGGTGCCCGGCATGGAGAGCAGCAAACCGTTCATTAGCTCGATGCGGCGGCGATCGCGCTGCACCAAGGGTGCCAGGCGGCGTCGGATGCCGAGGTTCAGTCGCGCCCGGCGATCCGCGGCATAGGTATCCCAGAGATAATCGCGCTCCCTGTCGGTGACCATCTCAAGGGTGAGCTCGTCGTGATTCCTGAGGAAGATCGCCCACTGGCAATTATCCGGGATCTTCGGCGTCTGCCGGAGGATGTCCGAGATCGGGAAGCGATCCTCCTGGGCGATCGCCATATACATCCGCGGCATCAGCGGGAAGTGGAAGGACATGTTGCATTCGTCGCCGTCGCCGAAATAGACCTGGGTATCCTCCGGCCATTGGTTGGCCTCGGCGAGCAGCATCTTGCCCGGATAGAGCCGGTCCATCTCGGCGCGAATCTTCTTCAGGACCTCATGGGTCTCGGGGAGATTCTCGTTGTTGGTGCCTTCCCGCTCGATCAGGTAGGGGATGGCGTCGAGCCGCAGGCCATCGACCCCCATGTCGAGCCAGAATTTCATGATCGAGAAGATCTCATTCAGGACCTTCGGGTTGTCGAAGTTCAGATCCGGCTGATGCGAATAGAAGCGGTGCCAGAAATACTGCTGCGCTTCCTCATCCCAGGTCCAGTTCGACTTCTCGGTGTCGATGAAGATGATCCGGGTGCCGGCATAGGCCTTGTCGGTGTCGGACCAGACGTAGAAGTCGCGCGCCGCCGAGCCCTTCTTGGCCTTGCGCGCCCGCTGGAACCAGGGATGCTGGTCGGACGTATGGTTGATCACCAGCTCGGTGATGACCCGGATGCCCTTCTCGTGCGCAGCCTTCACAAACTTCTTGAAGTCCGCCATGGTGCCGTAGTCGGGCGAGACCTTGCGATACTCCGCGATGTCGTAGCCGTCGTCGCGCCGCGGCGAGGGATAGAAGGGCAGGATCCAGATCGTGTTGGCGCCGAGCTCGACCACATGGTCGAGGCGCTGCAACAGGCCCTTGAAGTCGCCGATGCCGTCGCCGTTCGCGTCCATAAACGACTTCACATGCAGCTGGTAGATGACCGCATCCTTGTACCAGAGCGGGTCGACCGGCAGTTTCGGCTTTTCGCGTCGGCTCATGCTTTGTCTCCGGCAGGAACGGCGATTCGCCAGATGGAGTAAGGCAGCTCGTAAGGATCGAGACGGATCGAGCCGCTCTTGCCCTGCCACTGGAATTTCGTACCGCGGACCAGGTCCTCGACATCAATGCTGGCGTGGTCGGGAAGGCTCCACTCCCAAAGCGGAATCTCGATCCAGGCCTCCTGGGCATGGAAGGGATCGAGGTTGATCGCCACCAGGATCACATTGTCGCGCTCCGGCGTGGATTTGATGAAGGCGGTGATGCTGTCGTTCGCGGCCGGGATGAAGCGGATGCCGAGATGCGTCTGCAAAGCCGGGTTGCGCCGGCGGATGTGATTGAGCTGCGCGATCTCGGCGTTGATGTTGCCGGGGCGATTCCAGTCCCAGGCCCGGATCTCGTATTTCTCGGAATCGAGATACTCCTCCTTGCCCGGCAGCGGCGTGCCCTCGCAAAGCTCGAAGCCGCTATAGACGCCCCAGAGGCCCGACATTGTCGCGGCCAGGCCGGCGCGAATGAGGAATCCGGCGCGGCCGGAGCGCTGCAGGAAAGTGGGATTGATGTCCGGCGTGTTGACGAAGAAATGCGGCCGGAAGAAATCCTTCGGCGGGCCGTCGGCGAGCTCCTTCAGGTAGGACTCAAGCTCGGCCTTGGTGTTGCGCCAGGTGAAGTAGGTGTAGGACTGCGAGAAGCCAACCTTGGCCAGCTCATACATCACCTGCGGCCGGGTGAAGGCCTCCGAGAGGAAGAGCGTGTCGGGGAATCGCGCGCGGATATCGGCGATCACCCAGCGCCAGAACGGCAGCGGCTTGGTGTGGGGGTTGTCGACCCGGAACGTGCGCACACCCTCCTGCCGCCAATAGAGGAAGATGTCGCGCAAGGCGAGCCACAACCCCGGCACCGCACCCGGCGCGTAGAAGTCGACATTGACGATGTCCTCGTATTTCTTCGGCGGATTCTCGGCATAGGCGATCGTCCCGTCCGGCCGCCAGGCAAACCATTCGGGATGCTGCTTCAGCCAGGGGTGATCGGGCGCGCATTGGATCGCGAAGTCGAGCGCAATCTCCAGCCCGTGCCCGGCCGCGGCGTCGCGCATCCGGCGGAAATCCTCGATCGTGCCGAGCTCCGGGTGAATGGCGTCATGCCCGCCTTCGTCCGATCCGATCGCATAGGGACTGCCGACTTCCCCCGGCTCGGACCGGGTGTTGTTGTTCTTGCCCTTGCGGTTGACCCTGCCGATCGGGTGGATCGGCGGGAAATAGAGCGTGTCGAAACCCATGGCCGCGATCCGCGGCAGCTGGGCGATCACGTCATCGAAAGTGCCGTGACGCTCCGGCGTGCCGCTCATCGAGCGTGGGAAAATCTCATACCAGCTGGAGAACATGGCCGCGCCGCGATCGACGGTCAGCGGAATCGGCGGCTGGTGCCGGATGCGGGATTCCAGCG
Source organism: Dongia sp. (assembly GCF_041905885.1). Lineage (NCBI taxonomy): Bacteria > Pseudomonadati > Pseudomonadota > Alphaproteobacteria > Rhodospirillales > Dongiaceae > Dongia > Dongia sp. The sequence continues at coordinate 93,329 of NZ_JAYRKD010000001.1, read as the reverse complement.
CCGGCACGTCGCGCAGGGCGGCGACCGCTTCCTTCGAAAGCAGCAGGTCGCGGCGTTCCTCTTTCTTGGCGCGGTGCAGCTGGGCCATGAAGGCCTTCACTGCCTCGCCGCGTTCGGCCGGCGGCGGCACATGGCGATCGAGGAAGGCCGACATTTCCTGGAACTCGAGTTCGATGGCGATCCCGGCGTCCCGCTTCTTCAGGCTGCCGTGCTGCAGCGAGGCGAAGTCGTCGCGCCAGGCCTCGATGGTGAAGAGGTGATCGCCCACCCGCTCCGGCCGGAAATGCGCGGTCCAGTGGTCGTTGCCCAGGAACTTCATCGGCACCCGGCGCCAGTCGGCTTCGTCCGCGGCGCGCCAGAGCAGATCGGCAGCCAACTCGCCGTGACCGTCGCTGAAGATGTCGGCTTCGACCGTCACGCGCTCGCCCACCACGCGTTTGGCCGGGTATTCGCCGCCTTCGACCGCCGGTGCTACATGCGTGATCGCCACCCGCGGGACCTTGGCCGCCGCCGTCGCCTGGCGCTTGGATTGCGGCGTCGGCAATTTCACCGTGGCCGCCGGCGTCAGTTTCAGCAACAGCACCTCCGCCGGCTGCAGGTGAATCTCCGTTCCGTCCAGCCCGCGCGACTTCTCCTGCAGCGCCCAGGCGCGGCCGGCGCGGGCCAGCAGCATGGCGATGTCCACGACCTGGGCCGCCCGCGCTTCGGCATTGACGAGCCGCAGCGTTCCCGCATCGGCGGTCTCCGCGATCTGGGCGAAGACCGGCGCCTGAGGCGCCGAGAGCACGCGCCAACGCACCGGCTTGCCGCCGAAACGCTTGGCGGCGCGGTCGTTGGCGGCGGCAATCTCGTCGATCAGGCGGATATTGCTGGCCTGTTCGTGGCGCTCGAAGGCGGCCGGGTCGGCGCGCACGGTGTCCAGCGGCAGCGCATTGCCGAACTCGAAGCCCATCGGCATTAGCCAGCCGTTGCCGTCGGTGGCGCAGACATCAAGGACACGCCGATAGCCCAGCTCCAGCGCATCGCTGCTGGCGAATTGCTCGGCTAGGCGGCGGGCGAACGGCGCTTCCGCCAGCGCCAGGGGCGGCGCCACCGCGGCGAGCTTCGCCTGCTCTTCCAGGAACCACTCGCCCTTGAAATCCCACCAGCAGGTCGAGGCGACGGTGAAATCGACCCCACAATCCTCAAGCTGCTTGATCTCGGCGGGCGTCAGGCCGGGCGTCCAGGCAACGAAGCGGCACTCCGGCTGCGTCGCTTTCGCCGCCGCGATCACTTCTTTCAAGAGATGCGGCGGAATGGCCTGTGGCTGGTCGAGGCGGAAGCCATCGACGCCCGCTTCCAGCCATTCGTCGATGCGCGCCTTCCACCAGGCGAGAATCTCGGCGCTCGCGCCGTTCTCGTAGGCGAAGCGCGCGGCCTGGCTGGTGCGGATGATGCTGCGCGGGTCGGGCAGCGGATCCTCGCCGCCGCCGATGAACCAGCGGGGATGCTCGGCGACGACGCGGGCTTCGCGCGCGACCCGGTCCAGCACCAGGTCGAGCCAGAGACCGATGCCGCGCCGGCGGCATTCCCCAGCGAGATCGCGCAGCTGCGACGCGGCGGACCCGCCGGCCTGCAGGGCTGGATGACAGGCCTGATGATCGGCGGTCAGGAAGATGTTGCCGCTGCGCCCCGGCTGAAACAGCGGAGCGAGCAGCAGATGCGAGAAACCCATCGTAGCGCAGCGGTCCAGATGGCGGCTCCAGCCTGCCATCGCGCCCCCGAGCGCCGGGTGGAAATAATAGATCGACGGCCGCGACGCCGCTTGCCGGTTCTGCATGACGGACAGCCCTGCATATGTGACGGATTCGCAGTCGGTGCCGCGCTGAGTTGGGCGGCACTCGCATAGTTAACGGTCGGCGGGCTTTGATCGTTCCGCGCGAATTCCGCTACGCTGCGACGCGAAGACCCGGGCCGATGGCGCGCCGATAGACGTCCATGTAGGAGCGGGCCGCTTCGCCCCAGCCCGAGGGCCGCAGCATGGCGCGCCGGCGCATGGCCGCGAATTGGTCCTTGCGGTCGAACACCGATTTTGCGCGGTGGATCGCCTGGGCGAAGGTCTCGGGGGTGGCGCCGCTGAACAGGAATCCGGTGGCGCCGTCCTCGATCGTATCGCCGAGCCCGCCGGTGTTGTGCGCGATCGGCAACGAGCCGAACCGCTGCGCATACATCTGGCTGAGCCCGCAAGGTTCAAAGCGCGACGGCATCAGCAGGAAATCGCTGCCGGCGAAGATCCGCCGCGCGGTCGGCTCCTCGTAGCCGATCTTGACCGCGATCGATTGCGGATGCCGCGCTGCCGTCGCGCGCAATGCGTTTTCGACTTCGGGCTCACCCTCGCCGGTGACCACCAGTTGGCCGCCGTCCCGCACGATCGATTCGATCGCCGCCATGGTGAGGTCGAGACCCTTCTGGTGAACCAGGCGCGAAACCACTGCGAACAAAGGCCCGCGGCTGACCGCGAGGCCGAATGCCTCGCGCAGGTGCTGCGCGTTGGCTGCCTTGCCGCGCCAGTTCACGCTGTCGAAAGGATGGGCGAGATGCGGATCCGCGCTCGGGTTCCAGCTCTCGTCGATGCCGTTCAGGATTCCGGTCAGCCGCCCCTCGCCGCTGCGCAGGCGCAACAGGCCGTCGAGGCCGCAGCCGAATTCCGGCGTGGTGATCTCCTTCGCATAGGTGGCACTCACGGTCGTGATCTGCGACGCGTAATAAATGCCGGCCTTGAGGAAGGAGATTTTGCCGTGGAACTCGACCCCGTCCATCGCGAAGGCTTCCGCCGGGATGCCGAGGCGGCTGAGACGATCGCGGCCGTAGAGGCCCTGATAGGCGAGATTGTGGATGGTGAGGATGCTCGGCGTCTCGACCTTCTGCCAGTCGAGATAGCCGGCGGCGAGCGCACCCGGCCAGTCGTTGAGGTGCAGCACTTCCGGCTGCCAGCCGAGGGCAGGCACGCCGCGGGCAAGTTCGACCGCTGCCATGGCGAGCCGTGCGAAACGGACGTCGTTGTCGTCCCAGGGGCTGGCGTGTTCGTCCAGGTAGGCGTTGCCGGGCCGGTCGAACAGCCCGTCTGCGACCACGATATACATGGTGAGACCGTCCGGCGTGTCGATCTCGCCGATCTCGCAAGCCGGGATCTCGGCGACCGCCGGCAGCTTGGCCACGATCCGCATGTCCGGATTGGCGGCGAGCACCGCGCGATAGCCCGGCAACAGCACCCGCGCATCCGCCACACGGCGCAGCGCCCGCGGCAGGCCGGCGGAAACCTCGCCAAGGCCGCCCACTTTCAGGAAATCGGCGATTTCAGAGGTGACGAAGAGAAGCTTGCAGCGCAGTGCCGCGTCGCGCTCAGCAGCAGCAACGTCCGGCGCCCGACCCACCCGACTACGCATACCCTTGGTCTCCCTTTCGCGTGACCAAGACGTCGACCTGGGCGGAGTTCCGCGCCGCAAAACGAAGCGAGCCGAATCGGATAAAAGGCCGCTGCGCCCGTGCGTTGTCGTCTGCCCCTGTCTCATGAACGCAACAAAATCGGAGCCCATCGATGCAGGCGCGCCACAGCTGCGCCCGGCAAAGCCACAAGCTTCGCAATGCTCCAATGGTCGGAGGCTGTATACGGCCTGTCGCGTTGACAAGACAGCCGATTGTGGCCTTCAATTCGAGGAACCACTAACGCTGCCCAGGGAGGGATCGCCATGATGAAGGTGCTGGTCGCAGACGATCACCCCTTATTCCGTGAAGCCATTGTCGGCGCCCTGCAGGGCATGGACGGCGATGTCGGCGTCATCGAATCTGGCTCGATCTCCGAGGCCTTCGACCAGGTCGCCGGCCACGATGATCTCGACCTGATCCTGCTCGACCTGCGCATGCCGGGAATGAGCGGCGTCAAGGGCATCCGCGCGCTCCGGGTCCGCCGCCCGGACGTGCCGATCGCGGTCATCTCGGCGCTGACCGACAGTTTCGTGGTCCGCGAATGCCTCGATGCTGGCGCCATCGGCTATATCCCGAAGTCGCTGCCGCGGGCGGAGATCGCCAGCGCGATCAAGACCATCCTCGACGGCGGCAGCTACACCCCGGCCGAGGAGCCGGCGGCGGCGCGATCGGAGCCGGTGACCGAAGAGGCGCCGGTGATCGACGAAGCGGTGCTGTGCCGGTTCGAATTGCTGACCAACCAGCAGCGCCGGGTGCTGGAGCTGATGGCCCAGGGCATGGCTAACAAGCTGATCGCCTATAACACCAACGTGCAGATCACCACGGTGAAGTCGCACGTCTCGACCTTGCTGCAGAAACTGGGCGTCACCAGCCGCACCCAGGCGGTCATTCTCTACGAGAATTACTGCCGCTATATGTCAGCGACGAACCGAGGCGACCAGAGCGCGTAGCCGCGCCGGCTTGATCGGCTTCGGCAGCAGGGTCGCCGCCGGCATCTCCTGAATCGCGTGCGCCACCTCGGCGCTGCGGTCCGCGGTAATCACCACCGCCGGGATCTCGGTGCCGAGCTGCCGGCGCAGCGCCGCAATCACATCGGTGCCCAGCACATTGTTGTCGAGGTGATAATCCACCAGCAGGATGTCCGGCTGCCGGCCGCTTTCGCTGACGGCGGCCAGGGCCTGCTCCTGATTGGGCGCCGCCAGGTAGTTGCAGCCCCAGGTGCCGAGCAGATTGGCCATGCCCTCCAGCACGTCCGGCTCGTTCTCGACAATGAGCGCGTTGATCTGGTCGACTGCGGCGTTGGAGACCGGCTCGGGTTTCGGCACCTCGATCAGCTCGGTGACCTCGGTCCCCAGCGGCACCAGGACCGAGAAGACCGAGCCCTTGCCGGGCTCCGAGCGCACCTTGATCGGGTGATTGAGCAGCCGGCTGATGCGCCGCACGATCGAGAGCCCCAAGCCATAGCCCTTCTTGCCGCCGGCGACGTCGGTCAGGCGCTGGAACTCCTGGAAGATCTCATCCAGGCTGTCCTTCGGGATGCCGATCCCAGTATCGGCGACCTGCAGTTCGACATGGTTGCCGCGCCGCCGCGCGCCGAACAGGATGCGCCCGCTCGGCGTGTAGCGGCAGGCATTGGTCAGGAAGTTCTGCAACAGCCGCCGCAGCAGCCGCACGTCGGTATTGACGATCAGCGAGGACGGCATGAAGCGGAGCTCGATCCCGCCGCGCTCGGCCAGGGGCGCGATCTCGTCATGCAGCGAGGTCATCACCGCGGTCAGCGGCACCCGCTTCATGTTGACCGCGACCTTGCCGGCATCGAGCTTGGAGATGTCGAGCAGGATGTTGAGGATGTCTTCGACGTTGGAGAGCGCCTGATCGACCTTGCCGATCATCGGCGGCAGTCCCTCTGGCAAGGTGCGGTCCTGCATCGCCGAGACGAACAGCCGGGCCGCGTTCAGCGGCTGCAGCAGGTCGTGGCTGGCATCGGCCAGGAATTGGGTTTTCGAGAGATTGGCGCGCTCGGCCTCGACCTTCGACTTCTGCAGCTCGGCGGCGATGCGGCGGCGTTCCACGACTTCGGAAAGCAAGGTCTCGTTCAGCTGCTGCAGCGATGCGGTGCGCTCGTAAACCCGGCGCTCCAGCTCCTCCTTGGCGGCCTCGAGGATGCGCTCCGACCGGCGCCGCTCGGTGATGTCCTGGATCAGCACGAAGAAGCCGACCACCTGGCCGCGGGCGCCGCGATGCGGCACATAGGTCGCGAGGCCGAATCTGGGCTCGCCGTCCGGCGAGGGCAGCTGGGTGTCGAACACCACGGTCGAGCCACGGAGCGCGCGGTCGATATAGGGCTTGCGCATCCCATACTCGACTTCGCCCAGCACGGCCTTGAGATCCCGGCCGAGGATGCGCTTGCCGTTGCGGCCATAGGTGGTGCGATAGGCGCGGTTGACGAACTGGTAGTGTTCCTCGGTGTCCACGTAGGACATCATGGTCGGCATGGCGTTGGCGAAGAGGCGAATGCGCTCCTCGGTGTCGTGCAACGCCTCCTCGACCATGCGGCGCTCGGTGATCTCGGCATAGGAGATGACGAAGCCGCCGTCGGGCATCGGGTCGCGCTTGATCGCGAACCAGCGGCCGTTGACCGAGACTTCCGCCGGGGTCGAGGCATTGGCCGTCACCAGCAAGGACGCGGTGCCGAGCTCGGACACCTCGCGCTGGTCGTTGAAGCGCTGGAAGCTGTGCAAGGTGGCGCCCGGCGTGGTCAGCGAGGCCGGCAGTTCCAGCAATTCGCCGTAGCGCCGGTTCGCGGTCACCAGGCGCTGGTCCTTGTCGAACACCGCGACGCCGATCGACATCGATTCAAGCGTGGCTTGGAGATGCAGCGACCGTTCAGCCAGCGCGCGCTCGCGCTCCTGGCGTTCCGCATCCTTGATGTCGGTGATGTCGGTGTAGATCGAGGCGATGCCGCCTTCCAGCGACAGGCGGTCGTTGACCTGGATCCAGCGGCCGTTGGAGAGCGCATAGACCCAGCGTCCGGAGCCGGAGCTCTTCGCGGACTCGCGCTGCTTCAGCCGGTCGGCCACCCATTGCTCCGAGGCCACGTCCTCCGGCGTCACGATCGAGCCGTCCTTGAGCGCGCGGGTGATCAGTTCCTCGAAGGTGATGCCCGAGCGGATGTCGACCGAGGGGTTCGGCCAGAAATCCATGAAGCGCTGGTTGCAGAGGATCAGCCGGTCCTTGGGATCGAAGATAGCGAACCCTTCGGAGATGCTGTCGATCGCGTCCCGCAGGCGGTTCTGTGCGGTGAGGCCGACCACCACCGCTTCATTCAATTCGCGGTTCGAACTGGCGACGGCTTCCAGCGCCTGTTCCAGCTCGCGGGTCCGCTCCTTGACCATGCGGTCGAGCGAAACGGCGGCCTGGAACAAGTGGTAGGCATTGCCCTGCAGATCGAGGCTGTGCTCGACATGCTTCATCAGGGCGCGGTTGATCTCCTTGAGCTTGACGACCTCGCGCTTCAGCGCCGCGCGCTCCTCCTCCGGCGTCGGGGCGGTCTGCAGCGCTGCGGCTTGCGTGGTCGCGGGCAGGTTCATCGCTTCACGTTGTTCCCGAAGGCAATGCCGGTGAAGGTCTGGCTCATGTGCATGGTGCCGAACTGCTCGCCGTAGGTGTTGAAGCCGACCACCTTGTTGGCCCGCAGCAGGTTGGAGACCGGGCTCAGCATCTGGCCCTGCTCCATCTCAATGTAGCGCAGAATGCAGTCGAAGCCGAGCACCGCTTCGACCTCACCCAGATCTTCATGCAGCTTGTTGAAGACCGAATCCAGGTCTTCAACGAGATCGCCGCTTTTCGCGATCGACAGCACGATGCCCTCGTCGATCGCGCAGAAGAACTGCAATGAATCGTCGTCATTCACCTTCTGGATCGCACGCGCATAGTGACGACCGCCCGCACGTACGACCAAAGGATGAAGTGCGAACACGCCGGGCGTGAGCTCGGCGCGCTCCAACCCGAGCAGCCGCGCGTATTCCAGCGCCGCCGGCTCGGCGTTGATCTGCATCACCACGCGGCGGCCGGGATCGGCCCGGGTGATGACCAGTTGCTGGTCCAGGGGCTCGAAATGCTGGGTCTGGAATACCCGGAAATCGAGATCGGTCGAGATCAGCATCAGGACCGCGGCGTTGGTGAGCACGCGGTCCCCCAGGAACATGTTGGGCTCGGTGGTCATGGCGCTGGTGCCGGCCGAACCGCCGACCAGCGGCACATGGCCCAGCGCGTTGCCGAAGGCGCTGGCGATCGCCTCTTCCCGCATCGAGAGGCCGTCGTTGATCAGCACGCCGAAGGTATGCATCTTGCCGTGCCGGGCCTGCACCGCCTCGTGATCGACCAGCATGGTGCGGGCATCCGTAAATCCATCCGCGATCTCGAATTTCGAGAGCTGCTCGAAGACCCTGAGGCTGGTCACGAAATGCTGCGCCGGGAAGCTGATCCCGGCGATGGTGCCGTCGCGATGGCCGAGCGGCGTCAGCTCGCCCGCGGTGGTGCAACCGACGATCCGGCTGGTATTGCCGCCGCTGGCGCCGACCGCCGCCGCGATCTCCGGGATGTGGAATTGCGGCGAGCAGAACAGCAGGACCAGCTCGCTTTGGTCATGCGCGATCGCGTCCAGCAACTCGGCGACGGCGACTTTCAGGTTGTCGCGCTGGCTGCATTCCTGCACCGCCCAGCGGATTCCGCTGCCGCGCGCGGTCCCATGGCGCAGCGTCTCCTCGGCGACGACCTTCTCGGTGACGATCATCTCCTGCCCTCCCCAAGGCTCCCTAGAGCCATCCTCCAAGTCGGCCGGATCTTCTTTTTTGCAACGTCCGGCCGGGTGTGTTTCGTGGCCATATTATTGACTCTTATGGCCTCCTTCCAAAGTCCAATTTCGGAGCCAATAGACTTCTCGTTAGCATTCCTGTTCAATCATCTGCGCTCCATCTTCCCCCCGATTTTCCGGGGCGGTGGCGCCTTCTGGGACCGATCTACAGGGAAACGACATGAAGACCAAGGCAGCTTTGGCGCTGGGGGCCGGCAAGCCTCTCGTTATCGACGACGTGGACCTCGAGGGCCCGAAAGAGGGCGAGGTCATGGTGGAGATCAAGGCGACCGGCCTCTGCCACACCGATTGGTTCACCCTGTCCGGCGAGGACCCCGAGGGCGCCTTCCCCGCGATCCTGGGTCACGAGGGCGCCGGTATCGTGGTCGAGGTGGGCCCGGGCGTGAAGTCGCTGAAGAAGGGCGACCATGTCATTCCGCTCTACACCCCGGAATGCCGCGAATGCGAATACTGCCTCAGCCGCAAGACCAATCTCTGCCAGAAGATTCGCGCGACCCAGGGCCAGGGCCTGATGCCCGACGGGACCAGCCGGTTCTCGTATAAGGGCCAGAAGGTCCTGCATTACATGGGCTGCTCGACCTTCGCCAACCACACCGTGCTGCCGGAAATCGCGCTGGCGAAGATCCGCGAGGACGCGCCGTTCGACAAGGTCTGCTACATCGGCTGCGGCGTCACCACCGGCGTCGGCGCGGTGATCAACACCGCGAAGGTCGAGGAAGGCGCCAACTGCGTCGTGTTCGGCCTCGGCGGTATCGGCCTCAACGTGATCCAGGGCTGCCGCCTCGCCGGCGCCAACATGATCGTCGGCGTCGATCTGAACCCGGCTCGCAAGGCGCTGGGCGAGAAGTTCGGCATGACCCATTTCGTCAACCCGAAGGAAGTCCAGGGCGACCTCGTCCCCTATCTCGTGGACCTGACCAAGGGCGGCGCCGATTACAGCTTCGAATGCATCGGCAACGTGAAGACGATGCGCCAGGCGCTCGAATGCGCCCATAAGGGCTGGGGCGTCTCGGTCATCATCGGCGTCGCCGGTGCCGGCCAGGAAATCTCCACCCGTCCGTTCCAACTGGTCACCGGCCGGGTCTGGAAGGGCACCGCCTTCGGCGGCGCCAGGGGCCGCACCGACGTGCCGAAGATCGTCGATTGGTACATGGACAAGAAGATCAACATCGACGACCTGATCACGCACACCATGCCGCTGCAGGACATCAACAAGGGCTTCGAGCTGATGAAGGAAGGCAAGTCGATCCGCGGCGTCGTGATCTACTGACCCCCGAAGATCGATCGCCCAGCATAATGGCACAGAGTTTCGTACAGACCGCCACGGCACCTGCATTGGAGACGCTCTCCCGGCACCGCTGCTTCGGCGGCTGGCAGGGCTACTACCGACACCAGTCGCGCGAGATCGGCCTCCCCATGCGATTCGGCGTCTATTTGCCTCCGCAGGCGGAGACCGAGCGCGTGCCGGTGCTGACCTATCTCGCGGGCCTGACCTGCAACGAAGAGACCTTCGCGATCAAGGCTGGCGCCCAGCGCTTGGCCTCGGAGCTCGGCATCGCGCTGGTGACCCCGGATACCAGCCCGCGCGGCACCGATTTTCCGGGCCAGGCGGACCACTGGGATTTCGGCATCGGCGCCGGCTTCTATGTCGATGCCACCGCCCAGCCCTGGGCCAAGCACTGGCGCATGTACTCCTACGTCAACCACGAGCTGCCCGAGGTGATCGCCAACGGCTTCTCGGTCGATCCGGAGCGGCAGTCGATCTTCGGCCATTCGATGGGCGGCCATGGCGCGCTGGTTTCGGCGCTCCGCAACCCGAAGCGCTATCGCTCGGTCTCGGCCTTCGCGCCGATCTGCGCGCCGACGCAATGTCCCTGGGGCAACAAGGCGTTCAGCGGCTATCTCGGCGCGGACAAGGCCTCCTGGCGCGCCTATGACGCGACCGAGCTGGTGCAGAACCAGCCGTTCCATTCCGAGATCCTGATCGACCAGGGGCTCGACGACGAGTTCCTGACCGAGCAGCTGCATCCCAACCTGTTCGAGAAGGCCGCGGTGAAGATGGGCCAGCCGGTGGAGCTCCGCCTCCATCCCGGCTACAGCCACAACTACTATTTCATCCAAAGCTTCATGGCCGATCATCTGAAGCGACACGCCGCCGCATTGCATCGCTAGAGGGCTGCGGCGAGGCTCGTGCGCGTAACAGGTGGAGTGGAGGCGGAATGGCCAAGCTCTCTTCCATACTTCTCGCCGCGTTCTCGCTGATCGCCGTCGATTTCGGACCCGCCGCGGCCGCGCCCGAGGTGCGGGTCGGCACCTTGCAGTTCGGCACCGTCAATTGGGAGCTCGGCGTGGTCGCCGGCGGCATCGACCAGAAGCACGGCTTCACCCTGAAGCCGGTGGTGCTGGCCGACAAGGACGCCACTAGCGTGGCGCTGCTCTCCGGTGAGGTCGATGCCATCGTCACCGACTGGATCTGGGTCGCCAAGCAGCGCTCGCTCGGCCGCGACTTCACCTTCGTGCCCTTCTCGCGCTCGGTCGGCGCGCTGATGGTCGATCCCGCCAAGGGCTACAAGACTCTCGCCGACCTCAAGGGCAAGAGCATCGGCATCGCCGGCGGCGCCAGCGACAAGAGCTGGGTACTGCTGCAGGCCTATGCGCAGAAGACCGCGGGCATGGAGATATCGAAGGCCATCGACGCGCAGTTCGCGGCACCGCCGATGCTGAATGAGCTAATGTTGCGCGGGAAGCTGGACGGTGTGCTCAACTTCTGGAACTTCAATGCGCGCCTGAAGGAGAAGGGCATGGTACCGCTGATCACCATCGGCGAGATCCTGCCGACGCTCGGCATCAAGACCTCGCCGCCCTTGCTCGGCTGGGTGTTCAGCGAGAAATGGGCCAAGGACAACCCCGATCTCGCCAAGGGCCTGATCGACGCCTCCTACGAGGCCAAGCAGGTGATGAAGACCGACGACGCAGTCTGGCTGAAGCTGCGGCCGAAGATGGACGCCGAGAGCGACAGCCTGTTCGAGATCCTGAAGGCCGGCTATCGCGAAGGCATTCCCGCAGGCTATAGCGAGGCCGACGTCACCGCCGCGGCGGAAGCCTTCGACCTGATGCGCAGCATCGACCAGGAAGCGGTCGCCGGCCTCGACCGGCTGCCGGCCGGAACCTTCTATCCCGCCTATCGCCCATGAAGCTGGCCGCAGCACTCGACGTGCCGCGCCAGAGGCCGGATTGGCTCCGGCTCAAGCTGCCCTCCCTGATCGCGCTGCTGGTGCTCTGGCAGGCCTCGGCCATGCTGATCGCCGACCCGGTCTTCCCGACGCCCTGGGCGACGGTCGAGACCGGCTATGCGCATCTGATGGCGGGCGATTTGCTGCTGAACCTCGCCGCCACCTTGGCGCGGGTCGCCGTGTCTTTCCTGTTCGCCATGGTGATCGGCAGCGCGATCGGGATCGCGCTCGGCCGCTCGCAGCCGGCGGACGCGATCTTCGGCGGCTGGCTGTCGATCGCGCTCAACATGCCGGCGCTGGTCACAATGGTGCTCTGCTACGTCTGGTTCGGCCTGACCGAGGTCGCCGCCATCCTCGCCGTCACCATCAACAAGGCACCGACAGTCGCCGCGATCATGCGAGAAGGTGCCCGGGCGCTCGACCGGCAGCTCCTCGAAACCACCGAGGTGTTCGGTGTCTCGCGCTGGAAGGTGCTGCGCCAGGTGGTTCTCCCGCAGCTGGCGCCAAGCTTCATCGCCTCGGCCAGGGCGGGTCTCGCGCTCACCTGGAAGATCGTGCTGGTGGTCGAGCTGCTGGGCCGGCCGAACGGCATCGGCTTCCAGATCCGCACCTTCTTCAACTACTTCGACATCGCCGGAATCCTCGCCTACTCGCTCGCCTTCATCGCGGTCGTGCTGGCGATCGAGACCTTCCTGATCCAGCCGATCGAGCGCCGGACCGGACGCTGGCGGGCTGCATGACCGGCTTCCGGCTCGAAGACATCACCCGCCGCTTCGCCGCCAACGGGGCACAGAAGACCGTCCTCCAGGACATTTCGCTCACGGTTGAGTCCGGCGCCTTCGTGACCGTGGTCGGGCCCTCGGGAGTCGGAAAGACGACCCTGCTCAGGATGATCGCCGGCCTGGACCGCGGCTTTGAAGGCCGCGTCACCTGGCCCGAGGGTCGCCGGCCGAAGATCGGCATGGTGTTCCAGGAGCCGCGCCTGGTGCCCTGGCTCAGCATCCTCGACAACCTGCTGCTGATCGCCGAACCCGGCGCCCGGAGCGAGGCCCTGGCTTTGCTCGACCTGGTCGAGCTCCAGGGTTGCGCCGATGCCCTGCCGCGCCAGCTATCCGGCGGCATGCAGCGGCGGGCCGCCCTCGCCCGCGCCTTGCTCGCCAAACCGGACCTGCTGCTCCTGGACGAGCCGCTGATCTCCCTCGACAGCACGCGGGCCGAGCGGCTCCGCGCGCGTCTGTTGGCCTTCTGGCAGGCCGGGAAGCCCACCATCGTCATGGTGACCCACGACTTCGCCGAGGCGATCGAGCTTTCCAGCCGGGTGATCGCGCTCGCGCCGGAGACCGGCCGCATCGCCCTCGACCGCGCGATCCCGCTCCCCTATCCCCGGCAGATGACCGACCCCGCCGAGGCTTCGCTGCTGGGCGAGCTCCGCGACCTCGCAAAAGACTGGCCGGCGCCGCCGCCGTCGCCGGAAAGCGAGGGCGAGGAACGCGCCGGCAATACCGGGCTCCGGCTGCTGACGATCTGATCTTCCTGGAGAGGCCTCAAGCCGCGTGAGACGCAGCGGAAGGTCGCCTATTTCACCGGCACCGGTGCATTGAGCAGCGTGGGATATCCCGCCTCGGACCAGGCCTGCATGCCGCCGGGGAACCAATAGACCGCGGTATAGCCGTATTCCACCGCGCGCTTGGCGGCGTTCCAGGACATCCAGCAGCTGGCCTCGCAGTAGAAGACCAGCTTGCGGTCCTTGGCGCCCAGGCTGACCGCCTCGAGCGCTTTCCGGAAATAGCCCTCCATCTCCGCCGACAGGGCGCCGAAGCCGACATTGGCGAGCCAGATCGAGCCCGGGATGTCGTGGCGCGCCGGCGGATGCCAGAGCGTCGTCGCCGGCAGTTCCGCCGGGCGCGGCGGCTGCGGCAGGACGTCGATCACCACGACGGCCTCCTTGACCATCATCGCGTGGACCTGCTTCGCGTCGACGACGGTGGCCCCCATCAAGGTCGCGGGGACCTCGGCGCGATAGTCGCCCTGGCGATAGTCGGCGGGTTCCGGCACCTCGGCCACAGCGGGTCCGGCGAGGCCGAGGCCCAGGATCAACAGCCCGACCCTGGCGGCCCGGGAGATCATTGGATCAGCTCGCCGCGTGCGTTCAAGGTGGGCACGTGATAGTCGCGCAGGATCTGGTCGATCTCGGCCTTGTTGTCGCGCAGCAGGGTGTTGAGGTCGTTCTTCCACTTGTTCTCGCCCGGCCGGACCGCGAGCGTGATGTAGAACTCCATGCGCGTCTTCTTGGACTCCTTCAGCAGCGGCGTCACCTTCAGTTCGTCGCCATGCTGCGCCGCGTAGTAGCCGGCGATGGGGCCCCAGAGCAGCGCGACGTCGATCTCCTTCTTGGCGAGATCGTTGATCATGTCCTTGCCCGGCGACTGCACCCGCGTGTCGACGTAGAGATCATAGGGCCGGACATGCGCGGCCAGCCCGCTCTTCGCCACCGCGTCGGCCGGCGGCGCCCCGGCGTTGAGGCCGATCTTGAGGTCCTTCAGCGCCGGATCCTCGATCTTTTCGGCGGCGATGTTGTCGGCCTTGCGGGTCACCATTACATAGACCGAGCGGTAATAGGGATTGGTGGTCTGCACCATCTCGGCGCCGGTGACGATGCCCATCACCACGTCGCAGCGCCGCACCCGCAGCGTGTTCCGCAGGAACCCGATCGAGTTCGGATACCAGGTGTATTTGAGCGGAACATTGAGCTTCTTGGCCAGGAGCTCGGCGATCTTGTTCTCGAAGCCCTCGCCCTTGTCGTTGGAGAAGGGCAGGTTCGCCGGGTCCGAACAGACGCGAAAGGCGGAGCGATCGACCGCTTCCGGGGGATCGTCCGCCTTGGCCGGCGCCAGGCACAGCGTTGCCAGCAGTAGCCCTGCCGCGATGCTTCCTGCCCGCAGCGTCATCATGGAATCTAGTTGCCCATGCAGGCTTTCTCGGCCTCGACCCATTCCGGCGACTTCTCGTGCTTCTTGGCTGGGCGGCCGCGGCCGATCTTGCCGTCGGAGCGCGCCTTCAGATAGGCGTAGATGTCGTCCAGGTAGCACATGACGTTCGGGTTGGTGCCGAAGGCCGGCATCTTCTTCTGGACCGCGGTATTCACTTCCTGCTTGCCGTTGGTCACGGTCTCCAGGAACTGCTCGTAAGTCATGGTCTTCAGCGAATCGATCAGCGCCGGCGCGAAGGTGCTGCCGACCCCGTCGGGACCGTGGCAGACGAAGCATTCGCTGTTGAAGCGGCGGAAACCGCTGAAGCTCGGCCAATCGACGGTGCCGTCGGGATCGACCTTGTAGGGCTTCTCTTCTTCGGCGGCGGCGGTGCTGTCCTGCGCCTGGCTGCGATCAGCCATGATCATAAAGAGCGAGAGGAAAAAGGCTGAGCCGAGGACGAACAGCCGAAAGCCACGCGAGAGCATTCTTCAGCAACTCCCAAATCTATCGGATGGATTATACGCGTCGGAAGCAGGCTTGTGCTTCAAATTCGCTTGTGCCGGAAAAAAGGCCGGCGGGAAGGCGGCATCGCTGCCACCTTCCCGCCGCTGCGCAAGCGGGTTAGTCAGGGAGCTTGAACACGGTCATGGTGCCGCCCAGGGCGGTGTAGGACGACAGGGCCTTGTAGGCACCCACCGCACCCAGACCTTCCTGGTCACCGGTCAGGCCCGCAGCCATGCCGATGCCGGCCCAGCCACCAACACCCGAGTACACGGCGACGTACTGCTTGCCGTCATGCTCGTAGGTGTTGACGTTGCCGATGATGCCAGACGGGGTCTTGAACTTGTAGAGTTCCTTACCCGACGCGGCATCGACCGCCTTCAGATAGCCTTCCAGCGTGCCGTAGAACACCACGTCGCCGGCCGTCGCCAGAGCACCACTCCAGACCGAGAACTGCTCGGGCAGCGACCACTTGATCTTGCCGGTGCCGGCATCCCAAGCGATGAAGTTGCCGAGATTCTCCTCGCCCTTGGGCGGATACATGCTCAAGGTCGCGCCCACATACGGCTGGCCCGCGGTGTAGGCGATCTTGTACGGCTCGTAGTCCATGCAGACATGGTTGGTCGGCACGTAGAACAAGCCGGTCTTCGGCGAGAAGGCCGAAGGCTGCTGGTCCTTGGAGCCGAGGGCCGCCGGGCAGATGTTCTGGGTGTTGGTGTCTTCGCCACCGGCCTCGGTGGAGAATTCCTTCACCCGCTCCGGCTTGCCGGTCTTCAGGTCGATCTTGGACGCCCAGTTCACGGCCGGGTCATACTTCTCAGCCACCAGCAGCTCGCCGGTTTCACGGTTAAGGGTGTAGCCGAAGCCGTTGCGGTCGAAGTGGACGAGCGCCTTGGTGTCCTTGCCGCCGACCTTGATGTCGGCGAGGATCATTTCGTTGACGCCGTCATAGTCCCACTCGTCGTGCGGGGTCATCTGGTAGACCCACTTCGCCATGCCGGTATCGACATCGCGGGCCCAGATGGTCATCGACCACTTGTTGTCGCCCGGGCGTTGCACCGGGTTCCAGGTCGAGGGGTTGCCGGAGCCGTAGTAGACCAGGTTCAGCGCCGGGTCATAGGACATCCAGCCCCAGGTGGTTCCGCCGCCGATCTTCCACTGGTCGCCCTGCCAGGTGCTGATGCCGGAATCCTTGCCGACCGGCTTGCCGAGCTCGGTCGTCTTTTCCGGATCCATCAACGTGTCGGCATCGGGGCCCATGGAGTTGCCGCGCCACACCCGCTTGCCGGTCTTGCTGTCGTAGGCGGTGATGTGGCCGACCACACCGAACTCGCCGCCCGAGTTGCCGATCAGAACCAGGTTCTTGATCACCATCGGCGCGGAAGTGCCGGTCTCGCCCTTGGCCGGGTCGCCGTCCGCCACCTTCCAGATTTCCTTGCCGGTCTTCGCGTCGAGCGCGACCAGGTTGGTATCGGCTTGGTGGAGGAAGATCATGCCGTCGCCGTACGCGACGCCACGGTTGACCGTGTCGCAGCACATGACGGGGATGACGTTCGGGTCCTGCTTCGGCTCGTATTTCCAAACGATCTGGCCGCCCTTGGAAAGATCAAGCGCGAAGACCGTGTTGGGGAACGGCGCGTGGACATACATCATGTCGCCGACCACCAGCGGACCACCCTCGTGGCCGCGCAGCACGCCGGTCGAGAAGGTCCATGCGACCTGCAGATTCTTGACGTTCTTGTTGGTGATCTGGTCGAGGGCGCTGTAGCGCTGGCTCGAATAGTTGCCGAGCGGCATGACCCACTGCTTCGGATCCTGCTGCCGTTTCACCAGATCGTCATTGGCCAGGGCTGCGCCAGACCACAAGGTCATGACCCCCGCCAGCCCCAGGATAACTCGTGAAGCGGGCAATCTCTTTGCCATCGTGTCCTCCCACAATTGTACGGCACAGATGCACCGGCGCGTTCCCTGACATGCCGGAGCCAACGCAGTCACCATCGTCGATCGCTGTTCTGAGCTCTTTGGATCGCGGCCCCGACGTCGCGAAACGGTCTCTCGATCGGAGCCGGCTCAGACATTCGTCTGACACTCAGCAGACAACGACAGCCACGAACAGAGTGGGACCTGCGACCATTTGCCGTCAACGGAAGAACGGCCAAAACCCATTGTTCTTTGGTACGAGCCGGGCCTTTGGCATTGCACCAAGGCATGAAAAAGGCACGCGTTTCATCAGCGCGCGCGACGCAAATTCAAAGATGAAGATGGATCGCCGCGTTAACCGACGGCGAGTTCGGGAGAGTCGAACTTCTTCCCCTCGGAAGAAGATTCTTTGCGCGGCGCAATGCGGCGATACTCGAACTCGGGTGCCGCGGCTTGCGACGCCGCCTCCGCCATACCGCGCAGCTTCGCATGCCAGGGCGAAAGCCCGCAGGCGGGGTCCGCTTCGGCCGCGGATCCGGTCAGCGCCATCGCCTGGCAGCGACAGCCGCCCCAATCGATGTCGCGCTTGTCGCAGCCCTTGCACAAATCGGGCATCCAGTCGGTACCGCGATAGGCCTCGAAGGCCGAGGAATGGGCCCAGATCTCCGCCAGCGGCCGCTCGCGCACATTGTCGAATTTCAGATTCGGAATCGTCTCCGCGGCATGGCAGGGCAGCACCTTGCCGGCCGGGGTCACGTTCATGAAACGCTGGCCCCAGCCATTCATGCAGGCCTTGGGCACCCGCGCGTAGTAATCCGGCACCACGTAGTCGATGACGATCTTGCCCCTTAGCCGCTCGCGCGCCGCCTCGACGATCGCCATCGAGCTCTCGAATTGGTCGAAGCGCGGCATCAGCGCCGCCAGGTTCTTCACCGCCCAGCCGTAATACTGGACATTGGCGATCTCCACGCGGTGCGCATCCAGGGATACCGCGAGGTCGATCATCTCGCCCACGCGGTCGATGTTGTGC
Organism: Dongia sp.; assembly: GCF_041905885.1. Classification (NCBI taxonomy): domain Bacteria; kingdom Pseudomonadati; phylum Pseudomonadota; class Alphaproteobacteria; order Rhodospirillales; family Dongiaceae; genus Dongia; species Dongia sp. Next base: position 75,332 of record NZ_JAYRKD010000001.1, on the reverse strand, counting down.
CGGTTGACGACCGCGTTCACGGTCAGCGGCAGCCCGGCCGCGCGCACCCACTTCGCGAAGGCGAGCTTCTTTTCCTGGGCGCCGGCATAGTTGCCGATCTTCTCTGCGGTCGCGGCATCGGCATCCTGGATCGACAGCTGCACATGGTCGAGCCCGGCCGCGACGAACTCATCGAGCCGCGCCTTGTTGGCCGCAACCCCCGAGGTGATGAGGTTGGTGTAGAGCCCGACCTTCCGCGCATGGCGGACCAGCTCGGCGAGGTCCTGTCGCACGGTGGGCTCGCCGCCGGAGAAATGCACCTGCAGCACGCCGAGCTTGGCCGCCTGCGTCATCACCGACTTCCACTCGTCGGTGGAAAGCTCGCTCTTTACCTGATCCATCTGCAGCGGGTTGGAGCAATAGGGGCACTGCAGCGGACAGCGGTGTGTCAGCTCGAGCAGCACCGCCATCGGCGGCGCGAGTTTTTTCGACCCTCTTTGATCCAATGGGGCGTTCACAGCGCCAGCACCCGCTTCTCCAGCAAACCGTTCAAGAGCTCGGTCACATCCGCCAGGATCTCGCCGCGATCCGCCTCATAGGCGGTCACCAGCTCGTCCACCAGGGCATCGATGGTCTTCTGCCCGTCCAGGCGCTGCAGCACTTCCAGCGCGGTTTCATCCGGCATCAGCACGCGTTCGGGCGCCAGGACCACCCAGCATTCCCGTGCCTCGTCGTATTTCAGCCGCACGCCGGGCGCCAATCTCGGACGGGAGTCGAGATCGAGCGCCATGACCGTCACTTTGCGTCGTCCGGCCGGAACGCGCCCGGCGGAATATTGCCCGGCGTGACATAGGCGTAGTAGAGCGCGTCCAGCTGCGACCACAGCACGGCGCACTTGAACTCCAGCGCCTTCAAGACCTGCTGCTGCTGATAGGGCAGCCGCGCCTCGCGCTTCACATAGTCGAGCGCGAAATTCGCGTCCCGCGGCGCCTGGTAGAGCCGCTTGTCGAAATAGCTCAGCGCCTTCGCATCGATGAAGTCATAGGCCTTCAGCATGCCGGAGACGCGCTCGGTGATGATGGTCGGCGCGAACATCTCGGTCAGCGACGAGGCCACCGCTTCGAGCAGGCTCTTCTCGCTGACGAAATGCAGGTAGGCCTCGACCGCGAAGCGCGTGCCGGGCAGCATCCCCGCCCCCGAGGTCACGTAGCCGCGGTCGATCCCCAGCGCATCGGTCAAGCCCAGCCAGCGCTCGATCCCTCCGTCCGGGGCCTCTTCGGTGCCGTCATGGTCGATGATCCGCTGGCGCCAGGCACGGCGGAACTCGGAATCGCTCGAGCGGGCCAGGATCGCCGCATCCTTCATCGGGATGATGGACTGGTAGTAGTAGCGGTTGAGCGCCCAGGCCTGGACCTGGCCCTTGTTCAGCTTGCCGCTGTGCAAGAGGCCGTGGAACGGGTGGTTGTTGTGGTAGCGCGTGCGGCCGATCTCGCGCAGCGCGGCTTCCAGTCCCTCGGGGCTCAGCATTTCGCTCACAGGTGGATCTCCATTCCGTCTTCGGCCACGTCCCATCCCTTCGCCCTGATTTCAGCACGTTCGGGCGAGCCTTCGTCAAGCACCGGATTGGTTGTGTTGACGTGGATGAAGAGCTTGCGCTTCACGTCGAGATCGGCGAACGCCGCGATCGTACCATCCGCGCCGCTGATGTTCATGTGACCCATGCGCGCACCGGTTTTCTGGCCGATGCCGAGATCGATCATCTCGTTGTTCTGCCACAAGGTGCCGTCGAAGAAGACCAGCGCCGAGCCCTTGAGACGTGTCCGGAGCTCCGGTGTCATGCGCGCACAGCCGGGAATGTAGTGGAAGCGCGCGCCATCCTCGGCGGTGACTTCCAGGCCGACGGTCTCTTCCGGCATCCCGCCGAGATTGCCCTGGTTCCGGGATTCCAGGAACAACGGCACCTTGCCCGGCACCGGAAACGCCTCGAGGGTGAAGCCGAGCGGCCCTTGCGCGCCGCTGGGCTCGAACGCGGTGCCGAGCGGGAAGGTCTTGCGCGCGACATAGTCGGGATTGAGCGCGCCGAAGATCGAGTTCTCGCCGAGGATCTCGAGGATCCGCGGCGTGGCCCAGAGCGTGAAGGCCTGGCTCTCGCGCAAGGACAGCAAGCCCGCCACATGGTCAATCTCCCCGCTGGTCAGCAGGACGGCGTCGATCGGCGAATGCCGCGGCGACTTGCGCGGCCAGAGCGTCCTGGTCTGCATCAACTGCTGACGCAGATCCGGCGATGCATTGATCAAAAGCCAACGCGCGCCGTCCGCGGAAACCGCGATCGACGCTTGCGTTCGCCATTTTGTCTTGATCGATCCGTCGCGCGCCGCCTTGCTCAGCGGCGCGTTGCAGTTCCACTGCGGATATCCCCCGCCGGCGGCAGAGCCAAGTACCGCCACGTCCATGGCGTCAAAGCCTCGGTTGTGATCTGTACTGGCTCACCGCGCGACGAAAGACGGCGTTACGAAGCGCTGGCGTAGCTGTTGATTTCCATGCCGACGCAGATTTCGCAAACGCGCGGTGATTTCCACTTCTTCATGATCGTCCTCCCGTTCGAGGTTGCAGAAGCCGTGTAGCAGCCGGCTGTGCCGACTGAGGGTGATGCTATCGGTAATTTGGAATCGTTACAATCGTTCCAGGGACCGAATCGCCCGCGGAAGTATCATCCTTTAGTCCGAAATCCCTGATTTAGCTGGCCTTCGGGAAATTTTCCCGACCTGCTGCATCGCACAATCGCGGCTTCATCCGCCCGTCGGCAACGGCCGGATTTCCGGGCAGTCCGGCAGGATCGGGTCGTCCAGACGCCGCACCTCGAAGCTGTAGACGCGGATGTTCGGCGCCTGCAGGCGAAGCCAGCGATATTGCACGTCATAGGCCTCGCGCTCGCGCGCGCTCCAGAGATCGCAGGTCAACACCGCCGGGATGACCTGGCTCTTGACCTGGAGGTAATGCGTGAGCTCGTGCACCAGGATGCTGGTCGCTGCGGGGTCGCGGCCGATCATCAGCGATTCGTCGATCAGCACTTCGCCGGTGGGCGTGGTGAAGGCGAGGACACCGCAGGGTTTGCCGCAGACCTCTTCGGCCAGCTGTGCATGCGACATCGGCCGCACCCGCGGCGGCTCGCCGGGAATCGAGTAGCCGGTCATCTGCGAGATCGAGACCAGCAGCGCCGAGATCAGCTTCGGGGAAATGATCATGCCGCGGTCTCAGCGAGAAGGATGATTGACCATGTTCCGCATCCTGTGATGTGCTGTGCGGCATGCGGCATGGAGGTGACGGCATGAGGCGCATTCTGGTTGCGACGGCGGCGGCGATCGCGATGCTCGGCGCCGGTCCCGGCCCGGCCGTGGCGGCCAACAACTACCCGACCGAGGTCGTCGCCGACTACGTGATCGGCTGCCTGGCCAGCAACGGCCAGACCCAGGACATGCTGCGCCGCTGTTCCTGCTCGATCGACGCGGTCTCCTCGATCGTGCCCTACGACACCTACGAGAAAGCTTCGACCATCCTGCAGATGCGACAGGTGGCGGGCGACGCCACGGCGGTGTTCCGCAGCATGACGAAGCTGGATGAGATCGTGAAGCAGCTGCGCCTGGCGCAGATCGAGGCCGATTTCCGCTGCTTCTGACACCGCTTCTGTCAAATCGCCAACCTTGGGAAGTCGCCCTCAGGATGTCGCGGGCACCATCCAGACACGCTCGAACTTCCGCCCGCTCGAGTCTTCGGCGTTGACCCGCAGCACGCCCTGGGTCTTCGGCTTCAGCCAGAACTCGAAGGCCGGATTCTCGCTCAAGGAAATGTTGCCCTCGACCGAAAGCACCGGCTTGCCGTCATGGGTGATGTCGACCTTCTGCACGAAATCGGCCGGCACGTAGTTGCGCGTGACCTGATCCATCTGCATGCCGGTGAAGTTCGGATGCCGGATCAGCAGCTCGAGCTTGGACGGTTTGTCGGCGCTGGCTTCCTTCGGCACCTTGAGCTTCAGATCGCCGAGATGCTCCGCCGCGTCGGCGACGCTCTTCGAGGCCGGCGCCGAGCAGCCGCCCGCCGCCTTCACGAACACCTTGGCCAGGAACAGGCGCCCGTCGGCGGCTTCCACCACCGCATGGATATTGGTGTATTCGTTGACCCGGATCCGCGTCCCGATCGACGGATTGACCGTGTCGTCCGGATAGTGGAACACCGCCGCGACCGGCGCCGGGTTCTTGTCCACGACCAGGGTCATGGCCTTCACCGCGATGCCCGGCATCTTCGCGGCGTCGAAGTCGATCGAGATCGGCACCGTTGCGGCGTCGTAGGCGCGTTCCGGCGCGGTGATCGTGATGAAGCCCGCGCCGTCGTCGAGGGTCTTGCCCGGGAACAACGCCTCCTGCAGATCCGGCCAGGGATCGTCATAGGCCCGCGCGCGTCCGGACACGGCGAGCAGGCCGGTCGAGAGCATGGTGCCGAGAAATGTACGCCGCTTGAAGCCCAGCTTCCTAAAGGTATGCATGGGGGTGATCTCCCATTGCGGGGTGGGCCGGCCCGTCGGCGGCCCTACTCCCATTCCAGTTCAGTATACGCCGCGGTCACATTGCGCGCATTATAGGAATCGAACAGCTGCCATTTCGCGCTTTCCGAAAAGCCGATCCGGTCGGTGGCCTGCTGCAGGCTGCCGCCCTCGGCCAAAAGCTTGCGGATGTCGCGCACCAGCAGCTCGAAATAGGCCTGCTCCGGATCCAGCGCCGCCGGCCAGGGCGCGCTGACCGGTCCATGACCGGGGACCACCCGGGCCGCCGGAACCGCGCGCAAGGCTTCGATCGCCTTCAGCCAGCCGAGGATCGAGCCGTCGATTGCCGGCGTCCGTTCCAGGAAGACCAGGTCGCCGGCGAACAGCGTCTGCGACGTCTGGTCGATCACCACGAGATCGCTGTCGGTATGCGCAGTCGGAAAAGCCCGAATCTCCAGCACCCGCTGCCCGAGATCGATCGTCTCCCTATCGCCCACGAGATGAGACGGCACCACGAGCGCGTCCTGGGCCGATCCCGGACCAAAAACGGCTTCATACATCGCGACATAGCTGTCGCGGCGCGCCATCAGGCCCATCGGCAGGTTCTTGTGGGCGATGAACTCCGCGCCTTCCGCCACGAAGGCGGCATTGCCCAGCACATGGTCGGGATGAAAATGCGTGTCGATCACGTATCGCACCGGCAGTTGCGTCATCTGCCGGATCGCCGCCAGCAGCGCTCTGCCCTCCATCGGGCTGCCGCCGCTGTCGATCACCGCGACCGCGGCGTCGCCGATCACAAATCCGATATTGGCGATGCCGCCCTGGTTCGCGACGGTCGCCTCCTCATGCAGGCCGTGGTGGACATAGACGCCGGGCGCCACTTCCTCGACCGGCAAGGGCTGCGCTTCCTCGGCCCGGGCGGGCGATCCTAGAGCTGCAAGCAGGATGACAATGAAAGCCGGGGCGCGCATGCGGCCCTGAGCCTGCCAGCCCGCGTCCTCTCGTCAAGTCACTGATTCTTGCTACTACTTTAGTCGAACCCCATTGCAAGGCCCCTTGCCCGGCTTTCGGGCGATTTCTACTCTCTTTGGAATTGTACGAAAGAGGACTTGGCGATTCTTCGCCGGCACGGCAGCATGCCGTTCGCCTGCCACCTAAGACCAAAACTGGGAGAGTTTTCATGCGTCATTCCATCGCGGCCGCGCGTTTCGGCCTCACCATTCTCGCCGCCGCGGCCTTCGTCACCCTGGCCAGCGCGCCGTCCCGCGCCGATGGCGATGCCGAGAAGGGCAAGAAGGTCTTCGCCAAATGCGCCGCCTGTCACACCGTCGAGGCCGGCAAGAACAAGGTCGGCCCGAGCTTGCACGGCATCATCGGCCGCAAGGCGGGCTCGATCGAGGGCTTCAGCTATTCCGACGCCATGAAGAATTCCGGCAAGACCTGGGACGAGGCCGAGCTCGACAAGTACCTCACCAAGCCCAAGGATGAAATTCCCGGCAACAAGATGGCCTTCCCCGGCCTGCCCAAGGCGGAAGACCGGGCCAACGTCATCGCCTACCTGAAGCAGGCAACGCAATGACGGGGGGCGCCGCTCTCCCTCGCGGAATCGGCGCCGGTTTCGTTGCACTTCTGGCTCTCTTCATCTCGATCGTCTCGACTGGTGGCAACGACGCCCGCGCTGATACGACCCCGCTGAAGATATCCATCGGCTATATCAGCGAAGAGATCCCCGAGCCGGATCCGCTCTCGCTGATCGAGGTCGTGCCCAAGGACAAGGGGCTGGCCGGCATCAAGCTCGGCCTCGAGGACAACAACACCACTGGCAAGTTCCTGAAGCAGGACTACACGGTGACCGAGAAGGTCATCCCGGACGGCGGCGATCTGCACCAGGCGGCGACCGAGCTCGCCAGCGCCGGCATCAAGCTCATCATCGCCGACTTGACCGCCGACCGGCTGCTGGAGCTGGCCGGCTTCCCGGAGATGCAGGACGCGGTCATCCTGGATATCCGCACCCAGGACGACCGCCTGCGCCTGACGGACTGCCGCGCCAATGTCTTCCACATCATGCCCAACCGGGCGATGAAGGCGGACGCTCTCGCCCAGTATCTCGTCAGCAAACAATGGATGAAGTGGGTGCTGATCGAGGGCTCGAACCCGGACGACAAGCTGTTCGCCGACGCCATCCGTCGCGCCGCCAAGCGCTTCGCCGGCAAGATCGTCGAAGAGCGCACCTATACCTTCACCGCCGGCTCGCGGCGCACCGACACCGGCCAGGCCCAGGTCCGCAAGCAGATGACCGAGCTGACCCAGCGCCTGCCGGATTACGACGTGATGATCGTCGCTGACGAGAGCGAGGTGTTCGGCGACTATCTCCCCTACCGCACCTGGGACCCGCGGCCGGTGGTCGGCACCCAGGGCCTGGTGCCGACCGCCTGGCACCGCGCCCAGGAGCAATGGGGCGCCACGCAGATCCAGCGCCGCTTCATCAAGCTCGCCGGCCGCCCGATGCTGGAGCGCGACTATGCCGGCTGGGCCGCGGCGCGGACCTTCGGCGAAAGTGTCACCCGCATCAGCACCGCCGACCCCAAGGCGATGCGCGACTACATGCTCTCCGACCAGTTCGAGCTCGCCGCCTTCAAGGGGCAGGGCCTCACCTTCCGCCATTGGGACCAGCAGCTCCGGGAGCCGATCCTCCTGGCCTCGCCCCTGATGCTCGTCTCGGTCTCGCCGCAGGAAGGCTTCCTGCACCAGCGCACGCCGCTCGACACGCTCGGCTTCGATCAGCCGGATTCGCAATGCAACCTGAACCCATAATCAAGAAGAGCGACCAGCCGCCGCCGGAGCCGCTTTGACGGGAGGACAAAGATGAAGACGCTGCTCGGCACCACGACCCTGGCCTGGCTGCTCCTGACGGCATCGGGCGCCCAGGCCTACACCGCCTATGTCTCGAACGAGAAGAGCAACACGGTCACCGTCATCGACCTCGACAAGATGGAGGTGACCGCGACCGTCGACGTCGGCGAGCGGCCGCGCGGAATCATCATGAGCGGCGACCTGAAGCAAGTCTATGTCTGCACCAGCGACGCCGACCATATCGAGGTGCTGGACACCGAGACGCTGAAGGTGGTCCGCACCCTGAACAGCGGCCCCGACCCCGAGCTCTTCACCTTGTCCACCGACGGCAAGACCTTGTTCGTCGCCAACGAGGACAACAACATGGTGACCGTGCTCGACACCGACAGCGGCGACGTCGCCGCCGAGATCCCGGTCGGCACCGAGCCCGAGGGCATGGGCGTCAGCCCCGACGGGAAATGGCTGGTGAACACCTCCGAGACCACCAGCATGGCGCATTTCATCGACACCACCTCCCTCGAGGTGGTGGACAGCGTGCTGGTCGACACCCGGCCGCGTTTCGCCCGCTTCACGCCGGACGGCTCCAAGGTCTGGGTCTCGTCGGAAGTGGGCGGCACGGTCGCCGTCATCGACACCGCCACCAGGAAGGTCGAGCACAAGATCGAGTTCGCGGTGCAGGGCCTGCGCAAGGAGACCATCCAACCGGTCGGCATCTCGATCACGCCCGACGGCAAGACCGTCTTCGTCGCCCTGGGACCGGCCAACCGGGTCGCGGTGATCGACGCCGCCACCTACGAGGTAAAGGACTATCTGCTGGTCGGGCAAAGGGTCTGGCAGCTCGCCTTGACCCCGGACGCCAAGATGCTCCTGAGCGCCAACGGCGAATCCAACGACGTCTCGGTGATTGACGTGGAGAAGCTCAAGGTCTTGAAATCGATTCCCGTGGGCGAATTGCCCTGGGGCATCGCGATCAAGTGAGATGACGGTTTCGGATCAAGCTTCAGACCATGGTGACGTCGCCGCTTTGGCGATCGAGAACCTGTCACACAAGATCGGCGGCAAGACCATCCTGGATCAAGTGAACATCGCGGTTCCGGCCGGGCAGTTCGTGGTGCTGCTCGGCCAGAACGGCGCCGGCAAGACCACGCTCTTCTCCCTGGTGACCCGGCTCTACACCGCGCAAGTGGGCTCGATCCGGATCTTCGGCCACGACCTCCGCCAGGAGAGCTCGGTGGCGCTCTCGCAATTGGGCGTGGTGTTCCAGCAGCGGGCCCTCGATCCCGATCTCAGCGCCAACCAGAATCTCTGGTATCACGCCGCGCTGCACGGCATGCCCTGGGGCAAGGCGCGCGCGCGCATCGCAGAGGAGCTGGCGCGGGTCGGCCTCGCCGACCACGCCAAGCGCAAGGTGCGCGGCTTCTCCGGCGGCGAGGCGCGGCGGGTCGAGATCGCCCGCGCGCTGCTGCACAACCCGCATCTGCTGCTTTGCGACGAAGCGACCGTCGGCCTCGACATCCGGAGTCGCGCCGACATCATGGCCGACGTCCGCAGCCTGGTGCGCGACCGCGGCCTCACCGTGTTCTGGGCGACCCATCTGATCGACGAGGTCCAGCCCGAGGACCGCACCGTGATCCTGCACCGCGGCAAGGTGCTGAACCAGGGGCCGGCGCGCGAGATCATCGCCTCGGCCGGCGCCACCAGCCTCAACGACGCCTTCCGCCGCATCACCGAGGGGAAGGCCGCATGAGGGACGATAGATGACGGGCGCCGGCTGGATCCGCTGCTTCATCGGCATCGTCTGGCGCGAGGGCCTGCGCTTCATCCAGCAAAGGAGCCGCTTCGTCTCGGCGCTGGTGCGGCCGCTGATCTGGCTGTTCGTCTTCGCCGCCGGCTTCCGCTCGGTGCTCGGGGTCTCGATCGTGCCGCCTTACGAGACCTACATCCTCTACGACGAATACATCATCCCCGGGCTGATCGCGATGATCCAGCTATTCAACGGCATGCAGAGCTCGCTCTCCATGGTCTACGACCGCGAGATGGGCAGCATGCGCGTGCTGCTGACCAGCCCGGTGCCGCGCTGGTTCCTGCTGATCTCCAAGCTGATCGCCGGCACCCTGCTCTCGCTGCCGCAGATCTACGTCTTCCTGCTGATCGCTTGGGCTTACGGCATCGAGCTGCCGCCGTTGGGCTACATCACCGTCATCCCGGCGCTGATCCTCTCCGGCCTGATGCTGGGCGCGCTCGGCCTGCTGCTCTCCTCGATGATCCGCCAGCTGGAGAATTTCGCCGGGGTGATGAACTTCATCATCTTCCCGATGTTCTTCGCCTCGTCGGCGCTCTATCCGCTGTGGAAGGTCGAGGAGGCGAGCCCGCTGCTGCACGACATCTGCGCCTTCAACCCCTTCACCTATGCGGTCGAGCTGACCCGCTTCCTGCTCTACGTGAAGTTCGACGCGACCGCGCTGCAGAATGCCGGCGTAGTGGCGGGCTTCCTGGTCGTCTTCCTCGGCGGCGCCATCGCCGCCTACGATCCGGCCAAGGGCCTGATCGCCCGCGTGCGCACCGGCGGCGCCGGCGCATGATGCCGCGTTTCAACAGGAGATCGCGATGAGATCGGTGCTGCAAACCCTCGGCCTCTCCACGGCGCTGGCGCTGTCGGCCGCATTCGCCTTGGCGCAGGAAACCGCACCCGGCAGCACCGCGCCCGATCCCGCCTCGGCCAGCACACCCGGCGCCGCCGCGCCGGCCTCGAACGCGCCGGCCGCCGCGACCGGCTCCGATTGGCCCTGCGAGCAGGTGCAGCGTCCGGAGATTTCCATCGGCTCGGTCTGGCACGGACCGGACCCGGAAGGCGCCGCCGCGACCAGCTGGCGCGACAACCAGGCCGTCGCCAGCCTGGTCGAGCAGATCGCGCCGCGGCGCATGCCGCAGGACCAGGCGATCGACGCCGTGCATCGCTTCTCCGCCGGCTACAAGGACGACCGTGCCGGCGTGCTGACCGCCCTGTTCGCCGGCCTGTTCGAAACCATGAGCGACGAGCGCAGCCAGATCATTCGCGGAATCAAGCACTTCAACAGCCGCCAGGACAGCCTCTCGCAGCGCATCCAGGAAGGCTGGAAGCAATTGGACGAATTGGATCCCAGCTCCGGCGATCCGAAAGTGATCGAGCAACGCATGGCGCTGCAGCAGACCATCGATTGGGATTCCAGGGTGTTCGACGACCGCGAGCATTTGCTGCCGGTGATCTGCCAGCAGCCCAGCGTCATCGAGCAGCGGCTTTTCGCCCTATCGCGTGCGATCCAGGAAGATCTGCCCCAGTAGATCCGGTTCCCATAATCGATCGGCGTCAAATCCGTGACATGCATCACGGAAATCCTTGAATTTCCGCGCATGTCTCATCCTTTAGGCCAGGGTTACCGCCGCGACCCTCGACGGGGGGAAACCGGCAAGCGTATAAATTGAGAGCCGCAAAGCGCTCGGCCAGCGAGGCCGGCCCTATCGGCAGCACCCTCGCTGCGGGCGGCGAAACGCATTCGCGATTGGGAGGAAAAAGATGGCAGTTTCAATTCATCCGTCGGTCGACGGCGGGCTCAAGAAAGGCTCTTCGAGCTTCACCGGCGGGACGCTGACCTGCAAATGCTCCAGCGATCCGGTCGAAGTCACCGTCAAGTCGCAGAGCGCGCATAACCATATCTGCGGCTGCACCAAATGCTGGAAGCCCTCCGGCGCGCTGTTCTCGATGGTCGCGGTGGTCCCGAAGGATTCCGTGTCGGTCACCAAGAACGGCCAGAAGCTGAAGATCGTCGATCCGAGCGCCACCATCCAGCGCTACGCCTGCACCGGTTGCGGCGTCCACATGTATGGCCGGATCGAGAACACCAAGCATCCTTTCTACGGCCTCGACTTCATCCACACCGAGCTCTCGAAGCAGGACGGCTGGCAGGAGCCGCAGTTCGCCGCCTTCGTGTCCTCGATCATCGAATCCGGTGCGAAGCCGGACAACATGGGCGCGGTGCGCGCGCGGATCAGGGAACTCGGCCTCGAGCCCTATGACTGCCTGTCGCCGGCGCTGATGGACGCGATCGCGACTCACATCGCCAAGGCATCCGGCGCGCTGGCTGCCTGATCCGACTGAAGATTGCTCTCCGCCTATAGCGGCGCGCCACCCCGGTGGCGCGCCGTTTTCTTTTTTGCGGTCCATCTTCGGCGAGTCGAAGGCGAGTCTTCTAGAACCGCTCTCAACAGCGCCGAGTCCCGTCGTTCCCAAGTACAAGATCGGCGCCACGCGAATCCCGGTAAAATCTCCGTCATGAATCGCCTCCCGTCCGCTGCAGGGGATTTTGCGGGCGCGAGTTGTGCGAATGGCCTTGCGCGGGAAGAACGGGGGACCGCGGTAGAGGCAACGAAGCGATTCTGACTTTCTTCGCACATCACATCGGCGGAAGGCCGAACAACACCCCCGATTGACATATTGGGAGGGTATCGTGCCGCAGCTTACTGCTCTGTCACTGAGTATCGCCGTGCTGGGCGCCATCTGGGCGTTCCTCGCTCTCGGGCCTCTTTCCAGCATCGTGCTGGTCTGGGCCGGCTTCATCGCCTGGGGCTGCTTCTTCCACACCGGCGGCGACCAGAAGGCGCTGGTGAAGACCATCGCCGGCACCGCCTACGGCGCCGTGATCGCCTGGATCGCGCTGCTGATCATCGTGAAGGTGCCGGTCACGGCCTTCGGCACCTTGCCGGTCTGGCCGGCGATCGTGGTCGGCGTCACCGTCTTCTTCCTGGTGATCGTCGCCTCGATCGAGCCGTTGTCGGCGGTGCCGGCGCAGGTCTACGGCTATGCCGCGACCGTCGCCTATTCGCTGCACCAGGCTTCGGATACGGCAGCCGGGACCGGGCCGCTGGCCAATCTCACCTCGCCGAACTTCGACAACCCGCTGGTCAAGATGATCGTGTCGTTCGTGATCGGCGCAGTCGCGGGTCTGATTTCCGGCAAGCTCGCCGGCGCGCTGACCAAGAAGGCGGCTTGAACCCTGGCAATCGGCGCCCGTCGGGATGGCGGGCGCCGAGCATCGGATGAACGGTCCTAAACGGCGATATGCCGCTTGACGACTTCGGGATTGAGCCGTTCCGCGGCGTCGTCGATCACGATCTCGCCGCGGTCCATCACCGCGATCCGGGGCGCGAGTTCGCGGGCGAACTCGAAATACTGCTCGACCAGCAGGATCGCCATCTCGCCGCCGGCGGCGAGATGCGCGATCACCCGCCCGATATCCTTGATGATCGAGGGCTGGATGCCCTCGGTCGGCTCGTCCAGCACCAGCAGCTTGGGCCGGGTGACCAGCGCCCGCGCGATCGCCAACTGCTGCTGCTGACCGCCGGAAAGATCGCCGCCGCGCCGCCGCAGCATGCTGCCCAGCACCGGGAAGAGCTCGAAGATCTCCGCCGGCAGCTTGCGCCGGTTGCCGGGCAAGGCCGCGAAGCCGGTCTCCAGATTCTCCTTCACCGTCAGCAGCGGAAAGATCTCGCGCCCCTGCGGGACATAGGCGATGCCGCGCCGCGCCCGCTCGAAGGGCGGCAGCTTCGCGACTTCCTCGCCCTGCCAGCGGATGGCGCCGTTGAAGATCGGCTGGTGCCCGACCACCGCGCGTAAGAGGCTGGTCTTCCCCACCCCGTTGCGACCCAAGAGGCAGGTGATCCGCCCCGGCCAGGCAGCCAGCGACACGCTCTTCAGCGCCACCGCGGCGCCGTATCGGAGCGAGATATTGTCGATCTCCAGCATGATCTTCTATCGCCCCAGATAGACTTCCACCACCCGCGGATCGGCGCTGACATGGTCGAGCGAACCTTCCGCCAGCACCGCGCCCTCATGCAGCACCGTCACCTTGACGTCGAGCGCGCGCACGAAGGCCATGTCATGCTCCACCACCACGACGCTCCGGGTCCGGTTGATCCGGCGCAGCAGGTCGGCGGTATCCGCCGTCTCGGCGTCGGTCATGCCGGCGACCGGCTCGTCCACCAGCAGCAACTCCGGTTCCTGGGCCAGCAGCATGCCGATCTCCAGCCACTGCTTCTGCCCATGCGAGAGCTCGCCGGCCAGGCGCTTGCGCACCGCCGAGAGGCGTACCGTCTCCAGGATCTCGTCGATCCGCGCCCGTTCTGACGGCGTCTCCCGCGCGAACAGCACGCGCCGCGGCGCCCGGTCGCCCTTGAGTGCGAGCAGCAGGTTGTCGGTGACGCTGTGCATCTCGAATACGGTCGGCTTCTGGAACTTGCGCCCGATGCCCAGTGTCGCGATCTCCGCTTCGTCCAGCCGGGTGAGATCGGAGGTCCCTCGGAACAGGGCCGTGCCGGTGTCCGGCCGGGTCTTGCCGGTGATCACGTCCATCATCGTGGTCTTGCCGGCGCCGTTGGGGCCGATCACCGCCCGCATCTCCCCCGGTTCGACCACGAAGGAGAGCGTGTTCAGCGCCCTGAATCCGTCGAAGCTCACGGTGACGCCGTCGAGATAAAGCAGCGCGTTGGTCTCGATCATTCGCCGGCCTCCGGCTGCTGCAGGGGCGCCGCGATCAGCGGCGGCTTCGCTTCCGCCTTGCGCGACGCCATCACGCGATCCCAGACCCCGACCACGCCTTTCGGCATGAACAAGGTCACCAGGATGAACAGCCCGCCCAGCGCGAACAACCAGAGCTCCGGCAGCGCGCCGGTGAAGATGGTCTTGCCGAGGTTGACCAGCACCGCGCCGATGATCGCGCCCACCAGGGTACCGCGACCGCCGACCGCGACCCAGATCACCGCCTCGATCGAATTGGCCGGCGCGAACTCGCCTGGATTGATGATCCCGACCTGCGGCACGTAGAGCGCGCCGGCGAGGCCGGCCATCACCGCCGAGAAGACGAAGACCGCGACCTTGTAGCGCTCGACCCGGTAGCCGAGGAAGCGCGCCCGGCTCTCGGCATCGCGGATCGCCACCAGCACCTTGCCGAACCGCGCCCCGACCAGGACGCGGCAGACCAGGTAGAACAGGCTGAGCAAGGCCGCGCTGGCGATCAGCAGGCCGGCATGCGTCGCGTCGGATTGCAGGCTGAAGCCGAGGAGGTCCTTGAAATCGGTGAGCCCGTTATTGCCGCCGAAGCCCATGTCGTTGCGAAAGAAGGCCAGCATCAGCGCATAGGTCAGCGCCTGGGTGATGATCGAGAGATAGACGCCGGTGACCCGGCTGCGAAAGGCGAGATAGCCGAAGACGAAGGCGAGCAGCCCCGGCGCCAGCGCCATGATCAGCAGCGCGAAGCCGAACTGGTCGAAGCCGTGCCAGTACCACGGCAGCTCCTTCCAATTGAGGAACACCATGAAATCCGGCAGCAGCGGATCGCCATAGACGCCGCGGCTCCCGATCTGCCGCATCAGGTACATGCCCATGGCATAGCCGCCGATCGCGAAGAAGGCGCCATGCCCAAGTGAGAGGATCCCGACATAGCCCCAGACCAGGTCGACGCTGAGCGCGAGCAATGCGTAGCAGAGATATTTGCCGAGCAAGGCCACGACGTAGCCCGGCACATGCAAAGCATGCTCCGCCGGCAGCAGGCTCAACAGCGCCACCGCCAGCGAGCCGCCCATGATGACGAGGGCCACGGAAGTGCTGCGCAGCGCGCTCATGACTCCACCGCCCGGCCCTTGACCGGGAAGAGGCCGCGCGGCCGGCGCTGGATGAACAGCACCAGCAGCACCAGAACCACGATCTTGCCGAGCACCGCGCCCGCCATCGGTTCCAGCAGTTTGTTGGCGACACCCAGGGACAGCGCACCCACCAGCGTGCCCCAGAGATTGCCGACCCCGCCGAACACAACGACCATGAAACTGTCGATGATGTGGCCCTGTCCGAGATTGGGGCTGACATTGTCGATCTGGCTCAGGGCGACGCCGGCGATCCCGGCGACGCCCGAACCCAAGCCGAAGGTCAGCGAATCCACCCAGCCGGTGCGGATCCCCATCGAGGCCGCCATGCGCCGGTTCTGCGTCACCGCCCGCATCTGCAGCCCGAGCGCGGTCTTCCTGAGCACCAAGGTCAGCAGCGCGAAGATCGCGACCGAGAACAGGATGATCCAGAACCGGTTATAGGTGATGGCAAGCCCGCCGAGCTGCATCGAGCCGCTCATCCAGGAGGGGTTGTCGACCTGGAGATTGGTCGGGCCGAAGATCGAGCGCATCGCCTGCTGCAGGACCAGCGAAAGGCCGAAGGTCGCGAGCAGGGTCTCGAGCGGCCGGCCATAGAGGAAGCGGATGATCGAGCGCTCGATCGCGATTCCGGCAGCGCCGCTGACCAGGAAGGCCGTCGGCACGGCGATCAGCAGCGCCAGATCGGAGAGGCCCGGCGCCATCGCCATCACCGCCTGCTGCACCACATAGGTCGTGTAGGCGCCGAGCATCACCATCTCGCCATGGGCCATGTTGATGACGCCCATGACGCCGAAGGTGATGGCAAGCCCGATCGCCGCCAGCAGCAGAACCGAACCCAGGCTCAGTCCGTAATAGACATTCTGCGCCGCCGACCACAGCGCCAGCGTCTGCTCGATTCCCTTCAGCGCCGCGTTCGCCGCCGCGGCGACGGCGGGCGCGCCATTGGCCGCCGCGGCATCCAGCAGCGACTTCGCATCCTCGTCGCCGCGCGCCGCGATCAGTTCCACGGCGGCGATCTTGTCCGCCTCCGCGGCATCGGGGGCCGCGAGCACGACCGCCGCCCGCGCCGCCTCGAAGGCGCGCTTCACGGCGGGGTCGGTCTCCTTGGCGATCGCGGCTTCGACCGCCGGCAACTGGGCCGGGTCCGGCGCGTGAAAGAGTGAGGCCGCGGCGTTGAGGCGCTTCGCCGGGTCCGGGGACAGGAGAGTCAACTGCCCCATCGCCGCCTCGATCGCGCGCCGGACCCGATTGTTGACCTTGACGGGTTTGAGGCCCGGCGGCATCTCGCCGGTCAGGTCGGCGCCGCTTCGTGCCGCCTTCGGGCTGCCGTCGTCGCCTTTGATGTAGAGCTGCTTGTCGGATGCGACCTGGAGGGCGCCTTCGTTCAAGGCGTCCAGGATCGCCGGGGCGGAAGCGTCGCCGCTGGCCGCCAGCGCTGCGATCGCTTTTTCGATCTCGTCGTATTTGCTGCTGGCGAAGCCGGCGAGGATGTCGTCGACCGGATCGGCCTCGGCCGGGCTCGCCGCGAGAGCGGCGAACAGCAGCAGCGCGCAACTGATCAGGAACCTACGCATGCTGATCCGCCGATCGGCGGCCGCGTCCCCAACGCGGCCGCCGGTCAGCCTTCCCTTACTGGGTCGCGACGGTTTCAGCGCCGCCGCACTTGCCGGTCTTCACGTTGAAGTTTCCGCAGGAGAGCGGCTTGCGCCAGTCGGAGATCAGGTCCTTCGAGCCGTCGAGATAATCGGACCACTCGTCGCCCGGCACCAGGCCGGAAGTCTGCCACACGGTGTCGAGCTGGCCGTCGGCCTGGATCTCGCCGATCAGCACCGGCTTGGTTATGTGGTGGTTCGGCATCATCGCCGAATAGCCGCCGGTCAGGTTCGGCACCGAGATGCCGATCATCGCGTCGATCACGGCGTCGGGATCGGTGGTGCCGGCCTTCTCCACCGCCTTCACCCACATGTTGAAGCCGATGTAATGGGCTTCCATCGGGTCGTTGGTGGTGCGCTTGTCGTTCTTGGTGAACTTGTGCCATTCGTCGATGAAGGCCTTGTTCTCCGGCGCGTCCACGCTCATGAAGTAATTCCAGGCCGCCAGATGTCCGACCAGCGGCTTGGTGTCGAGGCCGGCCAGCTCTTCCTCGCCGACCGAGAAAGCGACCACCGGGATGTCGGTCGCCTTGACGCCCTGGTTGCCGAGCTCCTTGTAGAAGGGCACGTTGGCGTCGCCGTTGACGGTGGAGACCACGGCGGTCTTCTTGCCGGCCGAGCCGAACTTCTTGATGTTGCCGACCTCGGTCTGCCAGTCGCTGAAGCCGAACGGCGTGTAGTTGACCATGATGTCCTCGGCCGGCACGCCCTTCATCTTCAGATAGGCCTCGAGGATCTTGTTGGTGGTGCGCGGGTAGACGTAATCGGTGCCTTCCAGCACCCAGCGCTTCACCCCTTCCTCGTTCATCAGGTAATCGACCGCCGGGATCGCCTGCTGGTTCGGCGCGGCGCCGGTGTAGAAGACGTTGCGCGAGCTCTCCTCGCCCTCGTATTGCACCGGGTAGAACAGGATGCCGTTATCCTGCTCGAACACCGGCAGCACGGATTTGCGGCTGACCGAGGTCCAGCAGCCGAAGGTCGCGGCGACCTTGTCGACTTCCAGGAGCTGCTTCGCCTTCTCGGCGAAGAGCGGCCAGTTCGAAGCCGGGTCGACCACGACCGCTTCCAGCTTCTTGCCGAGCAAGCCGCCCTTGGCGTTCTGCTGCTCGATCAGCATCAGCATGACGTCTTTCAGAGTCGTCTCGCTGATCGCCATCGTACCCGACAGCGAATGCAGGATGCCGACCTTGATTGTCTCTTCGGCCGAGGCGGTGCCGGCCGCGAAGGTGACCGCGAACGCGCCAGCCAATGCCAATTTTGTCTTTCCCATCTTCATCCTAGTCTCCATTGCTGAGAAGCCGTCCCATGTTGCGTTGCATTATTCGAGGCTCATCCTTAGGGCGAAGCGGCTTCCCCGCCGGCCCCGCATCAGCGGAAAAACCTCGGCTTTTCTGATTGTTAACTCCATCTAACACCCGGATGACAAAGCCGGGTATGGGGCATTTGACGTATATTGCAACGCAGCAACAGTGCGGCGCATACTCGTCCCCAGCGCCAAACGCGGGGACGGAGGCTGAGCGCTTAGGGGATGACCGGTCGGCAGCGCATTGCCCGGGTCCGGCGGCAATACAATCAATGGGTCGGCAACCAGACCCTGGAGGACTACGCGCTCCGCTTCACCGCGCATGAGGCGCGGCGCTGGTCGCTGTTCCGGGTCTCCAACACGGCGCTGGGCGCGATCTCCTTCCTGGCCTGCGAGGCGATCGGCGGCGCGCTCACGCTGGCTTACGGATTCGACAACACGGTGATGGCGATCGCCATCGTCGGTGTCCTCATTTTCCTGACCGGCTTGCCGATCAGCTATACCGCCAGCAAATACGGCGTCGATGTCGATCTGCTGACCCGCGGCGCCGGTTTCGGCTATATCGGCTCCACCATCACCTCGCTGATCTACGCTTCATTCACCTTTCTCCTCTTCTCGGTGGAAGCGGTGATCATGGCGCTGGCGCTGGAGATGTGGTTCGCGATGCCGCTCTGGGTCGCCTATATCATCTGCGCCCTGGTAGTGATCCCGATCGTCACCTACGGCATCCGCCTGATCAGCGGGCTGCAGGTCTGGACCCAGCCGATCTGGCTGATCCTGCAATTCGCCCCGCTCCTCTATATCGGCTTCAGCGACGCCCCGGCGCTCCACGACTGGACCACCTTCGTCGGGTCGCAGGAGACCGCCGGCGGCTTCGACCTGATCCTGTTCGGCCTCGCCGCCTCCACCTTGCTCTCCTTCGCGCCGCAGATCGGCGAGCAGGCCGACTATCTCCGCTTCCTTCCCTCGCCGAAGCCGGAAGGCGGATTGCGCGCCCGCCTGCTCTGGTGGGCGGCTTTGCTGCCGTCGGGGCCCGGCTGGATCTTCCTCGGCGCGATCAAGCTGCTGGCGGGCTCCTTCCTCGCCGTCCTCGCCTTGAAATACGGTGTGCCGGTCGAGCGCGCCGCCGAGCCGACCCAGCTCTTCAAGGTCGCCTTCGAAGCCATGTCGCTCTCGCCCCAGACCGCGATCGTGCTGACCGGCATCTTCGTCATCACCTGCCAGCTCAAGATCAACGTCACCAACGTCTATGCGGGCTCGATCGCCTGGTCGAACTTCTTCTCGCGGCTGACCCACAGCCATCCCGGCCGCGTGGTCTGGGTGGTGTTCAACGCGCTGCTTGCTCTGCTGCTGATGGAGCTCGGCATCTTCCAGGCGATCGAGAAGATCCTCGGCCTCTATTCCAACTTCGCGGTCGCCTGGATCGGCGCGCTGGTCGCCGATCTCGTCATCAACAAGCCGCTCGGCCTCTCACCCAAGGGCATCGAGTTCCGGCGCGCCCATCTCTTCGACATCAACCCGGTCGGGGTCGGCGCGATGCTGGTCTCGATCCTGCTCTCGACCTCGGCCTATTTCGGCCTGTTCGGCGCGGCCCTGCAGGCGCTGGCCGCCTTCGTCGGCCTGTTCACCGCGATCGCCGCGGCGCCGCTGATCGCGCTCTGGACCCGGGGGCGTTACTACATCGCCCGCGCACCGGAGACCGAATGGGGCGGCGCCAAGGCGGTGCGCTGCTGCATCTGCGAGCACCAGTTCGAGCGCGAGGACATGTCCTATTGCCCGGCCTATGCCGGGCCGATCTGCTCGCTCTGCTGCACCCTCGACGCCCGCTGCCACGATCTCTGCAAGACCAACAGCCGCTTCACCGACCAGCTGCAGCTGGCGCTGCGCAAGGTCCTGCCCGCGCAGATGGCGATCGGCCTCAACTCGCGGCTCGGCCGCTTCGCCGGCCTGTTCCTGACCTTCAACCTCGTAATCGCCGGCACCTTGCTGCTGATCGGCCTGTTCCAGGGCACCGCCGGCATCGCGGCGGACACCGCGACCGTCCACACCACCCTGCTCTCGGTCTATTTCGCCCTGTTCGGCATCGCCGGCATCGTCGCCTGGCTGATGGTCCTCGCGCACGAAAGCCGGCAGGTCGCCGAGGAAGAAACCGAGCGCCAGACCCAGATGCTGACTCATGAGATCGAGGCACATGAACGCACCTACGACCAGTTGCAGAAGGCGAAGAGCGTGGCGGAGGCGGCCAACACCGCCAAGAGCCGCTACATCGTCGGCGTCAGCCACGAGATTCGCGCACCCTTGAACGCGGTCTTCGGCTATGCGCAGCTGATGGAGCGCGACGCCGCCTTGTCGGCCCATACCCAGGACGCGGTGCGGGTCATCCGCCGCAGCTCCGAGCATCTGTCGACCCTGGTGGACGGCCTGCTCGACATCGCGAAGATCGAGGCCGGGCGCCTGCAATTGAACCGCGACCGCATCGCCTTGACAGAACTCCTCGAGCAGCTGGTCGACATGTTCCGAATCCAGGCCGGCGCCAAGGGCATCCAGTTCCGCTACGAGCCCTCGCCGCAGTTGCCGCCCTATGTCTTCGCCGACGAGAAACGCCTGAAGCAGGTGCTGATCAACCTGCTTTCCAACGCGATCAAGTACACGCGCCAGGGCGGCGTGGTGTTCCGCGCCCGGCACCGCGGCCAGATTTCCGAGTTCGAGATCGCCGATACCGGGATCGGCATCGAGGCCGGCGATCTCGGCCGCATCTTCCAGCCGTTCGAGCGCGGCAAGACCGCGAGCGCGCTCGGCGTGCCCGGGACCGGTCTCGGTCTCACCATCACCAAGCTGCTGGCCGAGATCATGGGCGGCGAGGTTTCGGTCGAAAGCACGCCCGGCGAGGGCAGCCTGTTCCGCGTGCGGCTGATGCTCTCCGAGGCGCCGGCGCCGGTCGTGGCGGTGCGCCAGCGGCGGATCATCGGCTATCGCGGCCGCCGGAGGAAGGTGCTGGCGGCCGACGACGATATCGGCCATCTCGATCTCCTGAACGAATTGCTGACCCCCTTGGGCTTCGATCTCACCACCGCGCAGAACGGCGAGATCTGCCTGGAGCGCGCCGCGGAGAATCCGCCTGACCTCGCGCTGCTCGACCTCACCATGCCCGACATGAACGGCTGGGAGGTGGCGCGCCGGCTGCGCGAGCGGACGCGCGCGATCCCGATCATCATCGTCTCGGCCAATGCCGACGAGCAGATGCAGGCCCATGCCTTCGACGACACCGCCTTCGTCACCAAGCCGATCGAGGTCAATCACCTGCTGGCTGCGATCCGCGACGCGCTCGGCCTCGACTGGATCCATGACGAGGACCAGGCGGCCAAATCGGAGACCGCGGCACCCCTGCCGATGCAGCATCTCGCCGACCTGCACCGGCTCGGCAAGATCGGCTATGTGCGCGGCATCGAGGCCAAGCTCGACGAGGTCGCGGGCGGCAGCCCGGAGCATGCCACGATCATCGCCGAGCTGCGCAACCTGGTGCGCAATTTCGAGCTGAAGCAATACATGGCGCGGCTGGAGAGCCTGCTTGAGCGCGCCGCTTCCTGAGGACGCCGTGGAGCCCAAGCGCGACATCATCCTGGTGGTCGATGAGTCGCCGGACACGCTCGGCTTCCTCACCCAGGCGATCGAGAGCACCGGGGCGACCGTCCTGGTGGCGCTCGACGGCGAGAGCGCGCTCAGCCTGACCGAGCAGGTGACGCCCGATCTCATCCTGATGGATGCGGTGATGCCGGGGATCGGCGGCTTCGAGGCCTGCCGCCGCCTGAAGGGCATCGACCATCTCGCGCATGTGCCGGTCATCTTCATGACGGGCCTTTCCGAGACCGAGCATATCGTGCGCGGGCTTGAGGTCGGCGGCGTCGATTATCTCACCAAGCCGATCGTGATCGACGAGCTGATCGCCCGGGTGCGGGTCCATCTCCGGAATGCCCGGCGCTCGGCCGCGGCGCATTCGGCGCTGGATGCGACCGGCCGCTTCCTGCTCTCCGTGACGCCGGAGGGCCGGCTGCGCTGGTCGACGCCCCAGGCGGTGCGCCTGCTGCGCCAGATCTCGCCCGAGGCCCGCGAGACCGATTTCCGCCTGCCCGCCGAGATCGTCGGCTGGATGACCCGCGCGGCCGAGGGCGGCCCCGACCACGCCACCCACATCTGGGGCACGGAGGCGCGCAAGGTCGAGCTTGCCTATCTCGGCCAGGTCCAGGCCGGCGAGCGCCTGCTGCGCGTCACCCAGGTCGAGCCCAGGCAGGATGTCGAGCGGCTGCGCCGCCACTTCGCGCTGACCGGACGCGAGGCCGAGGTGCTGCTCTGGATCGCCCGCGGCAAGTCCAACAAGGACATCTCGACCGTGCTCGGCATCAGCCCGCGCACGGTCAACAAGCACCTGGAGCAGATTTTCGAGAAGCTCGGCGTCGAGAACCGCGCCTCGGCCGCCGCGCTCACCATCCAGGCGCTGCACAGGCTGGAAGCCGGTCTCCTCTCTTAAGATGAGAGCGGTACACAGCTCGCGGGTGAGAAAGCGTTTGGCGATGCCGACTTTCTTTGAAAAAATGCGCTTATCGCTTTACGAGAGCCGGGACCGATGACCGACAACGAGTTCTACCGCACCAAGCGCCTGCCGCCTTACGTCTTCGCCGAGGTCAACAAGCTCAAGGCCGCCGGGCGGGCCGCCGGTCAGGACATCGTCGATTTCGGCATGGGCAATCCCGACATGCCGCCGCCCAAGCATGTCATCGACAAGCTGACCGAGACCCTGGCCGACCCCCGCGTCCACCGCTATTCCAACTCCCGCGGCATCCCGGGATTGAGGAAGGCGCTCTCCGCCTACTACGCCCGCCGCTTCAACGTCGAGATCGACCCCGAGCGCGAGGCGATCGTCACCCTGGGCTCGAAGGAAGGCCTCGCCAACCTCGCCCAGGCGATCACCAGCCCCGGCGACATCATCCTGGCGCCGAACCCCTCCTACCCGATCCACGCCTTCGGCTTCATCATCGCCGGTGCGGCGATCCGCTCGATCCCGTTCAAGCCGGGCCCGGAGTTCATGAACGCGATGGACCGCGCGGTGCGCCACTCGGTGCCGAAGCCGGTCGCGGTGGTGATCAACTATCCCAGCAACCCGACCGCCGAGATGGCGAGCCTCGACTTCTATGCCGAGGTGGTCGCCTTCTGTCGGCGACACGGCATCTACATCATCTCCGACATCGCCTATTCGGAGCTCTATTTCGACGGCGTGCCGCCGCCATCCGTTCTCCAGGTGCCGGGCGCGAAAGAGATCGCGGTCGAGTTCACCTCGCTTTCCAAGACCTATTCGATGCCGGGCTGGCGGATCGGGTTCTGCGCCGGCAACGCCAAGCTGATCGGCGCTTTGGCGCGGGTGAAGTCCTATCTCGACTACGGCGCCTTCACGCCGATCCAGGTGGCGGCGACCGCGGCCTTGAACGGCCCGCAGGATTGCGTCGATGAGATGCGCGCCCGCTACAAGAGCCGCCGCGACGTGCTGATCGAGGGCCTGCGCGCGGCCGGCTGGCCGGTCGATCCGCCGGCGGGCTCGATGTTCGCCTGGGCGCCGATCCCGGAGCGCTTCCAGCACCTCGGCTCGCTCGATTTCTCCAAGCTCCTGCTGACCGAGGCCAATGTCGCGGTGGCGCCCGGCACCGGCTTCGGCGAGCAGGGCGACGGCTTCGTTCGCTTTGCCCTGGTCGAGAACGAGGCCCGTACCCGCCAGGCGATCCGCAGCATCAAGGCCTTCCTCAAGACCGCCCAAGGGTCCGTCGGGGCGCCGGTCGACCTGAGCAAGGTCCGCGCCGCCAGAGGTTGACTGCCGCGGCTGAGCCTTCTCACGCAGCGATGCCCTGATCGACGGTTTCGGCGTGCGCGGATGCGCGGAGGATCGCCTTCCTGCGCGATCACCAGCTCGTGCTCCGGGAAGCCTCGGAGGAGGGTTGCATTAGGTCCGGCAGCATGGCTTGGTCCCGGCTTGGTGGCCGGGCCGGGCCGTCGCGTTCTAAGCTGCCGTTCGGATTGGTCTTTGTCGATTTTGTGACCGACCGCACAAGGCAGCCGAAAGCCGGCTTCGCCAAGCTTCGCGCTGTGGCTGGAACCGGCGATCCGGTCTAGATTTCAGTAAGGATTGGAGACTATCGGTAACTGGAAGTTAACCATTCCCGGCCGATATCAGTAGGAGCTTTTTCGGGTCGCGTTTGGGACTGGGGAGTTGGGCGCCGTTGCGCCCGATCGAGGGAGCGGAGGAAAGGGTTATGCGACCGTATTTTCGTCCGTCTTCCGGCCGCCGGTCGCTGCTTGCCGAATATTCCAGCCAGTTGGGCATCCTGGTCCGCCGCCACCACGCCGAGATGGGACTGGTCGCCGCCCGCCAGGAAGCCGAGCGCAATGCCGAGATCATGCATGCCGCGATGCTCGGCGCCGAGGCGGCCAACCGCGCCAAGACCGAGTTCCTCGCCAATATGAGCCACGAGCTCCGCACGCCGCTGAACGCGATCATCGGCTTCTCGCAGCTGATGACCAACCCGGCCCAGGCGACCAACCCGGCCCGGGTCACCTCTTATGCCAAGGACATCCACACCGCCGGCGAGCACCTGCTGCGCGAGGTGAACCGCATCCTCGACCTTGCGAAGATCGAAGCCGGCCGCGCCGAGCTGCACGAGGAATGGTTCAGCCCCGCGGAAGCCGTCGAGATCCCGGTCTCCTTCGTGCGGCCGCAGGCCGACGGCGCCGGGCAGACCCTGGCCGTTTCGATGTCGGAGACCCTGCCGCAGCTCTATGCCGACCAGCAGTATTTCAAGCAGATCCTGATCAACCTGCTCTCCAACGCGGTCAAGTTCACGCCGCGCGGCGGCAAGGTGACGCTCTCCGCCGCGGTCGCGCCCGACGGCTGGCTCAATGTCTCGGTCTCGGATACCGGCATCGGCATCGCCGAGGAGGACATCTGGAAGGCGCTGGTGCCGTTCGCCCAGGTCTCCAGCGACTTGAGCCGCAAATACGAGGGCACCGGCCTCGGCCTGCCCTTGAGCAAGGGCTTCGTCGAGATGCACGGCGGCACCCTGAAGATCGACAGCGAGCCCGGCAGCGGCACCACCGTCACGGTTCGCTTCCCGCCGGATCGCACCCGCGCCGCTTCACCCGCACATGCCCACCAGCCGTCTCCGGAAAGTCTGACCAGATGAACGAAGCCGCTCCTCTCACCGCAGATCTCCAGGCGACGCGCATCGGGCGCGTGGTGTCGGTCTCCGGCAGCCAGCTGATCACGCTCTTGGACCAGCATATCGGCGGCGATGACGACAACCCGGCGAGCCGCAAGCCGGACATCGGCGAGGTCGTCAACGTCCGTACCTCCACCACCATCGCCTTCGGCCTGGTGACCGGCTTGAGCATTCCGATCCCCGAGCAGATCGAAGGCAAGGCCGAGCTCCGCATCATGGAGCTGGAGCTCATCGGCGAGATCGAGCATGACGGCATCTTCCGCCGCGGCGTCTCCACCTTCCCGGGCCTCGGCGACGGCGTCTTCCACACCTCGCGCGAGGACTTGCGCCGGGTCTTCATGCGCGCCGGCGACAACGGTGTGCGGATCGGCGTCGTCAACCAGGACAAGTCGATCCCGGCCTGCGTCATGGTGGACGAGCTCCTCGGCAAGCATTTCGCCGTGCTCGGCACCACCGGCACCGGCAAGTCCTGCGCGGTCGCCGTGATCCTCAGGAACATCCTGGCCGCGCACAGCAAGGCGCATATCGTCGTCCTCGACCAGCACAACGAGTTCGCGCCGGCCTTCGGCGACATGGCCGAGCAGATCACGCCCGCTGACCTGCAGCTGCCCTACTGGCTGCTGAATTTCGAGGAGATGAAGCAGCTGATCATCGGCGACGCCAGCCAGACGCCGGAAATCGACTCCGTCATCCTCCATCAGGTGATCGTGCAGGCGAAGCGCAACCTGCTGGCGGTCCGCGATACCACCTCGACGGTCACCGTCGATACGCCGGTGCCCTACCGCCTGTCGGAAGTGACCCAGCTGCTAGACGAAGCCATGGGCAAGCTCGACCGGCCGGTCGATTCCGCGCCCTACTTGCGGATTCGCGAGCAGTTCCTCAGCCTGCAATCCGACCGCCGCTTCTCCTTCATGTTCCCGGGCGTCACCGTGCGCGACAACATGGCGGCGATCCTCTCGCGCCTGTTCCGCATCCCGGTCCGCGACAAGCCGGTCACCGTGATCGACACCTCCGGCATTCCCTCGGAAGTCCTCAACGTCGTGGTCTCGCTGCTCTGCCGCATGACCTTCGACTTCGCGCTCTGGAGCGACCAGACCGTGCCGATCCTGCTGGTCTGCGAGGAAGCGCACCGTTACGCGCCCTCCGAAGACAAGACCATCTTCGAGCCCACGAAGCGCGCGCTCTCGCGCATCGCCAAGGAAGGCCGCAAATACGGCGTCTCGCTCTGCTTGGTGAGCCAGCGTCCGTCGGAGCTGGCCTCGACCGTGCTCTCCCAGTGCAACACCATCTTCGCGCTCCGGATGAGCAACCAGAAGGACCAGGAATTCCTGCGCGCCGCCATGCCGGAATCCGGCATCGGCCTCTTGGACGAGCTGCCGTCGCTGCGCAACGCCGAGGCGATTGCGGTCGGCGAAGGCGTGCCGATCCCGACCCGGATCTGCTTCGACGAGCTGCCCAGCGACGGCCGCCCGCGCAGCAAGACCGCGCCCTTCTCGACCGCCTGGGCCACCGAGGTCAGCTCGGATTCCTTCCTGCAGAACGTGGTCAGCCGCTGGCGCAACCAGCGCTGATCGGGCATCCTGCGGCTTCCTTTTCTCTCTAAGGCCGCAGCCGCGGCAATGGATTCCGCATGACCGAACAGCCCTTCGACCGCGCGGCGATCGCCGCCGTCGCGGACATCATCCGTCCCCATATCCGCCGCACCCCGGTGATCGCGGTCGATGCGGCGGATTTCGGCCTGCCCAGCAGGCCGCTGACCTTCAAGCTCGAACTCATGCAGCATGCCGGCTCGTTCAAGAGCCGCGGCGCCTTCACCCATCTGCTGACGCGCGAGATCCCGAAGGCCGGCGTGGTCGCGGCTTCCGGCGGCAATCACGGCGCCGCGGTCGCTTTTGCCGCGAAGCGCCTGGGCGTGCCGGCGCGGATCTATGTGCCGGAGATCTCTTCCCCGGCGAAGATCGCCCGCATCCGGAGCTACGGCGCCGATCTCATCGTCGGCGGCGCGCGCTATTCCGACGCCTATGCCGCGTCGGAGACCTGGGCCAAGGAGCATGGCGCGCTCACCGTCCATGCCTTCGACCAGCGCGAGACCATGCTGGGCCAGGGCACCCTCGCCAAGGAACTGGAGGAGCAGGCGCCGGAGATCGACACCCTGCTGGTCGGCGTCGGCGGCGGCGGCCTCATCGCCGGCATCGCCGCCTGGTATCGCGGCAAGGTCAAGGTGGTCGGCGTCGAGCCTGAGCTGGCGCCGACTCTCACCAAGGCGCTGGCCGCCGGTAAGCCGGTCGATGCCGAAGCCGGCGGCATCGCCGCGGATTCGCTGGCGCCGAAGCAGATCGGCGCAGAAGTATTCCCGATCGCCCGCGATCACGTCGCCGCGGTCGTGCTGGTGGCGGACGACGCGATCCGCGCCGCGCAGAAAGCGCTCTGGGACGTGCTCCGCGTCGTCGGCGAACCCGGCGGCAGCGCCGCCACCGCCGCCCTGCTCTCCGGCCGCTACCAGCCAGAGGACGGCGAGCGCGTGGGCATCGTGATCAGCGGCGGCAACACCGTCGCCGTGGATTTCGACCGCTAGACTGCTCGGTTACCGGATGAGCGGCGCGCCGAGATAGCAGCCGAACTCGTTCGGGAAGTTGGCGCTGACCCGCGCATGCACCCTTCCCTGGCGGCCGAAATAGCGGCCGATGTCGGTGGCCGGGAAGACGCCGTCATGCCAGACGTTGGGGTGAAGATAGAGCCCCTTCGAGCCGTCGAACCAGAAGGCCTTGAAGTCCTGCGGCGTCACGTCGTCGCCGGGCAGGGCCAGCGGGACGACGAAGGGCGCCTTCTCCAGCGGAAAGAACATCTGCCCGCCATCGGGATGATAGTTCGCGCGCCACATCAGCGCGCGATGCCGGCCGAGGGTCGCGTTGGTCTCCGAGGCCTGGCTCGGCAGACAGCTCCAGCCGAGCACATAGTCGCCGCCGACCGCATGGTTCTGGGCCTTCAGGATGTCGCCGACCCATTGGCAGGCGAAGATGCCTTCGGTGGTGCCGCCCTCGTCGCCGCTGTTGGGATCGACCGGGCGCCAGCCCTGCGCCGGCCAGCGCACGATCTCGATTATCTGCTTCTCCGGGTCGCTGACGACCTCGCCGTAACCGGCGAGGCTCGCGGGCGTCCCCTCGATCAGCGGCAGGTCGAGCACCGGCATATCCGGCATGCTGTTGCCTTCGGGTTTGAGGTTCGGCATCGTGACGTGCATCTGCATATTCCGGTTCCCCTTCGATCCGCGGGACAAAGTAACGCCGGAATGTGACAGTTCGGCGGCGGCGGTGGTGGAACCGCCGCGCAGTGGGATCGTTGAGCGAGCGAAACCAGACGGAGGAAGGGATGGCGAAACGGCCTGAGAGAGACGCAGCGGAAGACCCGGTCGAGCTGGTGGTGGATCCAGAGACGGTATGCTTCCTGATCGTCAAGGCGCGGGAGTTCGACGTGAAGGTCGATCCCGAGGACACGGATTCCGGCTCAAACCCCTCCGACGACGGCGACATCGACGTGCTGGAGGACCGGCGCGACGACCCGACCTATGCCGAGCTCATGGGCACGCTCGAAGCGCTGAACGAGGATGAGCTTTCCGACCTGGTGGCGATGACCTGGATCGGCCGCGGCGACTACGACGCCGAGGACTGGGAAGAGGCCAAGGAACAGGCCCGCCAGCGCGGTGTCAAGGGGACGGCGGAATACCTGCTCGGCACACCGCTGCTGGGCGACTTCCTGGAGAGCGGCTTCAACGACCTCGGCTATTCCTGCGAGGACATCGAGGAAGCGCACCTCTAGGCGTCATTTGGTCGTCACGTTGACGCCGACCACGCTATCCCACTGCTGGGTGATGATCTCCTTGGCCTTGCCCTGCTGTTCCAGGGTCGGGAACAGCGCCTTGGCATAGTTGTCGGCGGGCGGCAGCTTCTCCATCAGCGCCGGCGGCACGACGTTGCGCTTCACCAGGTCGTCGAAGCGCGCCGGGTGGCAATAGCCGTTCAGCCAGGCAAGCTGCGATTCATCGGAATAGAGATGCTCCATCCAGAGCTTCGCGGCGTTCGGGTGCGGCGCATAGGCGCTGATCGCCTGGACATAGACGCCGGCGACGATGCCGGTCTTCGGCACCACGACCGCGACCTCGGGATTGCCCTTCAGCGTGTCGCGATCGCCGAGCGCCAGATAATCCCAGCGGATCACGATCGGCGTCGTGCCTAAGGCCAGGGTCGAGGCGCCGCCGCTGGCCGGCACGAAGTTGCCCGAGAGGTTCAGCTGCTTGAAGAACTGCAGCCCGGCATCGGCCGCCTTGTCGATCTCGCCGCCGGTGGACGACAGGCCCGAGGCGAAGACCGCCTGGATCGATTCATTCGAGCTCCGGGGGTCGCCGTCCAGCGCCACCTGGTCCTTGTATTCCGGCTTCAGCAGGTCCGGCCAATCGGCGGGGATATTCTTGATCAGGTCCTTGTTCACCTCGAAGGCGAGCACGCCGTACTAGTCGCCGTACCAGTAGCCTTCCGGATCCTTCTGCTCGTCCGGGATCGAATCCCAGGTCGAGACCTTGTAGGGCTGCAGCAGGCCGTCCTTCTTCGCCGAAGGACCGAAGGAAAGGCCGACATCGATCACGTCCGGCGCCTGCGGGCCGGTGCTGCCCCGGTTGGCCTTGATGGCCTCGATCTCGTCGCCCGACCCGGCATCGGGATTGAGCTCGTTCAGGGTCAGGAAGGGATATTGCTTCTTGAAGGAATCGATCACGTCGCCGTAGCGGCACCAGTCATGCGGCACGGCGATGATCGTCAGCTCGCCCTCTTGCTTCGCGGCCTCGATTAGCGCGGCCGAAGGCTCGGCCCGGGCAGCACCCCAGGTCGCGGCCAGCAAGGCCAGCGCCGCCGATCCCAGCAACAGATTCCGCTTCATCTCGCGTCTCCCGCCAACTTTTCCATTCGGCGGACGCTAAACATCAGGACTGTTGAATCTCAACATCACTATCTGTAACTTCACACAACTATAACAGAGTGACTGTGTAACGCAAAACATCTCTGGCCGAAGGCCTCAATGGACTTCATCTTCATGCTGACGCGGCAGGATCGGACGGTCGCCGACTGCCTCGATCTCTTCCGGCTGATCCGGCCGCTCGGCTTGAAGCATATCGGCTTCAAGGATGTCGGGGTTTCCCCGACCACCCTGGCAGCTTTGCGTGACGAGATCCGCGCCAGCGGCGCCTTGAGCTACATGGAAGTCGTCAGCACCACGCCGGAGACCTGCCTCGCCTCGGCCCATATCGCGGCCGATCTCGGAGTCGACTGCGTCTTGGGCGGCACCGATGTCGTCGCGATTCAGGACATCCTCCGTAAGGCGGAGGCGCGCTTCTACCCGTTCGCCGGATATCCGCGCGGGCACCCGACCAAGCTCGCCGGAACGCCGCCGGATATCGAGGCGCATTGCCGCGACTTCGTGGCGAAGGGTTGCGCCGGCGCGGACCTGCTGGCCTATCGCGCGACTGAGGCCGATCCAATCGCCTTGATTCGCGCGGCCAAGAAGGGGCTCGGCGAGAAGCGCCTGATCGTCGCCGGCAGCATCGTCTCCCGGGCGCAGATCCGCGCCATCGGCGAGGCCGGCGCCGACGCCTTCACTGTCGGCTCGGCGGTGCTGGACGGCAGCTACGCGCCCGGCATGGGCTCGGTCCTGTCGCAGCTTGCCGCCATCCGGGACGACCTGGAGCCCGCGCGATGATGTCGCGGCACGAGGATTCTTGCCAAAGTCGTCGGCCCTCGCCAATCTGGCTGCCACCGAAGCCAGGGGGCGTTGCACGTGGCGATGAACGAAGTGGTTAAGCTCTCCAAGAAAGACCGGCAGGACCGGATCCTGACCGAGCTCAGGGTCTCTACGACGATCCGAATTTCCGATCTCGCCGCCGAGCTCGGCGTCTCCTATGAGACGATTCGCCGCGACCTCGAGGAGATGGGCCAGAGCGGCCTGATCAACCGCACCTATGGCGGCGCCGTGGTGCGCCCGTTCGGCTTCGAGCCGGCCTGGAACGAGCGCTTCAACGCGATGACCGAGGAGCGCGAGCGGATCGCCGCCACCGCCGCCGGCCTGATCGAGCCCCGCGAAGTGCTGATGATCGACGCCGGCTCGACCACCCTGCATTTCGCCCGGCGGCTGGCCGCGGAGGCGAAGAACCTCACCATCGTCACCAACTGCTTCGCGGTGGCGATGGCCTTCTCGACCAACCCGACGATCACCGTCCTCTCCTGCCCCGGCCAGTACGATTCGCACGAAGGCAGCGTCACCGGACCGGACACGCTCGCCTATCTCGCGCGCTTCAACGCCAACCGGGCGGTGATCGGCGCCAGTGGCATCACGCTGGAAGGGCCGAACGACGTCCATTCCAGCGCCGTGGCAATCAAGCGCGCGATGATGGCGCGGTCGCAGGAGCATATCCTGTTGCTCGACCATTCGAAGTTCGAGCTGCCCAATCTCGAGGTGGTCTGCCCGCTGACCGACATCCACCGCCTGGTGACCAACCAGCCGCCGCCGGCGGAGCTGGGCGCCGCACTCCAAAAGGCGCGGGTCGAAATCCTCTATTAGGCCGAGCGCGCCTTCATCATCTGCTGGCGATAGCGCTCGGCATCCCAGTTGAGCAAGGCCTGCTCTTCCGGCGCAGGCAGGTAGCGCAGCTTCGCGCCGTCCGGAAACCGCGCCACCACCAGACCGAGGCAGACCAGCATCGCTTCGGCGCCGGCGCTCGCATCCTGGCGGATAACGGCGCCGGCCCCCGGCACCAGCAGCGCCACCGGCGGCGGCACCGACTGCGACTCCGCCTGCGCGACGAGCTGCGCGAGATCGCCGTCTGCGGCCAGGCTCGGCAAGGCCGGCCCGAGGAAGACCACATGGTCCGGATAGAGCGAGCCCTTGGTGGCGAGCGCGAAATTCCGCGGGTTGGTGGCGAGGCCGTGGCAGACCTCGTCATGGGCCGGGCGATAGGCGTTGCCGCTGCAAATCCGATGCAAGGCCCGGAGATCGCCGGCCGGCGCGCTGCGCGGCTTCAGCTCGAGACGGCGTTCGACATCGGCGATCAGCGCCTCGGCGGCATCGCAGGTCTCGGCACCGACCAGCAGCCCGTGATTGCCGAGGATCAGCACGTCGGCGCGGGTCTTCGCGGTGTGCTCGGCGACCACCTGGCTCAGCGGCAGGCCGGGCCGGCGATAGGGCAGCTGCCGCCAGGCGAGACCCTGCAGCCGCTTTTCCAGTTCGGCCTCGACGCCTTCCAGCGCCGCCCAGGCGATCGTATTCACGGCATGGACATGCAGCACGACCGGATGCGGCATCAGCGCATGCAGCGAGGTCTCGATCGAGGCACGCAAGGTGACTTCGCCGAAGCCGCCGGCGACC
This sequence comes from Dongia sp., assembly GCF_041905885.1. Classification (NCBI taxonomy): domain Bacteria; kingdom Pseudomonadati; phylum Pseudomonadota; class Alphaproteobacteria; order Rhodospirillales; family Dongiaceae; genus Dongia; species Dongia sp. The sequence continues at coordinate 42,668 of NZ_JAYRKD010000001.1, read as the reverse complement.
GGCATCTTCTCGTTGCCCGCCGCCAAGGCCGCCCGCGCGCCGGCCAGCTCGACCGGCACGAACATGTCCTTCTCCTTGGCCTCGGAGAGCCAGGCGCCCGAGGCCTTCACCCAGAGCACGTCGTCCTGCTTGACCGAGCTGTTCCCGCCCGCCCCCTGCACCAGCAGGATATTGGCGCCGACGCGGGCCGACATGCGGCGCAGGTCGTCGAGGAATCCGGGTTGCTGCATCATGTCCTCTTTCTCACCAAAACTCTTACCAGACCAGGCGATCGATCGCCCAATGCGGCATCCGCGCCTCCGATCCCGCCAATCGCCGGATGCTGGCGGCAAGATCGGTCGAACCGGCCAGCGCCTCGCGGTGCACGCCGGAGGTGGTCAGCAAGGTCAGGATGCCGGCACCGCGCCCACCGAGAATATCATGGTCGAGCGAATCCCCGACCATCAGCACACGCCGCGGATCGGGGTTGCCGAGCGCCTGCAGGGCCGCCTCGAACATGATCCGATAGGGCTTGCCGATATAGGCGACCTTGCCGCCGAGGCCTTCATAGGACTGGGCCAATGCACCGGGCGCCGGCAACAGCCCTTGCGGCGAGAACATGGTGATGTCGGGATTGGCGCAGATCATCAGCACGTTCCGCGCGGCCGCGCCGGCCGGGCGATCGGTCCAGGCGCCCGGATCGGCCTGGTCGTCGTCCAGTCCCGCCAGCAGGATGAACTCCGCCGCCCCGAGCGCCACCAGCTCGAGGTCGAGGCCGTCGACCACGCCGCGGTCGCCGTCGCGGCTCAGCAGGAAACAGCGCCGGCCGACCTGGGTGAAGGGCACCGCCTTGCGGTCGCGCAAGCCCTGCCAGGCGACCTCGCCCGAGGAGAGCACGCCGTCATAGGACTCCGCCGGCAGTCCCTTCTTGGCGAGGCGCTCAAGGTTGTCTTCCGGCCGCTTTCCGGAATTGGTGAGAACGAGGATTCGCTTGCCCCGTTCATGCAAGGCGGCGACGCAGTCCCGCGCCTCGGCGAAGACATCCTTGCCGTGATGCAGAACGCCGTATTGATCGAGCAGCACATGGTCGAAGCGATCGGCGATCTGCTGGAGGCCGGTGATGACTTGCGTCATGGCGGCCCCGCATGCAGCGCCAGCAGCGCCGCGCCGTAGCTGGCTTCGGTCTGCTCGGCGATCGTCACCGGCACGCCGAGCAGGCGGTGCCGGATCTCGCTCCAGGCGGCGTTCTTGGCGCCGCCGCCGATCGAGATCACCCGCCGCAAGGCCGGGGCGCCCAATTCGCCAAGGCGGCGATAGGCCATCGCCTCCACCGCGGCCACGCCTTCAAGCAGGCCCTGGAAGAAGGTCACATCGTCCGCCGGCCGCGGCGTTACCCGCGGCGGCAGATTGGGATCGGCGATCGGGAAGCGCTCACCCGGCTTGGGCAGGGGGTAATAGTCGAGACCGGTCGGCTGCGCGGGCTTGAGCCTCGGCGTCATCGCCTCCAGCTCGGCAGCCGAAAAATGCGCCAGCAGTGCGGCGCCGCCGGTGTTCGAAGCACCGCCGGCCAGCCAGCGGTCGCCGAGCCGATGCGAATAGATCCCCTGGTCGGCCGCGAAGACCGGCTTCTCGGCCAGCAGCTTCACCACCAGTGTCGTTCCGAGCGAGGTCACTGCATCGCCCGGCGCGCTGGCGCGGGTGGCGATGAAGGCCGCGACGCCGTCGGTCGTGCCGGCATGAATCCGGGTCGACGACGAGAGGCCGAGCCGCCGCGCCATCATCGGATCGATCGTACCAATTTCGGCGCCGGGCACGCGGACCTGCGGCAGCAGCGCGCGCGGAACATTCAGCCGGTCCAGCCAATCCGGCCAGCGCCGGGTCACCGGGTCATAGCCGAGCTTGAGCGCATTATTCTCGTCGCTGCCGTCGAAGCGCCCGGTCAAGCGCCCGGCGATCCAATCGGCCTGGTGCAGCGCGTGCTTCGCCTTGTCGCCGCCGCGTGACAGCAGATGCAGCAGCTTCGCCAGCGCCGAGCTGCGGCCATGGGCGCCGCTCTCGGCCGGTGCAACGCCGCCGATCCGCGCGGCCTCCGCACCGGCGCGGGCATCGTTGTACATGAGCCCCGGCGTCAGCGGTTTGCCGTCACCGTCGGTGAGCAGCAGGGTTCCCGACGTGCCATCGACGGAGATGCGTTGGATCGCCGCGCGATCGACACTAAGCTTGCCGATGGTCTCGACCACGGCATCCCACCAGAGTGCCGGCTCCTGGTCGATTGCATCGCCGTCCTGGCGCGGCGCCGGCAGTGCCGTGGTGGCGATGCCGACGATCCGGGCATCGGCGTCTAACGCACAGGCGCGCACGCCGCCGGTGCCGAGATCGATGCCGAGGAAGAGGTCCTGTGCCATGCCTTAGTTGCTGAGCCGCTGGCGTGGGACCTCGCCGCCGAGCCAGGCGCTGAAAGCGGCGCGCTCGTCGGGTGTCAGGTGCAGCCCGTGCTTAGTGCGCCGGTCGAGGATGTCCTCGGCTTCGATCGCCCATTCATGGCGGCGGAGGAAGTCGGCCTCGCGCTCGTAGAGCAGCGCGCCGAAATGCCGGCCAAGATCGGCGATGCTGCGGGCGCCGTCCAGCAGCGCATCGGCCCGCGTGCCGTAGAGCCGGCCATAATGCGTCGCCAGGTCGGCGGCAAGGAAGGCGTTGCGCGATCGGAACCCCGCCAGCCAGCCGTCGAAATCCGCACCCGGTATCTCGCCGCCGGGCAGGCTCGCGCCCGCGGTCCAGGCTTGGCCCATCTTTGGGAAGGCCGGGCGCAGGCGGTCGAGGCCGTGCTCGGCCAGCTTGCGGTAGGTGGTGATCTTGCCGCCGAAGACCGAGAGGATCGGCGCGTTGCTCTCGCTCGGCTCCTTCGGATCGATGTCGAAGATGTAGTCGCGGGTCACCGCCGAGGGGCTCTCGGCGTTGTCGTCGTAGAGCGGCCGCACGCCGGAGAAAGCATGCACGATATCAGTTCGATCCGGCGGCGCCGTGAAATACCGGCTGAGGACTCCGAGCAGATAGTCGATCTCGCGATCGTCGATCCGCGCATCCTCCGGCTTGCCCTCGACCGCGATGTCGGTGGTGCCGATAAGAGCGAGATCCCCCTCATAGGGATTCACGAAGATGACCCGCTTGTCGTCGTTCTGCAGCAGATAGGCCTGGTCGCCCTGCCAGAATTTCTTGGTCACCAGATGGCTGCCCTTCACCAGCCGGATGCGCCGGCTGCTGGTCGTGCCGGCGAAGCCTTGCAGCGCCTGCTCGACCCAGGGACCGGCGGCATTGATGATGCAGCTTGCCGAGACCGTGCTCTCCCCGCCGTTGCGGCGATCGCGCAAGGTGACGGTCCAGCCGTCACCCTGTCGCTTGCCGCCGATCACCTCGGTGCGGGTCAGGATCCTGGCGCCGCGCTTTCCGGCGTCGAGCGCGTTCAGCACCACCAGACGCGCATCGTCGACCCAGCAATCCGAGTATTCGAAGGCCTTGCGGAACTCAGGTTTCAGCGGCTGGCCGACCGGATCGCGCGGCAGGTCGATGGCGCGCGCCGGCGGCAGGATCTCGCGCCCGCCGAGATGGTCGTAGAGGAACAGGCCGAGCCGCACCAGCCAGGCCGGCCGCTGCTCGGCGACATGCGGCAGGACGAAACGCATCGGCCAGATGATGTGCGGCGCCGCGCGCAGCAGCACCTCGCGCTCGATCAGCGCCTCGCGCACCAGGCGGAACTCGTAATATTCGAGGTAGCGCAGCCCGCCATGCACCAGCTTGCCGCTGCGCGACGAGGTGCCTTGCGCGAGATCGTCGCGCTCGCATAGCAACACCTTGAGGCCGCGGCCGGCCGCATCGCGCGCGATGCCGGCCCCGTTGATCCCGCCGCCCACCACCAGGATGTCGTAACGCTCCATGACTTCGGATTAGCAGGGGTTCAAGGGCGGCTCGCCGGCCGCGTAACGGCGGATCTCCTCCGCGATCATCCTTGCGGCGATCCGCACGGTGGTCCGGGAGGCGCCGGCGATATGCGGGGTCAGCGTCACATTGTCAAGCTTGAGCAGCGGCGCGTCGGGCGGCACCGGCTCCAGCCAGAAGGTCTCCAGCATGGCGCCGCGGAGATGCCCGGAGTTCAGCGCCTGGTAGAGATCGTCATAATTCACCATCGGCCCGCGGGCCGTGTTGATGAAATAGGCGCCGGCCTTCATCCGCGCGAACTGCGCGGCGGCCAGGAAGCCCTTGGTCTCCTCGGTGACCCGGGCATGCAGGCTGACCACGTCGCTCTCGGCCAGCAGGCGGTCGAGGTTGACCTGCTCGACGCCGTCGGCGAGGTCGTCCTTCGAGACCAGGACATAGGGATCGCAGACCAGGATTCGGCAGCCGAAAGGCTTCAAGAGCCGCGTCACCTTGGTGCCGATATGGCCATAGCCGATCAGGCCGATGGTCATCTCCGAGAGCTCGGAATCGATCACGTCGAAGCGGTAGAGATCGCCGCGCCAGACGCCCTTGCGCAGCGCCTCATGACCGGCGCGGATCAGCCGGGTCTCGTTGAGGATCGCCGCGATGGTGAACTCGGCCACCGCGGAGGAGTTGCGTCCCGGCGTGTTCACCAGCTTCACATTATGCGCCTTGCAGGCGGCGACATCGATATTGACCGGGCCGCCGCGGGAAACGGCGATCAGCTTCAGCTTCGGCAGCCGATCGAGGATCTCGCCGTTGATCGGCGCGAGATGGGTGATCAGGATCTCGGCGCCATCGACGAAGCGCGCGATCTCATCCGGCTCGCCGAGATATTCCTTCAAACCCTTGAGCCCGCCGTCGACATAGCCGTGCTTCATCGGTTGGTCCGGCCAGGGCAGAGTCAGGGTCCGCACCTCGGCATCGAGACCGGGCACGCGCTTCAGCGCCTCGGTGAAAGCCTCGGCTTTCATGAAATGGTCGCCGATGATTGCAATTGGGTGCTTGTTCATACTCAGGCCTTGGTTCGCGCGCGGGTGAGGTCGGCCCAGATCTCGGGCATCATCTTCCGCGTCTTCACATAGATGGGGAACAATTCGTCATAGCGCTTCTGCAATGCCGGGTCCGGCTGGACCGTGCCGCCGAGGCAAGGCGTCACCCAGGTCTTGACCGCACTCGCCATGTCCGGCTCAGCGCCGATCGCGACCGCCGCCATCATCGCGGTGCCGGCGGCCCCCGCCTCTTCCCGCGTGCTCTCGCGCACCGGCACGCCGAGCCCGCTCGCCAGCAGGGTCTTCAGCGCCTTCGACCGCGCGGCGCCGCCGGCGATCCTTATTTCAGAGGGGGCGCCGCCGATCGCCGAATAACAATCCCGCGCGGCGAGAACGAGACCGTCGTAGACGGTGCGCACCAGGTCGATGAAGCTGGTCTTCTGCGAGAGGCCGATGAACTGCGCCCGGGCATCGGCGTTGAAGAACGGGCCGCGCTCGCCCGCCTCGTGGATATAAGGGTGATAGATCTCGACCCCCGGCTTGGCATCCAGCACCCGCGAATCCAGGGCCAGCAGCGCGTCCTTGCGCGCGACCTCATGGCCCAGCGCGCGGGCGGCATCGCGGGCGACATCGACGATCCAGTCGATGTTGAGCGTCGCCGCCATGTTGGACTGCATGCGCGAGACCGCATCCGGCACCGGAAAGGCCATGGTGTAGCCGCTGGGCTCCGGCGCCAGCTTCAGATCCTCGGCGCGGGCTTCGAGCCGCATATGCATCGAGGTCGAGCCGATGATCGTGGCGCCAACCTGGCGACCCGGCTCGTAGAGCCCGGCGCCGAGCGCGGTGCAAGCCACATCGACGCTGCCCAAGGAGACCGGCAGGCCTTCCGGCAGCCCGGTCGCCTTGGCCGCACCGGCTTGCAGCGGATGCGTGGTGCGCGTGCCGTCGACCATCTCGGGCAGCAGGTGCCGCTGGTCGGCGATGCCCATCCAGTCGAGGATCTCCGGCACATAGTCGCGGCTGCGGAAATCGCCGAAGGTGAAGACGCCTTCGGTCACATCGGTGACATGCGCGCCGGTCAGGCCGAAATAGAGCCAGTCCTTGCAGTGATTGGCCGTCGCCGACCGGGCCAGGATCTCCGGCGTATGGCGCTGCATCCAGGCCAGCTGCGAGCTCGAATTGCAGGCGTTGAGGCCGCAGCCGGTGCGCGCATACATCTTCTGGCGGACACCCTTGGCATCCATCTCATGCACGATGCCGGCGGCGCGGGAATCGAGCCAGAGCCAGGCCGGTGCCGTGGGGTTGCCGTCCTTGTCCATCAGCCAGGTGCCGTCGCCCTGGCCGGTGATCGCCAGCACCGCAGCGCGCTCCTTCAAGCCGGTGACCTTGCCGGTCAATTCCGCCAGCACGGCGACGCTGTCGGTCCAGGTCCGCGCCATGTCCTGCTCGACCGCGCCGCCGGATCCCGTCGTGTAGCTGTTCGGGCGCGACGCATCGGCGAGCTGCTGGCCCTTGAGGTCGAAGACCAGCGCCTTGATCACCGAGGTGCCGGCATCCATCGCGATGATCAGGTCACGCGCCATCGCCGCTCAAGCCCGGTCGAGGCCATGCGCCAGCGCGTCGCCGGTCTCGGGATCGAAGAGATGGATCGCGCGCAACGGGAAGCCCACCGGCAGCGTGTCGCCGGGCTTGGCCCCCAGCGGCTTCTCGGTGACGCCGACCACGGTGGCGCCGCCGACATCGAAGCAGATATGGCTCTGGTCGCCGAGCCAGTGGTTGGTGATGACCTTACCGGTCGCGTCGGCGGCGCCGGTTCCGGTCTGGATCAGATGCGGGCGGATGCCGATATGGACCTTGCGGTTCGCATGGCTGCCGTCGAGTTCGAGCCCGGGCGCCGCCAGCGCGAAAGCCGGCTTGCCGTCCGGGCCGAAGCCCTTGACCGCGACGCCGTCGCTGGCGGAGATCACCTCGCCGGCAAAGATGTTCATCGGCGGCTCGCCGATGAAGCTGGCGACGAAGAGATTGTTCGGGCTCTGCTTGATCTCATCCGGCGTGCCGAATTGCTGCAGCTCGCCCTTCTCCATGACCGCGATCCGGTCCGCCAATGCAATGGCTTCCGTCTGGTCATGAGTCACGAACACCGTCGTCATCTTATGGGCGATCAGGTAGTCCTTGAGCCGCGCCCTGAGGATCGCGCGCAATTGCGGCTCCAGCTGCGACATCGGCTCGTCCAGCAGCGAGACCGGCGCGCGGCGGATCAGCGCCCGCGCCAGCGAGGTGCGCTGCTGCTGGCCGGCGGAGATGAGTGCCGGATAGCGGTCCAGGATGTCGCTGATCTCCAGCAGACCGGCGACCTCCTTCACCCGCGCGTCGATATCGGTCGCAGCACCGCGCTGCCGCAGCAGGGCGAAGCCGATATTCTCGCGCACCTTCAGCGGCGGGTAGAGCGAATAGCCTTCGAAGGCCATCGCCACGTTGCGCTCCGCCGGGGCGAGCTTGTGAATCTCCTTGCCGTCGATCTTGATGGCGCCTTCGGTCACGTCCTCGAAACCGGCGATCATCCTGAGCATGCTGGTCTTGCCGCAGCCCGACGAGCCGAGCAAAGCCACGATCTCGCCGTCCTTGACGTCGAGCCGGACGCGCTTCACCGCCTCGACCGGCGCCTTGCCGCGCGGGCGATAGACCTTGGTGATGTTGTCGAGCAACAGGCTTGCCATGAATTCCTGACTCAATGCGGATGGCCGATGCGGGCACCGCTGGCCGCATCGAACAGCAGGACGTTTTCCGGCGCGAAATCGATCCAGACCTGGCGGTGGTCGCGGCCGAACTTCGCGGCCTCGCTCTCGCCGACCGTCGCCAGGATCTCCTCGCCGGCGGGGCCGCGCAGATAGAGCACGCTGCGCACATTGACCGGCATGACGGCGTCGAGCTCGCAGGGAATGCCGTTCGGAATCTCGGTGCGGCTGACCCTGAGATGTTCGGGGCGGAGCCCGGCCAGCACGGCGCCCTCCGCCTGCGGCATCGGGACAATGCGGCCCAGCAGCTGGATCTCGCCCTGCTCCACTTTCGAAGGCAGCAGGTTGATGGTGGGATCGCCGAACAGCTTCGCCACCTCGACCGAGGCCGGCGTCGCATAGACGTCGCGCGGCGCCGCCCATTGCTCGATCCGGCCGGCCCGCAGCACCGCGATCCGGTCGCCGAGCGCCATCGCCTCCTTGTAATCCTGGGTCACGTAGATGACCGCGGCGTTGTAGCTCCTGAGCAGGCGCGGCAGCTCCAGGCGCATCTCGTACCTGAGCTTGGCATCGACGTTGCGCAGCGGATCGTCGAGCAGCAGCACCTTGGGCTGCGCCACCAGCGCCCGCGCCAGGGCGGTGCGCTGCTTCTGGCCGTTGGAAAGCTCGCGCGGCGCATGGCCGAGCACATGGTCGATCTTCAGCAGGCGCGCCACCGCGCCGACCTTCTCCTTCAGCGACGCGGCCGGCGTGGCCCGCGCGGTCAGCGGGCTGGCGATGTTGTCGAAGGCATTGAAATGCGGGAACAGGGCGAAATTCTGGAAGGCCATGCCGACGCCGCGGGATTCCGGGGAAGCTTCGGTCATGTCGACGCCGTCGATCGTGACCCTGCCGCCATCCGGTTCCTGCAAGCCGGCAATGATCCGCAAGAGCACGGTCTTGCCGCAGCCGGAAGGCCCGACGATGGCGACAATCTCGCCGGCATTGACGTCGAGGCTCACATCTTCCAGCACCTTGCCGGACTTGAAGCCCTTGGAGATATGGCTGAGAACGAGTCTGTTCATCACCTCACCCCTTCACCGCGCCGAGGGAGAGACCCTCGACCAGGTAGCGCTGGGCATAGAGGGCCAGCAGCAGGGTCGGCATCACCGAGAGCACGATGGCAGCAGCGATCTGCCCGTACTGGATGCCTGACGCGGTCACGAAGGCGAGCGCGCCCACCGTCACCGGCTGCTTGTCGGCCGAGGCCAGGATCAGCGCGAAGACGAAGTTGTTCCAGGCGAAGATGAAGGCCAGCAACCCAGCGGCCGCGATACCCGGCCGCGCCAGGGGGATCGCGATCTTGCGGAAGGTGGTCCACCAGGAATGGCCGGCGACGCGATAGGCATGCTCGATGTCCGGGCTCACATCCTCGAAATAGCCGCGCACGATCCAGAGGATCAGCGGCAGGCAGATCAGCTGGTAGATCCAAATGAGGCCGAAATAGGAGTCGGTGAGGCCGAGCTGCTTGAAGTAGAGGCTCAAGGGCAGCAGCACCAGCAGCGGCGGCGCAAAACGGAAGCTCAACAGCGTGAAGGCGATGTTCTCGCCCAAGCGGAACTTGAACCGCGCGAAAGCATAGGCCGCCGGCACGCCGAGGATCAGCGACAGGATTACCGAGCCGGTCGAGAGCAGCAGCGAGTTGCCGAGATTCTTCAGGAAGGCGATGTCGAGATTGCCGGCGGTGGTCTGCAGCTTGCCGGTGATCAGGGTGAGATAGTTGTCGAGCGTCGGCTCGAACACGATGCTCGGCGGAATCCGCAGGATCTGGTCGTTGTTCTGGAACGACATCAGCAGGATCCAGAAGATCGGAAACAGGAAGAACACCAGGACCAGCACGATCAGCACGGTCCGGATGCTGCGTTCCAGGGTGGAGACCTGTTCCATCAGGAGGCTCTCATCATGAAACACCTCGGGCGCGCTCGCGCAGCTTCAGCCATTGCTTGATGAAGACGTTGGACAGGAAATAGGTGATCGCCCAGAGCACCATCATCAGCGCCGCCGAGCGGCCGACATTGGTGTATTGGAAGAACTCGAGATAGGCCTGGACCTGGAACACCATCAAGGTATCGCCCGGGCCGCCCTGGGTCAGCGAATAGACGATGTCGAACTGCTGGATCGAATCCAGCAGGCGGAACAGCGACGCGGTGATGATGTAGGGCATCAGCATCGGCAGCGTGATGCGGAAGAAGACGAAGCTCCTGGGTACGCCGTCCAGCGCCGCCGCCTCGAAAGGCTGCTTGGGGAGCGAGCGCAGTCCGGCCAGCAGCAGAATCATGATGAAGGGCGTGTAGACCCAGACATCGACCAGGGTCACGGTCAGCAGCGCCGTCGAAGGGTCCGATGCCCATTTGAAATCGGTGAGGCCGATCAGGCTGACCAGATAGCTCAGGATTCCGAAATTCGGGTTGGTCATCAGCTTCCACATCAGCGCGGCCAAAGCCGGCGCGGTCATCAGCGGCAGCAGCAGCAGGATCGAGGCGAGGTTGTTGAAGCGGGTCGGCTTCAGCAGCAGCAAGGCGATCCCCAGCCCCAAGCCCAGCTCCACGCCGACGGTGAGAAACGCATAGACCAGAGAGACCGTGACCGTGTTCCAGAACGCGGCGTCGCTCAGGAAATTCCAATAGTTGTCGAACCAGATGAAGCCCTTCATCGCCGGCAGGTTCAGCCGGAACCGCATCAGCGAGTAATAGACCGCCGTCACGAAGGGAATGAGGATGCCGATGCAGACGAGCAAAGCCGGCAGGCTCAGGATATAGGGCAAGGCATGCCGGAGGAACGGCCGCTTGCGGACGGGGTGGGCGCCGGTTTCTGACACGGAGGCGAGGCTCATCTCTGGGGCTTCAGGTGATCGTATCGCAAGGTCCGGGCGGAAAAAAGGGCGCAGCCCGGCACCAGACCGGCCGGGCTGCGCTTCGGCAGGGAGGGACTAGCCGCCGATTCCGGCATCCTTGAGCTGCTTGTCGATGTTGGCCGCGAGCTGGTCGAGGCCTTCGTCGATCGGCACCTGCTTTGCGACCATCTTCTGCAGCGTTTCCGCCCATTGGGTGGTCAGGTCGAAGAACAGGGGCTGGGCCGTGAAGTAGATCTTCGAGCCCTCGGACGAGGTCTCATACTGGTTGAGGTAGCCCGGATAGGACTTGTCGATGCGGGCGCGGAACTCCGCGTCCTTCCAGACCGAGGCGCGGACCGGGTTGACGAAGTCCATCTTGCGGGCGCCGAACAGGTCATGCTCGGTCGAGCTCGCCCATTGCATGAAGGTCCAGGCTGCGTCCTTCTGCTTCGAGAAGCTGGAAAGCGCCAGCGACCAGATCCAGACGTTGGGCGTCGGGGCCTTGGCCGCCGGGTTGGCGGCGAAGGGCGCATAGGCGATGTTGCCCGCTTCCTTGTTGTCGCCGCCGTTCATGAAGTAGCCGAGGATGTCGGCGTCGAAGATCATGCCCGAGGCGCCGGCGCCGAGATCGGTGCCGACCTGGTACCAAGTGTAGGTCGACCAGTTCTTCGGCCCGGAATCCTGGATCATCTGGACCCAGAGCTTGTGATAGGCCTTCGACTCCGCCGTATTCATCGCGGCCTTGAGCTTGCCGTCGGAGACGTCGAAATCCCGCTGGCCGTAGTTGGAATAGCCCGACAGGAAGCCCGGATGGATGCTGGCCCAGGAGCGCGAGCCGCGGACGCCGATGCCGTATGGACCGCCGGCATCCTTGGTGATCTTGGCCGCGACGCCGACCATGTCCTCGAGGTTCTTCGGCGGCTCGACCCCGACCTTCTCGAAGAGCTTGCGGTTGTAGGAGACGTTGTTGAGCTCGAAGCCCCAGGGGATGCACCACTGCTTGGCGTCGTCGGAGCCGAGTGCGCCGCCGGGAACGCCGTTCCAGGCGGTCGAGGCGCGCAGGCCTGGAAGCACGTCTTCCCAGTTGTAGTTCGGGTTGGTCTTGGCGGGATCCTTGATATACGCGTTCAAGTCCTCGATCCAGCCGGCCGGGCCATAGGTCCAGGTCATGTAGGCGCCGGTCATGAAGGCGTCGTATTCGCTGGAGCCCGAGGACAAAGCCGCGGTCACCTTGTCGAAATAGACGTCCTCCGGGAAGATGTCGTAGCTGACATCCATGCCGGTCATGGTCTTGAAGCTGTCGATGTTGGCGATCATCGCGTCGGCATAGGGATGCTTGTTCAGGAGCAGCTTCAGCTTGGTGCCCTTGAACTTCATCCAGTCGAAGTCGGCGGCCATCGCCTGGCTCATCGCCTGGTTCAGCAGGAAGCTGGTGGTGGCGATGCCGAGCCCCAGGCGGCTGGCGCCCTTCAGCATCTCGCGGCGGCTGATCTCACCCTTCACGAATCGGGTGGTTAAGTCGCGTCCCTTCTCGTACATGGCTATCTCCTCTCCATCTATTGTCGCTTGGACTTCTTGGTCTCACCGGCCTTCTCACCGGCGTTGATCAGGTCGACGATGGCCTTGGCAGTGTCTTCGTCGGTGATAAGGCCCGAGATCACCCGACTCTCCAGCACCGCCATGATCGCCTGCGGCTTATCCGCGCCGCCGGCGATGGCGATGACCGGCTTTCCCTTCAGATCTTCCAGCTTGATGGCGACCGCGCGGTCGTTGAGCTCGGCCGGCACCACGCGGCCCTGGGCATCGACGAAGCGGCCGAGCACTTCTCCCACCGCGCCGGCCTGCTTCACTTCCTTGAGCTCTTTCTCGGTGGTGGTACGGGTCGAGAGCATATGGGCGTGGACGCCGATCTCACCGATGCCCACCACGTAGAGCGCGGCGGATTTCGCCAGGGTGAAGACGTCCTTGATGCCCTTCTGGCCGAGCAGGACTTTCTTGTCGGCGATCGAGTCGGCGAAGAACGGCGCCGGCATGAAGTAGCATTCGGCGGCGGTGACTTCCGCCAGACGATGGATCACGTCGAACGGGTTGGCGGCGGCATGCCGGGTCAGCGAGCCCAACAGCGAGACGAACTTCACCTCGGGCCGCTCGACCCGCGGCAGATACTTCACCACTTCGTCCAGGGTCCGGCCATGGCCGACGCCGATCACCTTCGCGTCGCCGCGCTCCAGCACGCCGTGCAGGTAATGCGCGCCGGCCGCAGCCAGGGTCCTGAGCGGCAGCAATCCGCCATCGACGGTGGGCGAGACCGAGCAGAAGTCGAGCTTCCAATGCGCGGCAATCTTGTCTTCCAGCGCCACGCATTCCGCCGCGGTGCCTTCGACGAAGACCCGGACCAGGCCGGCTTCGGTGGCCTCGGCGATCAGGCGGTTGATCTTGACGCGCGAAAGCCCGAGCCGCTGCGCGATCTCTTCCTGGGTATAGCCGCCGATGAACGATAGCCATGCGGCACGAGCCGCGAGGCCACGATCGTTGCCCGCCACGTTCTGCGCTTCCTGCCCGGTTTCTTCCGCCTGAACTTATGTTCAGGTCGCGTACATCTGTTTAATTCAATGCCGGGCCGCGGCTTTTGTCAAGCGCGCCGGAAGCACTTCGGGCCCGGTTTTTGCGGACCGGGCCCGATTGCTGCGTCGCGATAACACGCTGTTCTCTACATTCGTCATGGTCCGCGAAGGCGGACCATCCACGAGTTTCTAGCGACGGAGAAAAACTCGTGGATCCTCCGCCTTCGCGGAGGATGACGAGAATGAGGATAGGCCTATGCGATGACCTTAGGCCGTCGTCTTCGCGTATTTCTGATCCAGCTTGTCGATTGCCTTGACGTTGTCGGCCGAGGCGCCCTTGGGGTCGAACTGCGAGGCGAGCCAGGCATCGACGATCGCCTTGGCGAGCTCCGGCCCGATCACCCTTGCACCCATGGTGATGATCTGCGCGTTGTTAGACTTGGCCGCGCGCTCGGCGGAATAGGTGTCGTGAGTCAGCGCCGCGCGGATGCCCGGCACCTTGTTGGCCGAGATGCAGACGCCGATGCCGGTGCCGCAGCACAAGATTCCGCGCTCGAACTTCCCGTCCACGATGGCGCTGGCAACGCCGTCGGAAATGTCGGCGTAGAAGCCCTGCTTGCTCAAGTCCACGACCTCGAGGCCGGACTTGGTCTTGAGATGCGCGGCGATCACGTCCAGCAGCGGCTTGCCGGCGCTGTCGGCGCCCAAAACGATCTTCATGACTTCACTCTCCACTTCTTCATCTGCGCCAGCGTGTCGTCGAAGGAGACGATCCCGGCATCCGAGCCCAATCCCGTGGCGACCAGCGCCGCCGCGGCCTGCGCGAAGCGCACAGACTGCTCCGGGTCCATCTTGCGGTGCAAGGCCGTGATGAAGCCGGCGTCGAAAGCGTCGCCGCAGCCGGTGGTGTCCACCACCTTGATGTCATAGGCCGGCACTTTCAACCGCGTCCCGTCCTTATGGGCGTAGAAAGCCCCCTCGCCGCCGAGGGTGAAGACGCAGCAGGTGGCGCCCTGGTCGAGATAGTACTTGGCACAGTCTTCGGCGCTGCCCCGCCCCGACATGTCCTTGGCTTCCTCGATCGAAGGCATGAAGTAGTCGATATAGGGCAGCAGCGGCTTCACGATCTTGATGGTTTGGGCATTGGCGGCGATGAGATCGAAGGTCACGGTCCGGCCGCGCTTCTTCGCCTCCTGCAGCAGAACCCGGCTCGGCTCGCCATCCAGCTTCTTCAGCAAGCCGGTACCGCCGAGATGCACGATCGGCGCGTCGAACACCTTGTCGTAATCCGCGGGCGCTACGTCGAAATGGTCCGAGGCGCCGCGCACATGCAGAGCCGGCCGGTCGCCGTTCGGCCGGACGTTCAGGATGGTGGCCGAGGTCGGGATCCCTTTGAGGCGCTGCATCGCCGAGGCGTCAATGCCGAACTTCTGCAAGGTGGCGATCACGAAATCCGCCTTCTCGTCGTCGCCGACCGCGCCGACCGCCAGGCATTTCAGCCCCAGCTTCGCCGCATCGACCACGGTGCCGCCGGCGGTGCCGGCGACAGTCAGGCGAATCTCGTCGATGAACTCGACATTGCCGCGGTCCGGGATCTTGGTGACCGGCCGGCCCAGCACGTCCAGGATGTACAACCCGATGATCGAAACGTCATAACGCATGGAAATCTCGCTCTCCCCCGTTCGGTAACCCTGGCTTGACGCGACATGCCGGGGCATGTTTTCAACATCATTCTAGGCAACGGGCAATAAGAAGAACAAGGCGGCAGGAAGGAAGGTCCATGAAGACCAAGAAGCTGATCAACGATCCCAAGGTGATCATCGAGGAGATGCTCGAAGGGATCGTCGCCGCCCACCCGAACCATGTGCGGCAGGTCGATGGTTCGCCGCGCGCCGTGGTCGCGGTCCATGGTCCCCGGAAGGGCAAGGTCGGCCTGGTGATCGGCGGCGGCTCGGGCCATGAGCCGACCTTCGTCGGCTTCGTCGGCAAGGGCCTGGCCGATGCCTGCCCGATCGGCAATGTCTTCGCCTCGCCCCCGCCCGACCCGATCTACGAATGCGCCAAGGCCGCCAGCGGCGGGGCCGGCGTGCTGTTCATGTACGGCAACTATGCCGGCGACGTGATGAACTTCGACATGGCGGCGGAAATGGCCGGCATGGACGAGATCGAGGTCCGCACCGTTCTCACCACCGACGACATCGCCTCGGCGCCGATCGACCAGAAGGAGAAGCGCCGCGGCGTCGCCGGCAACTTCTTCATCTTCAAGATCGCGGGTGCGGCCTGCGACACGATGATGAGCCTGGACGAATGCGAGCGGATCGCCCGCAAGGCCAACGCCCGCACCTTCACCATGGGCGTCTGCCTCGCTCCCTGCTCCCTGCCGCAGACCTTGAAATACAACTTCGAGCTCGGCCCCGACGAGATGGAGATCGGCATGGGCATCCATGGCGAGCCCGGCGTCGCCAAGGGCCCGATCCAGACCGCCGATGCCGTCACCGACCAGATCATGGACCGCATCCTGGGCGAGATGAAGCCGAAGCCGGGCGACAAGGTCGCGGTGCTGGTGAACTCGCTGGGTTCGACCCCGCTGATGGAGCTCTATCTGCTGAACCGCCGGGTCAAGCAGCGGCTGGACCAGGCCGGGGTCGGCATCCACCAGACCTGGGTCGGCAATTACTGCACCTCGCTGGAAATGGCGGGCGCCTCGATCACGCTGCTCCATCTCGACGACGAGCTGACCGGCCTGCTCGACCATCCTTGCGACTGCGCCATGTTCCGGGCGGGTTGATCATGACCGAACTCACCGCCGCCAACCTCCGCAGCCTCTTCCAGGCGATCGGCGATGCGATCGAGGCCGACAAGGGCCGGCTCTCCGAACTGGACGGCGTCATCGGCGATGCCGACCACGGCGTCACCATGTCGATCGGCTTCACGGCGGTGAACGAGGCCCTGGGCAAACTCGATCCCGGCGCCGATCCCACAACGGTCTTCAACACCGCCGCGAAGTCCTTCCTGAACGCGGTCGGCGCCTCCTCGGGCCCCCTTTACGGCACCGCCTTCATGCGCGCCGGCGCGGCGGTCAAGGGCAAGGCGACCATCGACCGCGATGCGCTGGCCGATTGTATCGCGGCGATGGCCAAGGGCATGCAGGACCGCGGCAAGGCCGAACGCGGCGAGAAGACCATGATGGATGCCTGGCTCCCCGCCGCCGACGCAATCCAGGCGGCCAAGGCGCGCGGCGACGGTGCCGTCGCCTGCCTCGGAGCCGCTCTCGCTGCCGCTGCGGAAGGCGCCGAAGCCACCAAGGCCATGCTCGCCACCAAGGGCCGCGCCTCGCGCCTCGGCGAACGCGCCCTCGGCCACATCGACCCCGGCGCCGCCTCCGCGGTGACCATCCTGAAGGCGATGACAGAAGCGGTGCGGAAGCTTTAGCGCGCGAGAGAACTCCCTACTCCCGTAGGGAGAGGGCTGGGGTCAGGGTCTTGCCGCAGCTTGAGGCCGAGCCGATCGCACCGGACGGCGTTCGCTGCGCAGAATTCTATCTGCATACTCCCGAATTCAGCATATCTCTGGCGCGCGACAGGGTGCGCCGATTCTGGTATGATCGGGACGCTGTTTGAAACAGTGAATGCTGCTGCGAGAACGCGCTCGACGCGACGGCACGGCGCCGGCTGCGTCACAAGAGCGGACAACCCCCACCGGACCCCCACGAGAACCGGCAACCCCCACCGGACCCGCACGAAAGCCGCCAAGCATGACGGGACCCAGACCGGAACGCCGAACCACGACGGGACCCAGACAGAAAGCCGCGAACCTTTACAGGGCCTTTACGGCACGCAATTGAGAGTCCGGCTTTCGAACGGAGATACGGCAAGTGGCATCAATGGCTTAGTGGCTTTTTGCAGCCGCAGTTCGCGACCAGGCCGTAAAGGTCCGCCCGCGCTTTAGAACGGGCTCTTCTTCGCCTTGGTCCTCTTGGCCGGCTTCTTCAGCGGCGCGGCGGCGGGCTTGGCGAGCGGCCCATAGGCTTTGAACTTCGCGATGATGCGGTTCATCTCGTCATCGGGGATGATGTCGCCGCCGCCGATCGTGAGCGCGAGATGGTACTGGCGCGCCACGGTCTCGACCTCGCTGGCGAGCCAGAGCGCGCGCTTGATGTTCGGTCCGGTCGCGATCACGCCGTGGTTCTTCAGGAGGCAGCAGGTGCGGCCTTCCAAGGCTTCGAGGGCGTTCTTGGAGAGCTGCTCGGTGCCGTAGGTGGCATATTTCGCGACCCGGATCTCGGTGCCGCCCGAGGCCGCGACCATGTAATGCACGGCGGGGATCGGCTTGCCGCAGATCGCCATCACGGTCGCGTACATGCTGTGGGTGTGGACCACCGCGCCGACGTCCGGCCGCGCCTTGTAGATGTCGAGATGGAAGCGCCATTCGGAGGATGGCGCCAGATCGCCCTGCCAAGTCTTGCCGTCCTTCGTGATCTCGCTGGCGCAGATATCCTTGGGGTCGAGTTCCTCGTAGGGCACGCCCGAGGGCGTGATCAGCATGCGGTTGCCATAGCGCACGCTGACATTGCCGGAGGTGCCCTGGTTGATGCCCATGGAGTTCATCGAGAGTGCCGCCTGGATGATGCTCTTGCGGGCGGCGAGTTCGGTCTTGTCCATCTGTTTCCTACTTCTCTGTTCGTCATGGTCCGCGAAGGCGGACCATCCACGACTTTCTTTCTTCAGCCGCTACCAAACTCATGGATGGTCCGCCTACGCGGACCATGACGAGGGAGGGCGAATGTCGCAACACTGCCGAGCTAGCGCCCGATCGCCTTGCCGGTGTCCTGGTCGAAGAGATGGACCTGGTCCAGCATGGGCGAGAGGCGGATGTCCTGGCCGGGGCCGTAATCCAGATGGTCGCGCGAAACCGCACAGACCTCGACGCCGGCGAGTTCGGTGTAGATGTGCATTTCCGGTCCGGTCGGCTCGACGACGCTGACCTTGGCCGGGATGCCCGTGCCGCCATGTGCCGGAACCAGGTGCTCGGGGCGAACGCCATAGACGATCTTCTGGCCGGAAGCGAGCTTGGCGGCAGCCGGCAGCGGAAGTGCGACTTCACCGGCGCGCAGCACCGGCGCGCCGTTCTCGGCGGCAACCTCGCCGCGCACCAGGTTGATGCCGGGCGAGCCGATGAACTCGGCGACGAAGAGATTGGCCGGCCGGTTATAGACCTCCATCGGCCGGCCGATCTGCTCGATCGTGCCGTCGCGCAGGATGACGATGACATCGGCCATGGTCATGGCCTCGATCTGGTCATGAGTCACGTAGACCGTCGTGGTCTTCAGCCGCTGGTGCAGCTCCTTGATCTCGGTGCGCATCTGCACCCGGAGCTTGGCGTCGAGGTTGGAGAGCGGCTCGTCGAACAGGAAGACCGACGGGTCGCGGACGATGGCGCGGCCCATGGCGACGCGCTGGCGCTGGCCGCCGGAGAGCTGCTTCGGTTGCCGGTTGAGATAGGGGACGAGGTTGAGGATCTCCGCCGCCCAGTTGACCTTCTTGGTGATCTCCTCCTCCGGCACCTTCTTCAGGCGCATCGAGAAGGCCATGTTCTCGAACACCTTCATATGGGCGTAGAGCGCGTAGTTCTGGAACACCATGGCGATGTTCCGGTCCTTCGGGTGCAGGTCGTTCACCACCTG
Organism: Dongia sp.; assembly: GCF_041905885.1. Lineage (NCBI taxonomy): Bacteria > Pseudomonadati > Pseudomonadota > Alphaproteobacteria > Rhodospirillales > Dongiaceae > Dongia > Dongia sp. The sequence goes on along the minus strand of NZ_JAYRKD010000001.1, from coordinate 23,871 downwards.
GCCGGCAATCGAGATCTCGCCATGGGTGATCGGCTCCAGCCCGGCGATCATCCTGAGCAGGGTGGACTTGCCGCAGCCCGAGGGACCGAGCAGCACCACGAAGCTCCCATCGGCTATCTCCAGGTTGAGGCCGTGGATGACCTCCAGGTCGCCATAGGTCTTGCGGATGTCTTTGACGGTGACGGAAGCCATGCCTTGCTAGCCCTTCTTGGCGATCTTGGAACGCGACGAGAGGATGCGGTCGGCGATCTCGACGAAGCCCTGCCCGCCCCGCCCGCTGCTGACATAGGCCGGCAGCGCATCGATGCGGCCGATGAAGTCCTTCACATTGGCGACGCCGCAGGCAAAGGGGAAGAAGGAAAACATCGGCGCGTCGTTGGGGCTGTCGCCGCAGAAGACGAAGCGCTCCCTGGATGCGTCGAGGTCCAGGCCCATGGCGTCCTGCACGAAGCGCCGGGTCATCGAGAGCTTGTCGTACTTGCCGAACCAGCCGTTGACGTGGATCGACGACACCTTGGCGACGGCCCCGGCCTGCTCGAACAAGGCGACGATCTTGACGACGGCCTCCTTGGTGAGCGGCGGCACGTCCTCGCAGAAGTCGATGGCAAGGTCGGCCTCGCGGTAGAGCTGGTCCGAGGCGATGGCCGAGCCCGGCACCTCGGCCAGGATCTTCGCGCTCAGGGCCACGAGCTTCTTGCGGTTCTCGGCGCGCTCGGCATCCGAGGCGACGAAGACGCGGATCATCTTCTTGGCGGCATGGTCGTAACGGAAATAGAAGGCGCCGTTCTCGCCGACCACGCCGGCCACCGGCCAGAAACGGGCCACCATATCGCACCAGCCGGCCGGGCGGCCGGTGATCGGCACCACGGCGAGCCCCGCCTGGTGCAGGCGCTCCAGCGCCTGATAGGCGGCGGCGGCCAGCTGGCCTTCGGTGGTGATGGTGTCGTCGATATCGGTGAAGAGACCGAGCAGGTTGCTGGCGATCTCGGGTGGCAGTGATGAAACAGGTTGCATCAAGTCTGGTCCGCAAAATTCACGAGGCGCGCATTCCATTCCGCGACCTTCGGCCAGAGATCGGCATGGATGGCGCGGAGTTCGGCATAGCGTGCCTGGCACTTCGGATCGGGTTCGAAGCTGCGGGTCGGGCGGCCCGCCATGGCTTCCGTGGCTGCGGCGATGGTCTTGGTCCAGCCGGCGCCCTTTGCGGCGGCGATGGCCGCGCCGAGCGACGAGGCCTCCACCGTCTCCGAACGCTGCACCGCGCGCCCCGTGGCATCGGCCAGGATCTGCACCCAGAGGTCGGAGGCGGCACCGCCGCCGATCGCGACGAAATGATCGATGGTCGTGCCAGTCGCCTGCTCGACGTCCATCGTGCAAGTGGCCTGTTCGAGCACGAGGCCTTCGAGCAGGGCGCGATAGATGTCGCCGCGCCGGGTCGAGCCGGAGAGGCCGGCGATCACGCCGCGCGCGGCGCTGTCCCAGAACGGCGTCATGCAGCCTTGCCAATAGGGCACCATGACCACGCCGTTGGCGCCGATCGGGCTCGCCGCCGCCTCGGCCTCGAGGGCGGCGATCAACTCCTTCTGCTTGCCGGGCTCGGCGCGCAGCACCTCGCGGGTCAGCCACTCCACCATGAAGGTGCCGGAGCGCATGCAGGTCTCGTAGATGTAGCCCTCGTCGGCAACGGCGATCTCGGTGCGGAAGGCGCGGTGATGCGCGTAGTCCCGCCCATAGCTGCCGGAGACCAGGGCGGTGCCGAGATTGACATAGGCGCGGCTCGGGTGATCGGCGGAGACACCGGCGCCGGTGCCGGCGCATTGCCCGTCACCGCCACCGGCGATCACCGGCGTGCCCACCTTGAGGCCGGTCGCGGCCGCGGCCGCGGGGGTGACTTCGCCGCTCTGGTCGCCCGGCGCCACCAGGCGCGGCATCATCGCGAGGTCGACACCGGCTGCGGCGAGAATTTCCTGCGACCAGTCGCGCCGCTTCATGTCGATCACGCCCATGGGATCGGCGGAAGCCAGCGAGGTCGCCCATTGGCCGGTCAGCTTGAAGGTGAGATAGCCATGCACCTCGGCCATCTTCTCGCCGCGCGCCATGACGGCGGGCTCGACTTCGCGGAGCCAGATCATGCGGAAGAGACAAGGCGTGATGTCCAGCGGCTTGCCGGAAATCTCGTGCAGCCGCTCAGGCCCGAACTTCTCGCCGAAGCGCTTCTGCTGGCCCCGGGCGCGCTCATCGAGCCAGACCGTGCCCGGCCGGAGCGGCGTCCCGTCCTGGGTGAAGACGCCGAAGGTCTCGCGCTGGTTGGAGATGCCGACCGCGGCGACCCGCGCGGCGTCGATCTTGCCGGTCACCTGCTGCAGCGCCGTGGCGGTGGAACTCCACCATTCGCCGGGATCCTGCTCGAACCAGCCGGGATGGGGATTGGACATCGCGATCGGGGCGCGACCCTCCGCGACCGCCCGGCCCTGCTTATCCCAGGCGATGGCCTTGGTGGCGGAGGTCGAGGAGTCGATACCGATGACGAGGTCGCGCGACATTATCACTCAAGCATGCATCATCAAAAAATTGGACGGAGGCGTGGGAACGCCTCCGTCCAGGTCTTGCGGGGTAGTTACAGCAATCCAGCGTCTTTCGTTTTGGCATCGATCATGGCCGCCACCGCGTCCATGCACTTCTTGGCGTCGCCGCCATAGTCCTGACCGGTCAGCAGCTTGCCGAGTTCGGTCGGGATCTCGTTGTTGGAATAGCCGGCCCAGAGCGGCATATCCGGCTCCGAGGCCATCACGTTGTCGATGGTCCAGAGCACCGTCTCGAGGTGACGGGTGGTGCCCGGCATGACCTTGGCCTTCGCCTTCACGCGCTCGTCGGCGAAGGACGAGATGCGCATCGGCGCGAAGCCGCCGGCCAAGGTGCACTGGGTCATGATCTCCTTCGAGCAGGCCCACTGCATGAAGATCCAGGCGGCTTCCTGGTTCTTCGAGTACTGCGAGAGGCCCATGATCGAGCCGCCCTGGTGGCCGAGGTTTGGGATTTCGCCGAAGCCGACCTTGTCGGTGCCGCGCAGGCCCGCTTCCGACTGCAACGGCTTCGCCGGCTGCCACAGGCCCTTCACCTTGCTGTCGTCGGCGTCGAGGCCCGGGAAGAACTCATCCCAGCTCTGCACCAGCGCGCACTGGCCCGCCGCCATCATCTGGAACTGGCCGTCCCAGGTGGAGGTGGTCGAAGCCGCCGGCGCGTTCTTCAGCAGGTTCTGATACCACTGCAGGCCCTTGATGCCGGCTTCGTCGTTGCCGGTGAAGTGCTTGTCCGCACCGAAGATGCCGCCGCCATGGCCCCAGACCGCCTGGGTCCAGTCGCATTCCAGCGAATAGTGGCCGGACTTCGCCTGCAGGCCGGTGCCGAACATGTTGTTGGCCTTCTCGGCCTGGGTGATCGCCTCGACCGCCGCGGTGAACTCGGCATAGTTGGTCGGCACCTTGATCCCGTGCTTCTCCAGGATGTCCTGGCGGTACATCAGGATGAAGATCGGGATGTCGAAGGGCACGCCGACCATCTTGCCGTCATACTTGGCGAGACCCTCGACCAGCGGCTTGGAGAAGTCGTCCCAATCGAAACCCGGCATCGCGAGATCCGGCTTGTCCTTGGTGTACTGCACCGGGTCGATACAATCCTGGGAGAATGTCGCGACCCAGGACTGGTCGAGATAGTAGAGGTCGTAGGTGCCGAGCTGGCCCTGGACGTCCTGCGTCGCTTTCGCGAGCACCTGCTCCAGCGGCACGATCTCGACCTCGACGTTGATGCCGGTCAGCGCCGTGAACTGGTCCTTGATCTGGTTCAGCACGACGGTCGGCGGGGTCGCTTCCGAGGTGTAGCGGACGGTCGCGCCCTTGTACTTGCCACCCACTTCCTTCAGGAACTTCACCTGGTCTTCCGGCAGCGCGATATCGGCGGCGAAGGCCGGCTTGCCGAGGCTGCGACGGAAGGGATTGCCGAGCAGGCCGGATGCAAATCCGGAGAAGCCGATGCCGACGACGCCCATGCGGCGCAGGAACTCACGCTTGGAGATCCGGCGGTCGCCGAATGCCTTCGCGCTGTCGACGATATAGGTCTGTCTGTCAAAGCCCTTGAAACTCATGACGTCTCCTCCTGTTTCGCGCCTCTCTGCGCTTTGTTGTTACCCCAAGAAATCTTCCCGACCCCTGGACCTAGTCCTTCAAAGACCCAAGGGTCAGGCCGCGTACCAATTGCTTTTGCACCAGCAGAATGAAGATGAAGCTCGGCACGATGGCCGAGGTACCGAGCGCCGAGATGAAGCCCCACTCCGATCCGGTCGAGGTGACGAAAGTCGAGATCTTCACCGGCAGCGTGCGGATCGTGTTGGTGAGGAAGAGCGAGAGCAGGAACTCGGTCCACGAGAAGATGAAGCAGAGCACCGCCGTCGCCGCCACGCCGCCGGTCACCAGCGGCAGGATCACCTTGCGGAAGATCTGAAAGCGCGTGGCGCCGTCCAGCATCGCCGCCTCGTCGACCTCGACCGGTACATCGTCGAAGAAGGATTTCATCAGCAGGACCGCCACCGGCAGGTTGATGAGCGTGTGGATGAAGATCAGGCCCATTATGGTGTCGCGCAGGCCCACGTAATGGAACATGAAGACGATCGGCACGATGATCGCGATCGGCGGCATGAAGCGCTGCGACAGGATCCAGTTGAGATAGGCCTGGCGGCCGCGGAACTGGATGCGCGACAAGGCATAGGCCGCGATCACGCCGAGGAAGATGGTGAGCGCCGTCGAGCCGACCGCGATCAGGATCGAATCCAGGATGGTCTGGCGGGAATCATAGGTGCTGCCTCCGCCGACGCCGAAGGTGCTGCCGGATTCGATCGCCAGCTCGGCGCGCGACTTGCCGAACAGGACCACCTGGTAGTTGACCAGGGTCGGCTCGAAGTCGAAGAACACGACCTTGTCCTTGTTGAAGATCGCGTTGATCGGCTTAATCGAGGTGAGACCCCACCAGAAGATCGGGAACATGAAGATCGCCACCACGACGACGGCCGTGACATCGCGCAGAATTCCGGTGAAGCGGGTGCCCTGCATCAGAATTTCACCCGGAAGAGCTTGATGAAGATGCTGGAGGTCACCACCACCAGGATCAGGGTGAACAGCGCGATGGTCGAGGCATAGGGGAAGTCGGCGTTCTTGAAATAGATGGTGCCGGCATAGGCCGTGAGGGTCTCGGTCGCGGTGCCGGGTCCGCCTTCGGTCATCACCTTCACATAGTCGTAGATGCGGAAGAGATCAACGCCGCGGATCAGGACCGCGATGGCGATGATCTTCGAGAGCATCGGCAAGGTCAGCTTGAAGAAAGCCTGGAACGGCGTGGCGCCGTCGATCGCCGCCGCTTCGTAAGGATCTTTCGGAAGCGCGCGCAGGCCCGCCATCATGATCAGCACCATGAAGGGCGTCCATTGCCAGATGTCGGTGATCAGGATGCCGATGAGCGCGGTGCCGGAATTGGCCAGGATCGGCGCAGACGGGTCGAGGATGCCGAGCGCGTAGAGGCCGCGGCTGAACACCCCGAAAGAGCCGTCCATCATCAGCAGGAACATCATGCCGGTGACGGCCGGCGGCACCACCAGCGGCAGGGTCATCAGCGCGCGCAGCACACCGTAGCCTTTGCGGTCGGTGTCCAGCAGCAAGGCTATCAGCAATCCCAGCACCAGCTCGATGACGATGGCGACGATGGTATAGACGTAGGTATGGCCGATCGCGCCCCACATCCGGTCGTCGGTCAGGATCTTCAGCCAGTTGTAGTCCGGATCGAAGACGCTGATGCGGGTCGCCGGGTTGCGCTTGTGCAGCGACAGCCAGAGCGCATAGAGCAGCGGATAGACGCCGAAGATCAGCAGCACGGCGGTGATCGGCGCCAGCCAGGGGAAGGGATGCTCCGACGTCAGGAAGCGCGGCAAGGCAAAGCCGCGCGCCGGTCTCATGGCGACCGCCGCCTGGCTCATGCTCGAGCTCCGTTAATTGGATTCATCATTCCTCCCACTCTTTTTTTCCCCAGGCTCTTTGCGGCCCGGTTCAGGCAGTCTCGATTCAGTCTTTGGCGTCGACCAGGGCCCGCGCCGTCGGCTCGTCGGTGACCAGGATGGTCGCATACTCGCCGCGCAGCATCGCACGGATCGCCTGGACCTTCTCGACGCCGCCGGCGACACAGATACGTTCCGGTATCTTGGCGATCTCGTCCAGGGTCAATCCGATCATCTGCTCGTCCAGCGCGCCCAGCACCGTATTGCCTTCCGCGTCGAGGAAGCGACCCGACATCACGGCGACCGCACCACCCTTCACATATGGCTTGATCTTCTCCGGAGTCATGTAGCCGCTGCGCAAGGCGGTGCTGGCATGGCTGAGGTTGGCGACGCCGAACAGTACTTTGGTACAAGAGCGGATCAGCTTGAACTGCTCGACCAGCGACGATTCCTGCATGAACAACTTCTTCACGTCGGGCCGCGAGACGATGCCGGGCGCATGCAGGTTCACGCATCGGCCGCCGATCCGGTAGGCGATGTTGGTGGTGCAGAGCTCGGGCGAGAACTCGGTGGTGCCGATGGCACTGCCGGCGATCTGCACCACGGTGACGCCCGGCATCTTCGCCGAGGCAAGCTCGGCGGAGAGCGACAGCACAGTGCGGCCCCAGGAGACGCCGAGCACATCGTCGGGTTCCAGGATATCCATCAGCAGCCGCGCGCCGGCCCGGCCGATCCGCTCGTAGACGGGGAAATCGTCATGCCCTTGAGGGATAACCACGCAGCTCTTCAGGCTGTAGCGGCGCGAAAGCTCGCGGGCGATCTGGACCGACTGCAGGTGTTCGGAGGCGACGGCAATGGTGACGATGTTCCGGTCGCGCGCTTCCTGCAGGAAGTTCACCACCGAAGCCCGGGAGACGCCCAGCCGTTCCGCCACCTCTTCCTGCGTCATGCGCTCCTCGTAATAGAGCCAGGCCGCCCAGACGATCGGATCGCCGGCGAACTCCGCGGGCGTCGACAGCTCGCTCCGCTTCACGCGGGGCTGCGCCATCCGTCGCTCCCCAATCCGCGCCACGGGGACTCGCGCCATTGCGATCTCTCAGCTCGTTCTCGCAATAAACGACACTCTTCATTGACAATTGTCAAGCGATCTCGAAGAATGTCACTCTGAAGTGGCAAATGTCGCAGCGCAGCAAATCCGCTTGCGCCGCAGCATCGAGGGAAAGACCCTGACGCATGGGACGCTGGACCACACTGATCGACGAAATGGTCGAGGGCCGCTGGATCAACCCGGAAACGGGCAAGCCTGGCACCGTGCCCTACGAGAAGGTGGTGATCGACGATCATCTCGACGGCCGCGAGGCGGACCTCGTCACCAGGCTCGGCTTCAAGGGCCGCATCGCCGTGGTCTGCGACGAGAACACCCATGACGTGATGGGCGCGCGGGTCGCGCAGGCGCTCAAGGCCGCGCATAATTCCGGCGTCACCTCGGTCGAAACCATCGTGCTCGACCATCCGCATGCGGATGAAGAAAATCTCGCGGCTTTGCGCGACAAGACCCGCAACGTGGATTTCCTGGTCGCGGTCGGCTCCGGCACGATCAACGATCTCTGCAAATACGTGACCTTTACCGACGGACGCGCCTATTGCGTCTTCGGCACGGCTCCCTCGATGAACGGCTACACCTCGACGACGGCTTCGATCACTGAATCCAACGGCCTCAAGGTCTCGCGGCCGTCGCATGCGCCCAAGGGCGTGTTCATCGATCTCAGCGTGAACGCCGCTGCGCCGACCTATCTCATCGCTTCCGGTTTTGGCGATTGCCTGGTGCGCTCGGTGGCGCAGTTTGACTGGTGGCTGTCGCACCGGCTGCTCGACACCTTCTACACCGAGCTGCCCTTCGACCTGGAGATCGCCGACGAGCGCGAGATGATGAAGCGGGCACCCGGCCTCGCCAAAGGCGACGTCGAGGCGGTCGGTTATCTCCACCGCGTTCTCACGCTCTGCGGATTTGGCGTCAGCTTCACCGGCATGAGCAACCACGGCTCCATGGGCGAGCACCAGATCTCGCATTACATCGACTGCTTCGCCGGCGACAAGCATCCCGGCACCCTGCACGGCCAGCAGGTCGGCGTCGCGACGCTCACGATGGCGCGGCTGCAGCGGCAGATCCTGGACGACAAGAACCCGCCCAGGATCGGCCCGACCAAGATCGACGAGGCCGACATGATCCGGCGGGTCGGACCGGAGATCGCCAAGGTCTGCGTCTCCGAGATGAAGCAGAAAGCTTTCGACGAGGCGGGCGCCGAGAAGCTCAACGCCAAGATCGCCGAGATCTGGCCGAAGCTGCGCGCCGAGCTCGAGGCCTTCTCGGTGCCGGTCGATGTGATGGTCAAGGCGCTGAAGGATTCCGGCGGCCCGACCACGGCCCGGGAGCTCGGCCTCGACGTCGATTTCTACCGCGAGGCCGTGATCCATGCCCGGGAGATCCGGAAACGCTACTCGGCGCTCGATATTGCCGCCGATGCCGGCTATCTGCGGGACTTCGCCCAGAACGAGGGCTGATTCCCTCGACTTACCGCGATTGGAAGCTTCCAACCTGTATGAATCCAACATACAGGCTCGGCACCGCTCGCCCGAATCCCCTTCCATTTCCGCGGCCCGCTCTGATATAGCTGTATACAGCAAACCAATTTGGGGGACGCGCCATGGCCGGGGACACTGCCACCCTGACCCGCAGCGGGATGAGCGCCGGGGAGAATCCCGGACAACGGCGCAACCCGCGCTACGACATCCTGTTCGAGCCGGTGAAGATCGGCCCGGTGACGGCCCCGAACCGCTTTTACCAGGTGCCGCATGCGAGCGGCATGACTAATGCCCTGCCCCGCGTCCGCGCCAGCTTCCGCGAGACCAAGGCCGAGGGCGGCTGGGGCGTAGTCTGCACCGGCGCCTGCTCGATCCATCCGACGTCCGATGACTCGCCGCTGCCTTTCGCACGGCTCTGGGACAAGGCGGATATACAAAGCCATGCCTTGATGACCGAGGCAGTGCACCGGCATGGCAGCCTCGCCGGCATCGAGCTCTGGCATGGCGGCGCCTCGACCTTCAACCGCACCAGCCGGCTGGCGCCGCTCTCGCCATCGGGCACGCCGTGGATGGCGACCCATGTCGGCTTCATGTCGAACCTGCGGCCCAAGGTGATGGACCGCGCCGACATCCTCGACCTGCTGCGCTGGCAGGCCGAGGGCGCCCGGAAAGCGCGCAGCGCCGGCTTCGACATCGTCTATGTCTATGCCGGCATGGGTTATCTCCCCTACGAGTTCCTGCTGCCTGAATACAACCACCGCACCGACGAATACGGGGGCAGCGTCGCCAACCGCGTGCGCCTGGTGCAGCAGATGATCGAGGTGACCAAGGAGGCGGTCGGCGACAGCTGCGGCGTCGCCTTGCGTATCAGCCTCGAGGAGCTGCGGGCCAAAGCGAGCCCGCATGCGCAATCCGAGGCGCATGAGGTGATCGAGCGCCTGAAGGATCTGCCCGATCTCTTCGACGTGAAGATGGATTCCAGCCCGACCGACTGCTCGGCCTCGCGGTTTTCGGAAGAAGGCAGCCACGAGAAGGTCATCGACTTCGTGAAGAAGGTGACGACCAAGCCGGTGGTCGGCGTCGGTCGCTTCACCTCGCCGGACACCATGGTCTCGCAGTTGAAGCGTGGCGTGCTCGATCTGATCGGCGGCGCACGGCCCTCGATCGCCGATCCCTTCCTGCCGAAGAAGATCGACGAAGGTCGCGAGGACGAGATCCGCGAATGCATCGGCTGCAACATCTGTATCTCGAGCTGGCATGATTCGGTACCGGTGCGCTGCACCCAGAATCCGACCATCGGCGAGGAATGGCGCCGCGGCTGGCATCCCGAGCGCATGCAGCCGAAGAAATCCGACGACAAGATCCTGGTGGTCGGCGGCGGACCGGCCGGCCTGGAATGCGCGCTCTCGCTGGCGCGCCGCGGCTATGCCGTGACTCTGGCGGACAAGGGTCGCGCCTTCGGCGGGCGGCTGAACTTCGAGACCCGGCTGCCGGGCCTCTCCGCCTGGCGCCGGGTGCTCGACTATCGCCTCGGCCGGCTGCAGACGATGAACAAGGTCGATCTGTTCCTGGAGAGCGACCTCTCCGCCGACGACATCCTCGAGTTCGGCTGCCAGCATGTCGTGACCGCGACCGGCTCGCGCTGGACCAACGAGATCTATACGTCGATGGAGGTGCCGGTCGGACGGATCGACGGGCCGAATGTCTTCACGCCGAGCGATCTCGCCGAAGGCCGCCTGCCCGCGGGGCCGACCGTGGTGTTCGATTTCGACAACTACTACATGGGCGGCGTGGTCGCGGAACATCTCGCGGAGCTTGGCAACCAGGTCTCCTACGTGACGCCGGCCGGCCATGCCTCGGCCTGGACCATCATGACCAACGAGCTGCCGCGGGTGCACCAGGCGCTCAGCCGCCGCGGGATCACGGTCACGACCTTGAACCGGATCACGGCTTTCGACGGCGAGGCTGCGACCCTCGCCCAGCTCTTCACCGGCGCGGAGACGAAGTTCGCCTGCCGCAACCTGGTGATCGTCGGCCTGCGCCGGCCGGAAGACGCGCTCTATCACGCGCTGATGGAACGCGATCTCGCCGGCGCCGGAATCAAGTCGGTAACCCGGGTCGGCGATGCCCTGGCGCCGGGTGCCATCGTGCATGCCGTGCATGCGGGGCATCGCTATGCCCGCGAGCTCGACGAACCCGTCTCCGAGGAGCCCTACAAGCTCGACGCGCCGGTCGTGCTCTCTTAAGGATGCTCCGCCTCGGCGACCGCGAGCGGCGGCGGGGTGCGGCGGACGTATTCGCGCCAGATGGTGAAGATGCCGGCGCCGACGATGACGATCGCACCGGCCACCGTGGCCCAGCCGATCGTTTCGTCGAACACCGCCATGCCGATGATCGCGGCATAGACCACGTTCAGATAGGTGATCGGCTGAACCGCGGAAGCGTCGAGGATCGCATAGGCGCGGATCAACAGGTAATGGCCTGAGACGCTGGTGAGGCAGAGCACCGCCATCCAGGCCAGGTCCCATCCGGCGAGGTTGGCCCAGAAGAACGGACCCGCCAGCGAGATCGCCGCGGCGCCGACCACGCCGGTATAAAAGAAGCTGGTCATCGGCGAATCCACCCGGCCGACCATGCGGGTCAACACGACATAGACCGCGAAGTTGATGGCGCCGGCCACGGGGAGGAGAACCGCGGGGTCGAAGAAGCTGCCCTCGGGCCTCACGATCAGCAGCATGCCGCAAAGACCGACGATGATCGCGGTCCAGCGCCGCCAGCCCACCTGCTCGCCGAGCAGCGGGATGGCCAGCACGACCACGATCAGCGGCGTCGCCGAGAAGATCGCCTGGGTGCGCGCCAAGCCGGCGATCTGGAAGCTGGTGATCGCGAGCACGACCTGCGCCACCAGCAGCAGGCCGCGGAAAACCTGGAGCCAGGGGCGCTGCGTGCGCAGGGTCGTCCCGATCCCGCCCGGCAGGGTCACCGCAAAGCCGACCGCGAACAGCGCAAAGGCCCAGTAACGGATCATCGTGACGAAGATCGGGCTATAGGCTTCCGCCAGGTGTTTCGAGATCCCGTCCTGGGCCGAAAAGATCGTGGTCGCGAGCAGCGCGACAACATAGCCCTGCGTCCTGGTCCTCATAAGGGCAACCCGATCGCTCCGGATTTTCCGCCGTTCCGCGAGTGTCTTCGCACGGACACGGATCATATGCCATGATGGCGCCATGTCCCCCATGACCGGACGCCTCGCCGCTGCCTGGATCGGTCTCGCGCTGTTGGTCGTGCCGGCCGCCAGCCCCGCCACCGAGACTGCGGCGGCGCAGATCGCCGACCTCAAATACGACGTCTATGTCGGCGGCCTCCACATCTATTCGCTCGACGTCGAGATGGTGCTGCAATCCGGCCGCTACCGGCTGTCTGCGCGCGGCGGGACCCAGGGCATGGTCGGCATGGTCTATACCTGGGACACCGACCTGGCGGCCGACGGGATCGACCAGGGCGGCCGGGTCGAGGCGCAGCGCTTCCACTCGAAGACCCAGTGGCAAAGCCGCCGGCGCACGGTCGAGCTCGGCTTCAGCGCGGACGGCCGCTATGCGCTCCGGCAGGATCCGCCGCCGGAGCCCGATCCCGACATCGAAGGCGGGCTGCCGCAGGCCCTGCCCGCCGGAGTCGTCGATCCCTTGAGCTTCGCGATCTCGGCCACGCGCTTGCTGGCCAGGACCGGACGCTGCGACCAGACCGTGCCGGTCTTCGATGGACAGCGCCGGTTCAACGTGATCGTGACGCAACTCGGCGTGGCCAGCTTGCAGCCCAACCGCTACTCGATCTATCAGGGCCCGGCCATGCGTTGCGGCCTCGGGATCGAGCGCATCTCCGGCTTTCGCAAGAGCCTCCGGGCCAAGCGCGAGAAGGAGGAGCGCTCGACGCCGCCGACGATCTGGGTCGCCCAGGTCCAGCCGGGGCTGCCGCCGATCCCCGTGCGCTATGACGGCGAGATCGCGCTCGGCAAGATCGTGGTGCATTTGACCGATGCGCGCTTCCGCACCGGTTCCAACTAGCGCCGCCTCCCGTTCTTCGCCATCATCCGCCGGAGCCCGTTCCGCGGAGGATGACCATGGCGCCGAGTCCCCACATAGCAGAATCCACCCCGGTGACCGACGGGGTCTTGAACCTGATCGCGCACCTGCCGACCCGGAGCCTTCCTGCGATCGTCGCCGACGGCTTCCTGAAGAAGCTCGGCGATGCCGATTTCATGCGGATCGGCGTGCTGCTGGCGCAAAAAGGTTACGACGAGGGCGGCTGCCCGATCGGCGCGGTGATCATCGACAACGCGACCCGGCAAATCGTCGGCAAGGGCCACAATACCCTGGTCCAGGAGAGCCATCCCTATAACCACGGCGAGACCTCGGCGATCCGCGACGCCGGCCGAATGGACTTCAGCCGCACGACCTTGTTCACCACCTTGAGCCCCTGCGACGTCTGCGCGACCTTGCTCTACATGCGCCAGTTCAAGCGGGTCGTCGTCGGCGACGTCACCAATGCTTCCGGCAATGAAGGCCTGCTGCGCGAGAAGGGCCTCAAGGTAGACGTCCTGGAAGACCCGGAGGGGATCGCGCTCTATCGGAAATACCGCGTCGAGAAGCCGGAGCTCGATATCGAGGACTGGAAGGGCGTCGCGGCGGTCCGGAACCGCTAGCCCCGCAGCCAGTCGGGCGGGTCGCCAGGGTTCCGGCCGCTGCACGCCGCGGCGATGCAGGCCTCGAGGCTGGCGAAATGCATCTCGCGGCGGGTGATGCCGGGGCCGTAATGGGCGAACTTCGCGGAATTGGTCATCAGCCGGCGCGTCTCGCGCGGCAGCATCGGCTCGAAGATCATGCACCAGCAGGTGTCGTTGAGGATGTTGGCGCCGAAGCGCTTCAGTTCATCGACCAGGCCGGCCTGGTCCGCTTCCCGGTAGATATCGCGCCCGCAGGTGATGACGAGATCGACGCCCGCCGCCTTCGTCTTCCCGCTGCAGAGCGCGGCCGCCCTGCCGAGCTCGTCGCGGGAGAAATGCGGATTGCCCAAGGAAACCAGCTCGACGGCGGGGTCGGTCGCGGTGTTGAGCTCGCGCCAGCTCTGCAGCAGATCCGCGCGCGTCAGCACGACATGGCGTTCCGGAATCTTGTCGCCGAGCGCCTGCTCCACGGTCTCCGCCTCCGGCGTCACACCGGCGATGTGGAACATCGGGGCGCCGGCGGTGGTGGCGAAGGCGGCGCTGAACGCCTTCAGGTCGTCGCGGGAAGGCGGTGCATCGGCTAAGCCGGTCACGACCGGAATATCGGATCCGGCGATGAGACCGACATGGTAGCCGAGCAGCGGATGGAAGGAATCATCGGTGATCCCGAGATCGGGGACGTCGATCCGCACCGTCGCCTGCCGTCCGGCCGCGGTGTGGCTCGCCATCAGCGGCGCGCGGCCGGTGAGCGCGACCAGGATGTCGAGATAGTCCGGATATTTCATCGTCCGGGCGCCGAGCACGCTGTTGGCATAGGCGACGGCGTTGGACTCGCCCCAGGCGATCTGCTGGCCGAAGCCAGGCGCGCTCTCAAGCAGGTAGGGCGCGCAGGTGAAGCTCGGGCGAACGCCGATTCCGGTATAGGCCGCGATCACACGCTGTGAGATCTCGCCGAAGGATGCTTCGACGCCGCCTCTCCGCCACAGCAAGGTGTCGACCGAGGTCGCATTGGTGGTGGCCGGCACCTTGACCTTGCCGCCCCAGGCGTTGAGCTGCTCGGCGAAGCCGAGGCCGGCCGGGCCGGTGTAGAAGCAGCAGTCGATATGCGCCTGGCCGACATCGATCAGTTCCGTGACGCCCTGCACCTCCGCAAAGCGCGCGATGACTCGCATCGCCACCTGGCGGGCCTTGCCCTCGGCGCCCTCGAGCATCGCTTGGTCGGACGCGGTGAGGTTGACCCGCCGCGTGGGTGTCGGGATCTCGCCCTTCGACTCGACGCGCCCGACCGCCACACGTCCGTTATCGACGGTAAGCGACTTCTGTTCGGCGAGACGCGCGAAGCTCTCGGAATCGACGGCAGCGATCGGAATGGTCTTGCCGAAGATCTCGCCGCCGATCATGGCGCCCATGGTGAGGATCGCCTCGTCCTCGGCGAAGACCAGCGCCGCGGGCGCCTTGTCGTTGTGGATGAGCTCGAGCAGGCCGCAGCTACCGGAACAGGAACCGCGAGCACCGGGCAGCACGAAGATCTTGCCGGTGACCACCGTGCCGCAGAGCGGGTGATGGCGGTCGATGATCGCGCCGGATTCCGTGTCGATGCCCATCCAGAAGCTCAGGGGCACGTCGGTGAAGACGACATCTCCGCTGGCGTGACCCGGCACCAGGCAACGGCCCACGATCTCATTCCGACTCACGATCCACGAACTCCAGGCAATAAGGACAGGCGGAGAGATTAGACCGGCAGACAAGGCGAAAGCAAAACGCCCGGCCGCGGCGGCCGGGCGTCCTGAAGGAATCGATACCGCCTGGATCAGTTGACGATTTCGATCTGCGTTCGATCCAGCTCGATGTCATCCGACGTGGTGATCAAGAGCGCACGCCAACCGGCTCGGGCATTGTCCTGAACCGTGATCGTGATCGGGAACTTCTGGGCGGTCACGGCATCCGGCAGCGGTTGCTCGATCGTTATGGTGGAGTCACTGATATTGCCGCCGATGATCAGGACCTTGGCGCGCAACCCCGGCTCCGCCAGATTGCAGCCCCTGATTTCCGCTTCCACCGCATTGCCGCCGATCTTGAACTTGTTGGGGACCACCTCGCTGATCGTGGTCTCGATGATCTCGATATCATCACCCCCTCTACGCCGGCGCGGCCTCTTCTTCGCGTATCGCGCGGCCGATTTCGCCACGGGCTTTTTTGCCGCTTTCTTCGCTGGTTTTGCCATCGCATCTCTCCCGTTCGTCTAACAGAGGGGCCTAGTCGACGTCGCCGGAGCGGCGGGCGCCGCTGGACCGGGCCATGACGCCGCTCGATCTCGCCATGGCGCCGCTCGACCGGGCGAACGCGCCGCTCGAGCGCGCCATCGCGCTGCTGCCGAAAGCGGAGTCCCCGCTTTCCGCCGCCAGCAAAATCTGCTCGAGCGGGCCGGTATCCGCGTCCATCCGGATCGAAAAGTCGCCCTTGTCATAGACCCATACCCGCATGTCGGAAGCGAAAGAGCCGACATGCCAAGCCAGCCCGGTCCGCGTGATCCTGCCGGGCGATCTGGCCAGGCCTTCGAAGTTGGGATCGTCGGCCGGGGGCGTGTCGGCCGGGACACCGCCGCCGTGAACCAGGAACAGCGCCGGCCTCGCCAGCTCGAACAGGCCGCCCTCGAACGAGAAATAGAAGATCCGCGCAAATCCGGCGTCGTTGTTGCGCAGCTGCTGTTGAACGAACGTGTTCTTGCCCTTGCGCGGCGGTCTCACCGCATCTTGCGGGTCTTGCTTCACCAGCAGCAGGTCGCTCAGCAATCTGCCGAAAAGATAGACTGCCGATGTGCTGAGCAGTGTTTCGTTAGGTGCAGGCGTGCTCATCAGATTTCCCCTTCGCTTCAGCTCTCAGATGCAACTCAGGTCACGATGGTCCTCTTCAGCGTGTAGAGCTCGCGGTAGCTCATGGCGGGAAGCCGCCGGCAGTCCGACGGCAATAAGGTCCGGTCCGAGCCCGCATGGCTGTGCGGCGATCGTGTCCGCTCGCGTTTCCCGGCGTGAAACCGGCCGATCCCACGTTGGGCGAAATTGCGCCGGATGATCCGGGCGTAGCGGCCGCCGCCGAGCACGCGATCGGCCGCGCTGAAGGCGCGGGCGACGTCGCCGTAGTCGAGGAAGTCGGCGCGCAGGCCCCAGAGCGTCTCGGCGAGATAGGCGCCGATGACGTCGCGCGCCTGCTCCAGGGCCGCGCGGAAACCGGGCGGGTCGGACGCGAAGGCGTCCTCGAACACTTGCTGGACGACGACGTCCGCGGCGGAATCGTGCTCGGCGATGTCGGCCAGGTTCTCGATCTCGCGCGAGATCAACCCCAGCTCGACCAGGTTCTCATGATAGACGTCGGACAGGATGTCGAAGATCGCGCCGGTCAGCGGCTGCGAGAGCGCGTGCTCGTCCTTAAAGCGGCGGGTGAATTCGGCCATGGTGCGGCGGTTGTTGGCCCGGCGCAGCTGCCGGTGCGGCGCAAATTCCGCGAAGCGGGTCAGGCGGTTCTCGCGGCTGAGATTGCCGCCGCTCTGCGCCAGGGCGCCGGTGACCACGGACGGAAAGTGCATCGCCGCCAGCAACGACACCAGGTCCGAGAACGACTCGTGGAAGCCGAGATATTCCGGGTATTCGGCGTCGGCGCGGGGCACGCCCAGCACGCCGTAGACCACCGCATGGCCGACCTCATGCGCGATCACGTCGAAATCGAGCGCGAAGGACGCGATCCGGCGACCATGTTCGTAGAGGCTGCCGATTTCGAGATAGCCGTAGCCGTATTGGGCATTGTTCCACTCCGGCAGCAGCGAGATCTCGAGACGGTCGAAATGCTCCTGGAAATGCCAGAGCACCGGCTGGCCGAGATAGCGCTCCCAGACATCGAGGGTGAAGCGGATGGCGCCGAAGACATGCGCCGCGTTGAAGCCGGGATCGCCGGGATGGAGGTGATCGAAATGGCCGCTGTCGTTGGGCTCGGCCGGCGCCCGCCTCCGCCCGGTCCAGGGCGGGAGGTAGATGAACGGCGTGCCATAGGGCCCGCGGCTCGCGCCGTAGGGATAGGTCTTGCCGACCGGCTCGACGGTGTACATGCGATCATCGGCCGGGCCGGCGCGAAGGCTGCCCGCCGGCGACGAGACGGAGATCACCTCGGTCTCGTTCCGATCGCCCTGGATTGGCGGCTGCACAAACAGGTTGAACCGGGTCCCCACGCGCGCCTCGCCCCGAGTCTGTGGGAAAAAATTCTACTGGATCAACAATTACTGTGCGAGTGAATCTTCGGCGCGACCCAAGGTTGGCTGCTCGGCCGGTTCCGAGAGCTTGAGCAATACCGCATATCGGGGATGCTGCCGTATGGAATCAAGGTCGGAATCGTTGCGGAACCAAAGCCGCATCTCCGCGCCGACCTGGGAAACCCAGCGCTCCAGCACTTCCACGGCCTTGTCGGCCTCGCCGAGCAGCGCATAGGTGCAGGCGGCGTTGTACTGGATGTTGGTGTCGCCGGGATCGGTCGCCAGCGAGCGCGAGAGCCATTGCATCGACTCTTCCCGCTGCCCGAGAAAGGCCAGCACCGTCGCGCCGAGGCAGGCGCAGTTCGCGTTCTCCGGATGCAGCCGCAGCTCCTCTTCGGCCTTCTTGACGCCGAGGCGGGCATAGCTTTCGGCCTTCTCGACCTGGCCCAATGAGCGAAACACGCTGACCAGCATGATCGGCGCGCCGTAATCGGTGGGCTTGATCTCGAGCGCCCGGATGAAGTGGGTCGCCGCCAGCTCGAATCGCCCGTCGGTGACGCAGAACTCGGCATAGTACCGGTGCGCCTCATGGCAATCCGGATCGAGCTCGACCGCCAGCTCGAATTCCGCGGCCGCTTCGGCGCGTCTCTCGCCCAGCGAAAGCGCGAAGGCCTTCGCCGCGCGCGCTTCCGCAAGGTTGGGATCGATCAGCAGCGCCTTTTCCGCGGTGGCGAGGATCGCATCGACGCCGATCGCAAAGCCGTAGCTCGATTGCAGCCGCACGTCGCAGATCGCGATGCCGGCATAGGCGCGGGCATAGCTCGGATCGAGCTCGAGCGCCCGGGCGAAGCTCTGCCGCGCCATCAGGTGATTGGCCTTGGACGCGATATGGTAGTACTCGCGGCCGCGCAGGTAATGCGTATAGGCATCGACGCTGGCGGTGGGGGCCTGTTCGATCGCCTTCTTCTCGTCGGGCAGCAGCTTGACCTTCAGTTGCTCGACGATGGTCTTGGTGATCTCGTCCTGGACCGTGAAGATGTCGTTGATGTCCCGGTCGTAGCGGGCCGCCCAGAGATGCCCGTCGGTGGCGCCTTCGACCAGCTCCGCGTTGATCCTGACCCGGTTGCCCGACTTGCGGACGCTGCCCTGGACCACATAGGCGACGCCCAGCTCGCGGGAAATGTGCTCCATCGTCCGCGCCCGGTTCTTGTAGGCGAAGACCATGTTCCGGCTCAGCACGAACAGGCCGGAGACGTTGGAGAGATCGGTGATGATGTCTTCGGTGACACCGTCG